>NZ_LZII01000031.1:0-146116 GCF_001667425.1 Mycobacterium sp. 852002-51613_SCH5001154 | reverse complement strand
GGTGGGGCCTGCGCCGGCGCCCACGGTGGGGCGGCGGGCGGCGGGTTCTGGGAGCCGACGCAGATCACCGTGCAGCCGGGCTGCCGCGTCGGGGCCTGCTGTTGGGCGGGGGTCATCCACGGGAACATCGGCGGTGGACCGGCGCTCTGCGGTTGGCCGAGGTCGATCAGCGGCACGCGCGCCAGGGGATCGTCCACCGGCAGCCCGTTGACGTTCATCGGCAGGTTGGGGCCGAGTCCCTCGGGGTGCTCGAGGAAGCCGTCGCCGAGCGGAGGCGGCGGACCCGTCATCGGAGGCAGGTCGACCGGAACCACCCCGGTGGCGTACGCCGAGGCCCAGCCCAGCACGTTCTGCGCGTAGGCCATCGAGTTGTTGTAGCGAAGGATCGCGGCCATCACTTGCGACGGGTCGCGGAGATTGAGGCCGCCGCTGCACAGGTAGCGGGCCGCCGCCAGGGTGGAGTCGAACAGGTTCTGCGGATCGGCCACGCCGTCGCCTTTGCCGTCGGACGCGTATCGCGCCCAGGTGCCCGGCAAGAATTGCATCGGTCCCATCGCGCGGGCATAGGTGGGGCGGTTGCCGGTGCTGCTCTGCAGGATGACCTCGTTGCCCGGCAGCGTGCCGTCCAACGAGGGGCCGTAGATCGGGACGACGGCGGTGCCGCGCGCGTCAACGGCGCCGCCGCCCGCATGCCCCGACTCGATGCGTCCAATCCCCGCCAGCAAGTTCCAGCTGACGCCGCAGTTCGGGGCGGCCACGGCCATCTTTTGCTCGGCACTGCGATAGGCCGCCAGCGCGATGCTCGGGATGCCAAGCGCCCCAGGCGCATTCACGATCATCGCTGGCGGTGGTGCCGACAAGGCGGGTTCGGCTACGTGGAAAGCGGCCGGGGAACGGTCGATGGGGACGACGGCGGGCCCGGAGAGGTCGGGGATGCTAGGGGACACCGCGGCCACCGGGGTGATGTTCGCGCGCACCGGAGGGAGTTTTTCGGGAAGCGAAGGCGCCGCTCCGCTCACTGCTCCGGCGAAAATCAACGGGGTGATGGTCGCGACCCCGAACGCACGCGTGCGTGTTACCTGAAGTGCTCGTTGCCGCTCCGCCGCGGCGGCCGGGTGTGCACCCCGGCGTCCCCCTATGCGCACTCGACCGTCCTAGGTATGTGAGCTGGTCAACTGCTTCTCAGCCGTGAACTAGATCACCATACATAACTCTTGTGACCAGAGTGGCGCAATGGTCGGAACTGATTACGCCCCTATTTCCTTGCGTTTCGGTCGACGCTGTCACCGCCCTGCGCCGCCTCAGAGCCCTCGGATTCGACGTCCAAATTCGCCAGCAGCGAGCGTAGGCCCTCGAGCTCGTGACGCAGATATTCGCGGGTCACGACCTCACCGACCGCCAGTCGCACGGCTGCGAGTTCGCGGGCCAGAAACTCGGTGTCGGCCTTGGTCTGCGCGGCGCGATGGCGATCCTGTTCGAGCGCGACCCGATCGCGATTTTCCTGACGATTCTGGGCGAGCAGAATCAGCGGCGCCGCGTAGGCGGCCTGCGTGGAGAAGGCCAGGTTGAGCAGGATGAAGGGGTACGGGTCCCACCGCAGACTCACCGCGGACAGGTTCAGCGCAATCCAGGCCACCACGAGGATGGTCTGCACCAGCAGGTAGCGGCCGGTGCCGAAGAAGCGTGCGATCGACTCGGTGATCTGGCCGACGGCCTCGGGGTCGAGGCGAGGCGAGTACCTGCGCGACGTCCGCGGGGTGTAGAGCCGGCGCGGGGTCGAGGACGTGCTCACGCGGATCCTCCCAGTTCTTCGAGCCGGCCGGTGACGTCGAGCGCCTGCACATCGACCCGCCAGTCGTGCGGCAACAGGTGATCGAGAAGATCGTCCACCGTCACCGCGCCCAGTAGGTGGTTCTGGTCATCGAGGACCGGTCCGCACACCAGGTTGTAGGCGGCCAGGTAGCGGGTCACCGCCCCCAGCGGCGTTTCCGGCGTCAGGGTGAGCAGGTCGTTGTCGACTATCCCACCGACCAACGCCGCCGGTGGTTCGCGCAGCAGCCGCTGCAGCTGCACACAGCCCAGGTACCGCCCCGTGGGTGTGGACGTGGGCGGGCGCACCACGAACACCATGGACGACAGGGCGGGGGTGAGGTCGGGGTCGCGGACCCGGGCCAGCGCCTCGGCGACCGACGTGTCGGGTGTCAGCACCACCGGATCCGACGTCATCAGGCCGCCCGCGGTGTCGGGCGAATGTGCCAGCAGCCGACGTACCGGGGCCGACTCGCCCGGGTCCATCCGGGTCAGGAGCATCTCGGCGTCGGTCGGATTCAGCACGCCGAGCAGGTCGGCGGCGTCGTCGGGATCCATCTCCTCGAGCACGTCGGCCGAGCGTTCGGTGCCCAGCTCGGACAGCACGTCGGCCTGGTCCAGCTCGGGCAGTTCCTGCAGGACATCCGCCAGCCGGTCGTCGTCGAGCGCTTTGAGCACCTCGTAGCGCCGCTTGGGCGGCAGCCCGCGGATGGCGTCGGCCACATCGACCGCCTTCCAGCCCTCGAACTGGTTCAGCAGCTGCGCCACCCCCTGGCCCGGCAGCGCCAGCGCCGACGGGGTGAGGCCCTGCACGTTTTGCCAATCCACGACGTGCACGGGGCCGCGCCGGCCCAGCCGCCGCTGACTGCGGACCGCTACCCGGCTCACCATCCAGTCGCGGGTGCGCATTTGTTCGATGCCCAGGTCGGTGACGACGACATCGAGACCGGCCAGCTCGGGCAGCGCGGGGTCGTTGACCCTGACCTGAGTGTCGAGCACCTGGCCGATCGCCAGCACCTCGCCCGGACGCTGTTCGAAGTGGCGCAGGGACACGCTGCCGGTGTTGAGCGTGACCGCCTCCGGTTCGATCGAGGTGACCCGGAGCATCGGGATGAAGATGCTGCGCCGCGTCGCCAAATCGACGACCAACCCCAGCACGCGCGGCTGCTGACGCACGATGCTGATGCTGATCACCACATCGCGGATCCGGCCGAAGGACTCGCCGAGTGGACCCAGCACCAACATCCGCGAGAGCCGGGCGATGTAGACCCTGTTGACCGATGCCATGGGGAAAGCCTAGGCAGCGCCGGGCGGCAGGGCAGATGGCGGCGGTGTTCGCTCGCTTACGCGATGGTGCTAACGCGAGTGCATCGCGAATATCGCGAAGATCAGGCCCACCACCAGGGTTGCGACGCCGATGACGATGCCGGCGACCGCGAGGCCGTAGCCGTCCTGCTGGGTGCGCTTGATCTGATTGAGCGCGACCACTCCCATCACGATGCCCGCGATCGAGCCGAGGCAGCAGCAGAACACACCGGTGAACGACGAGATGAGCGACGCGATAGCGAGCTTGTTCGTGCCCGGCTTGAGTCCGCTCGGCAACCCGTAGCCGCCCAGGTAGTCCGGCGCGGGGTAGTAGCCGCCCGGATAAGACGGTGGCCCGTAGCCGGCGGGCGGCCCGCCGAATTGCGGAGGCACCGGCTGGTACGGCGGCGGGCCGTAGCCCGGCGGCTGTTCGTAGCCCGGCGGCTGCCCGTATCCGGGTGGCGGCGGCGGGTATTGGCTCCCGTAACCCGGGTGGTGCTCGGTGGGATACGCCGGCGGCGGATAGGCCGGGGGCGGATATTCCGGCGTCGGCGCCGATGCGGGCGGCTCCCACGGCGCCTCGGGCTGTTCCGGAGCCCCGCTGCCGGCGGGCGTCGGTTTGGCCTGGTCATCGTGGGCGCGTTCGCCGAAGTCATCGCCGGGCGCTGTCATGCTGTTCAACCTAGCCGATGCTCAAGTGCGGGATTGGTGGCGAATCGCCGCGGACCTGCGGACCGCGGGGTCTTGTCTTCGCAGGTTGGCGTGCGGTCGCTGGATAGGCTATGAGGGCCCGAGATGTGACCTCGGCCAGGGCGGAGCAGAATGAGCACCAATGACTAGTCCTTTCCAGCCCGGTCAAGTTCCAGGCGCCACGCCCGCCGGTGCGGCGGCCGCCCGGCGCGGCGTCCCCTCGTTACCGACCCCGCCCAAGGGCTGGCCGGTCGGCTCCTATCCGACCTACGCCGAGGCGCAGCGAGCCGTCGACTACCTTTCCGAGCAACAGTTCCCGGTGCAGCAAGTGATCATCGTCGGCGTCGACCTTATGCAGGTCGAACGAGTGACCGGTCGGCTGACGTGGCCAAAGGTTCTCGGCGGCGGTGTGCTCAGCGGGGCCTGGCTGGGCTTGTTCATCGGGCTGGTGCTCGGGTTCTTCAGCCCGAATCCGTGGGCTGCGCTGGCCACCGGCCTGGTCGCCGGTGTCTTCTTCGGTTTGATCACCTCCGCGGTCCCGTACGCGATGGCCCGTGGCACAAGGGATTTCAGCTCGACCATGCAGCTGGTGGCCGGCCGCTACGACGTGCTCTGCGATCCGCAGAACGCGGAGAAGGCACGGGATCTGTTGGCGCGCTTAGCGATTTGAGGCCGCGCGCGAGAGGTGTGAATCGGTGGTGAAACGTCCCGGGCGCCTGCGCCGGATGGGCGTCATCGCGCTGGCGACGGTGACCACCACGGCGGCGCTTTCTAGCTGCGGGTCCGCCGGAAACGGGCTGGTGATCACTTTCTTCACGCCGGCCACCGACTCGGCCACGTTCACGGCGGTGTCACAAGAGTGCACCAGGCAATCGCGGGGACGGTTCACCGTCCAGCACGTGAGCCTGCCGCGGGGTCCCGGGGAGCAGCGAGTGCAGCTGGCGCGGCGGCTGAGCGCCCATGACCGCGGGCTGGACGTGATGGCGCTGGACGTGGTGTGGACCGCGGAGTTCGCCGAGGCGGGCTGGGCGCTGCCGTTATCCGACGACCCCGAGGGGCGGGCCGACGCGGACGCCGCCGTTGACACGTTGCCCGGCCCGCTGGCGACGGCCCGCTGGAAGCACAGGCTGTATGCCGAACCCGTCATAACCAACACGCAATTGCTTTGGTACCGGCCCGATTTGGTGAGCCAACCGCCGCAGGACTGGGATGCGATGGTGGGCGAGGCCGCCCGGTTGCACGCCGCGGGTCAGCCCGCCTGGATCGCCGTGCAGGCGAACGAGGGTGAGGGCCTGGTTGTGTGGTTCAACACGCTGCTGGTGAGCGGCGGAGGTCAGGTGCTCTCCGAGGACGGCCGCCAGGTCACGCTGACCGACACGCCCGCACACCGGGCCGCGACCGTCAACGCGCTGCGCATCCTCAAGTCCGTCGCTTCCGCCCCCGGGGCCGACCCGTCGATCAGCCGGACCGATGAAGGCACGGCGCGCCTGGCGGTCGAACAGGGCAAGGCCGCATTGGAAGTCAACTGGCCGTATGTGCTGGCCTCCATGCTGGAGAACGCGGTGAAGGGCGGTGTCCCCTTTCTGCCGCTGAACCGCGACCCGGCCCTGGCGGGCAGCATCAACGACGTCGGGACGTTCGTGCCCAGCGACGAGCAGTTCCGCATCGCCTACGACGCCAGCCGGCGGGTCTTCGGATTCGCGCCGTATCCCGGTGTGGCGCCGGGCCGGCCAGCCAAGGTGACGCTCGGCGGGTTGAACCTCGCCGTGGCCAGCACTACCCGCCACCGTGCGGAGGCCTTCGAAGCCGTGCGCTGCCTGCGCAGCCTGCAGAGCCAGAAATACGTGTCGATGGCGGGTGGCCTGCCCGCGGTCCGGGCGTCGTTGTACTCCGACCCGCAATTCCAGACCAAATATCCGATGTACACGATCATTCGGCAACAGCTCACCGATGCCGCCGTGCGGCCGGCCACGCCGGTGTATCAGGCGCTGTCGCTGCGGCTGTCGGCGGCGCTGAGCCCGATCGCCGAAATCGACCCGGAGCGGACGGCCGACGAACTCACCGCGCAGGCGCAGAAGGCCATCGACGGCAAGGGGCTGTTGCCGTGACCCGCGCCGGCGACGATGCAGTGGGGGTACCGCCCGCTCGCGGGGGAGAGCGACGCTGATGACCGTAGCCGCCGCGCCACGCCCTCGGGCCCGAAACCAGCTGCCGGAACGGCGACTTGCCTTTGTGCTCGTCGCGCCTGCGGCGATCCTGATGCTGGCGGTGACGGCCTACCCGATCGGCTATGCGGTGTGGCTGAGCCTGCAGCGCAACAACCTCGCCACCCCCAACGACACCGCATTCGTCGGGTTGAGCAACTACCAAACGATCTTGACCGACCGCTATTGGTGGACCGCTCTGGCCGTAACCCTGGGAATAGCAGCGGTTTCGGTGTCGCTCGAGTTCGTGTTGGGCCTGGCGCTGGCACTGGTGATGCACCGCACGTTGGTCGGTAGGGGCCTGGTGCGCACCGCGGTGCTCATTCCGTACGGCATCGTCACCGTGGTCGCGTCCTACAGCTGGTACTACGCTTGGACGCCGGGAACCGGCTATCTGGCCAACCTTCTGCCGCAGGGCAGCGCCCCCCTGACCGCCCAGATCCCGTCGCTCGGCATCGTCGTCCTGGCCGAGGTTTGGAAGACGACCCCCTTCATGTCGCTGCTCCTGCTGGCCGGGCTGGCGCTGGTGCCCGAAGACTTGCTGAAGGCCGCCCAGGTCGACGGCGCCGGGCCGTGGCGGCGGCTGATGCGCATCACCCTGCCCATCATCAAGCCGGCGGTGGTGGTCGCGTTACTCTTCCGAACGCTGGACGCCTTTCGCATCTTCGACAGCATCTACGTGCTGACCGACGGCGCCAACAACACCGACTCGGTGTCAATCCTGGGTTACGACAACCTTTTCAAGGGGTTCAACGTCGGATTGGGCTCGGCGATCAGCGTGCTCATCTTCCTCTGTGTGGGCATCATCGCGCTGGTCTACATCAAGGCGTTCGGCGCCGCGGCGCCCGGTGGTGACGTCGGTGGCCGCTAACAAAGCGGGCCCCGGGCGGGCCTGGGCCGGCTGGGTCCTGCTAGACACCGTGGTGGTGGTGTACGCACTGGTTCCGGTGTTGTGGATCCTGAGCCTCTCGCTCAAGCCGACGTCAACGGTCAAGGACGGCAAGCTGATTCCGTCGTCGGTGTCCTTCGAGAACTACCGTGGCATCTTCCGCGGTGACTTGTTCAGCTCGGCGCTGGTCAACTCGATCGGGATTGGGTTGATCACCACCGCGATCGCGGTGGGGCTCGGCGCGATGGCGGCCTACGCGATCGCCAGGCTGAACTTCCCGGGCAAGCGGATGCTGATCGGTGCCACCCTGCTGGTCACCATGTTCCCGGCGATCTCGCTGGTCACCCCGCTGTTCAACATCGAACGCTTCGTCGGCCTGTTCGATACCTGGCCCGGGCTGATCTTGCCCTACATCACATTCGCTCTGCCGCTCGCCATCTACACGCTGTCGGCGTATTTCCGGGAGATTCCGTGGGATCTGGAGAAGGCGGCGAAAATGGACGGTGCCACACCGGCCCAGGCGTTCCGCAAGGTGATCGTCCCGCTGGCCGCGCCCGGGGTGGTCACCGCGGCGATTCTGGTGTTCATCTTCGCCTGGAACGACCTGCTGCTTGCGCTGTCGCTGACCGCCACCAAGGCGGCGATCACCGCCCCGGTGGCCATCGCGAACTTCGGTGGCAGTTCGCAATTCGAGGAACCCACCGGGTCGATCGCGGCCGGTGCCGTCGTGATCACGGTCCCGATCGTCCTCTTTGTTCTAATCTTCCAACGAAGAATCATCGCCGGGTTGACCTCCGGCGCTGTGAAGGGATAGCGCGATGGCCGAGATTGTGCTGGACCATGTCACCAAGAGCTACCCGGACGGCGCCACCCCGGTAAAAGACCTCAGCATCACCATCGCCGACGGCGAGTTCCTGATTCTGGTCGGCCCGTCGGGGTGCGGTAAGACGACAACGCTGAACATGATTGCCGGCCTTGAGGACATCTCGTCGGGCGAGCTGCGCATCGGTGGCGAGCGCATGAACGAGAAGGCGCCCAAGGATCGGGACATCGCGATGGTGTTCCAGTCGTACGCGCTGTATCCGCACATGACCGTGCGGCAGAACATCGCGTTTCCGCTGACGCTGGCCAAAATGAAGAAGGCCGAGATCGCCCAGAAGGTCGAGGAGACCGCCAAAACCCTTGACCTGACTGAACTGCTCGACCGCAAGCCCTCCCAGTTGTCAGGCGGGCAGCGACAGCGGGTCGCGATGGGCCGGGCGATCGTGCGCCACCCCAAAGCCTTCTTGATGGACGAGCCGCTGTCCAACCTGGACGCCAAGCTGCGCGTCCAGATGCGCGGTGAGATCGCACGGCTGCAGAAGCGGCTGGGCACCACGACCGTCTACGTCACCCACGACCAGACCGAGGCCATGACGCTGGGAGACCGGGTGGTGGTGATGCGCGGCGGCGTCGCGCAGCAGATCGGCACCCCCGACGAGCTCTACGAACATCCGGCCAACCTGTTCGTCGCGGGGTTCATCGGCTCGCCGGCCATGAACTTCTTCCCGGCCACGTTGACGCCCACCGGGCTGACGCTGCCGTTCGGGGAAGTGGTGGTGACACCGGAAGTGCAACAGGCGATCGCCCGGCACCCCGCGCCGGAGAACGTCATCGTCGGGGTACGGCCCGAGCATCTGCACGACGCCGCTTTGATCGATGGGTACCAGCGCATCCGGGCGCTCACCTTCGAGGTGAAGGTGGACTTGGTTGAGTCGCTGGGTGCCGACAAGTTCGTCTACTTTTCCACCGCGGGGTGGGCGGCGCACTCAGCCCAGCTCGACGAGCTGGCCGCCGCCGCCCACGCCCACGAAAACCAGTTCGTGGCAAGGGTTCCCACGGAGTCCAAAGCGGCAATGGGGCAGTCTCTCGAGCTCGCGTTCGACACCGCGAAGCTCGCCGTTTTCGACCCCGGCACCGGGGCGAACCTGACCAACGCGGCGTCTGGGTAGCGGTGAGCCGGATCCTGGACCGGGTGCGGGCCCACCTGCGCCGCCACTTCGCCGGCGCCGAGCCCGATTCGGCGAGCGTGACATTCCTGGGCACCGAACCCATTGAGGTACTGCGCTTCCGCGGGACCGACGGGCTGCTGCACTACGTGTCGCTGGGCTGTTCGCGTTATCCGATGACCGACCCGACACAGATCGTCGATGACCGGACGCGGGGCCCGCGCGCCGAAGTCGTGCTGAGCCTGCGGAATCCGGGGCCGGTCAGCGGAATTGCCCGCAGCCTGGCGGTATTGGCCGCGACACCGGCCGTCGAGGGGTTGGTGCTGACCGCCGACGCGTTGGTCGATCTCGGCTCGCCGCTGTGGACGCGACCCGCGGGGCGAGTGCCGTTCACCGCGGTGTTGTTGGGCCCCAGCGACATCGACGATCTACCGCTGGAACCGCCCCGCGACCCGGTGCGATTCCTCGCGGCGACTCCCATCACCGCGACCGAAGCGGCGTGGGTGCGGTTGAAGGGCGCCGAAGCCATGCGACAGGCGTGGCAGAACGACGGCGTCGATGTGCTGAACCCGAATCGCCCTGCCGCACAACCTAATTGATCGAGCGGCTAGAGCCAGTTGAGCCTGCGGAAGCTGAAGTACAGGGTCAGGCAGGCGGTGGCCATTATCCCGACCACCACCGGATAGCCCCAGTGCCACTTCAGCTCAGGCATGAACTCGAAATTCATGCCATAGATGCCCGCGAACATGGTCGGCACCGCGACGATGCCGGCCCAGGCCGATATCTTGCGCATATCGGAGTTCTGCTGCATGCCCACGCGGGCCAATGCCGCCTGTATGAGCGAGTTGAGCATGTCGTCGTAGCTGTTGATGTGGTCCGCGGCCTCGGACTGGTGGTCGGCGACGTCGCGCAGGTACCGCCGCACTTCTTTGGAGATCAGGTCCTTGTTTTCTACCTGCATTCGGTGGAACGCGCCGGACAGAGGGTTGACGCACCGGCGCAGTTCGACGACCTCGCGTTTGAGGAGATAAATCGGTTCGACGTCGAGCTTGCGGCCCGGCGCAAACGCCACCTCCTCGATGCTGTCGATGTCGGACTCGACCAGGCCGCTCACCTCGAGGTAATGGTCGACCACGTCGTCGGCGATGGCGTGCATCACCGCGTACGGTCCCAGGCGCATCTGCTCCGGGTCGGCTTCCATGCGCTTGCGCACCTCCGATAGCCCGCCGTGTTCACCATGGCGGACGGTGACCACGAAGTCCTTGCCAACGAAGACCATGATCTCGCCGGTTTCGACGATCTGGCGGGCCTTCGTCACCGATTCGTGCGCGACGTAGGTAACGGTCTTCAAGACAAGGAACACCGTGTCGTCGTACCGCTCAAGCTTGGGCCGCTGATGCGCGCAGACCGCGTCCTCGACGGCCAACGGGTGCAGCCCGAAAACGTCCGCGACGTCCTGCATCTCGGTTTGGTCGGGTTCGCGCAGGCCGACCCAGACGAACGCTTCGTGTCCGAGCATTTCGATCTGGCGCACCTTGTCCCGGGCCGCGGCGTAGCTGAATTTCCCGGGCAGCCGGTGGCCGTCGGCGTAGACGGCGCAGTCGACCAACGTCTCGTTGGGGGAGTGGGGTGGGGGATCGGGATGCGGCGGACGCGGCTCGTGGGCGAGCGGCCGAAGCGCTTCGGGCAATGCGTCAAAACCCTGGAACACATCCACCTCCGATCGCTGCGCAGGTCTGACCGGGCGGTGCTTCATGCTACGCGCCCTGGCTTCGCAAAGCGCGCCGATCGGAGCGCGGCGGAGTGGGCCGGGTGTCGGACCGGAGGTTGGCAGCCGAGAGGGGTGCGCTAGTTTCGTGCCGAGACCCGAATCTGCATGACTATCTCCACAAGGAGCATTTCGACGTGAGCGCAAGTCCTCTCAAGGTCGCCGTCACCGGCGCCGCCGGCCAGATCGGCTACAGCCTGTTGTTCCGCCTGGCGAGCGGTGCACTGCTGGGCCCCGACCGCCCGATCGAGCTGCGGCTGCTCGAGATCGAGCCGGCGCTCAAGGCGCTCGAGGGCGTCGTGATGGAGCTGGACGACTGCGCGTTCCCGCTGCTGTCCGGGGTGGAGATCGGTGCGGACGCGAACAAGATCTTCGACGGCGCCAACCTCGCCCTGCTGGTCGGCGCCCGCCCGCGCGGCCCGGGCATGGAGCGCAGCGACCTGCTGGAGGCCAACGGCGCGATCTTCACCGCGCAGGGCAAGGCGCTGAACTCCGTCGCCGCCGACGACATCCGCATCGGCGTGACCGGCAATCCGGCCAACACCAACGCGCTGATCGCGCTGAGCAACGCGCCCGACATCCCGAAGGAACGGTTCTCGGCGCTGACCCGTTTGGACCACAACCGGGCCATATCGCAGCTGGCCAAGAAGACCGGCGCGAAGGTCACCGACATCAAGAAGATGACGATCTGGGGCAATCACTCCGCCACCCAGTACCCCGACATCTTCCACGCCGAGGTGGGCGGCAAGAATGCCGCGGAGGTCGTTGGTGACCAGAACTGGATCGAGAACGACTTCATCCCGACCGTGGCCAAGCGCGGCGCGGCGATCATCGACGCGCGCGGTGCCTCCTCGGCCGCCTCGGCCGCGTCGGCGACCATCGACGCCGCCCGCTCGTGGCTGCTGGGCAGCCCGGACGGTGACTGGGTGTCGATGGCGGTCTACTCCGACGGCTCCTATGGCGTGCCGGAGGGAATCATGTCGTCGTTCCCGGTGACCACCAAGGACGGCAACTGGTCGATCGTGCAGGGGCTGGAGATCGACGACTTCTCCCGCAGCCGCATCGACAAGACCACCGCCGAGCTGGTCGACGAGCGCAACGCGGTGACCGAGCTGAAACTGATCTGACGCCACCCGGCCGTCGCGGAAGTCATCCCGCGCAGATTAGGCCTACTAATCGGTAGTCAGTACCCTGGGGCGCGTGTCCGAGTTGATTGAATCGATACAGATACGCGCCGAACAGGGCGCGATCACCGACGCGGAGATCTTCGAGGCACACGTAGGCGGCAAGCTTTCCGTAGGCCTGACGGCCCCCCTGGACACCCAGCGGGCATTGTCGATCGCCTACACCCCGGGTGTGGCGCAGGTCAGTCGCGCGATAGCCGCCGATCGCGCCAAGGCCGCCCGGTACACGTGGGCGAACCGGCTGGTCGCCGTCGTCAGCGACGGCAGCGCCGTGCTGGGCCTCGGCGACATCGGCCCCGCCGCGTCGCTGCCGGTGATGGAGGGCAAGTGCGCCCTGTTTCAGGCGTACGGCGGGCTGAACGCGATCCCGATCGTGCTGGACACCAAGGATCCCGACGAGATCGTCGAAACCCTGATACGCCTGCGCCCGACGTTCGGCGCGGTCAACCTCGAGGACATCTCCGCTCCGCGCTGTTTCGAGATCGAACGGCGCGTCATCGAAGCGCTGGACTGCCCTGTGATGCACGACGACCAGCACGGGACGGCGATCGTCGCGTTGGCCGCACTGATGGGCGCCACCAAGTTGCTCGGCCGCGACATGACGTCGCTGCGGGTAGTGGTTTCCGGCGCCGGGGCAGCGGGTGTCGCGTGCACGAATCTCCTTCTGGCGATGGGTGTTTCCGACATCACCGTGCTGGATTCGCGGGGGATCCTGCACACCGGGCGCGGCGACATGAATAGCGTGAAGAGTGTTCTGGCGCAGCGCACGAACCCTGACGGTCTCACGGGAAGCATGGCGGAAGCGCTGCGCGGCGCCGATCTGTTTCTCGGGGTCTCGGGTGGTGTGGTGCCCGAGGAGATGATCGCCACGATGGCGCCCGACGCGATCGTCTTCGCGCTGTCCAACCCCGATCCGGAGATCCATCCGCAGGTGGCGGCCAAGTACGCCGCGGTGGTGGCCACCGGCCGCAGCGACTTCCCCAACCAGATCAACAACGTGCTGGCCTTCCCCGGCGTTTTTCGGGGGGCGCTGGATGTCGGGGCGCGCCGGATCACGGAAAAGATGATGGTCGCCGCGGCCGAGGCGATCTTCTCGGTCGTGAGCGACGACCTGGCGTTCGACCGGATCGTCCCGAGCCCGCTGGACCTGCGCGTCGGGGATGCGGTCGCCACGGCGGTGGCCCTGGCCGCGGACCCCGCAGACATCGCGGGGTGAGGACCGGCTGGCTGGCGGTGCCGCTGCTCGCCGCCCTACTCGTTGTGGCGGGTTGCGGGACCGACACCGGCGACCACCGCGCCCGTCCGGAACTGGTGGTCGGCTCCGGGACGGATCCCGAGTCGGCGCTGCTGGCCGGCGTCTACGTGGCCGCGCTGCGGTCCTACGGTTTCGCGGCGCGCGCCGAGACCGCCGACGATCCGATGGCGCGCCTGGACTCGGGCGCGTTCACTGTCGTCCCGGCCCTGACCGGCCGCAAGCTGGAGAGTTTGCAGCCCGGCACGGTGGCGATCTCCGACGCGGATGTCTACCGCGCGATGGTGGCCGCGCTGCCCGAGGGAGTCGCCGCGGGCGACTATACGACCGCCGCGGAAGACAAACCCGTGCTGCTGGTGACGGGAGCCACCGCCAAGGCGTGGGGCGGCAGCGATGTCAGCGCCGACTTGAGCACGCTGCCGAAGCACTGCGCCGGCCTGGTCGTGGGCACCGTCACCGGCCGTCGGGCCCCGTCGAGCGTGGGCACCTGCCGGCTTCCCGCTCCGCGCGAATTGCCCGATGAGGCAACGATGTTCGCCGCGGTTCGGGCCGGGCAGCTGACCGCGGGGTGGACGACGACCGCCGACCCCGGCCTCCCCGCCGACCTCGTCACGCTCGTCGACGGCAAACCCGCTCTGATCCGGGCCGAGAACGTGGTGCCGCTGTATCGCCGCAACGCGCTGAGCGATCGGCAGCTGCTGGCGATCAACGAGGTCGCCGGCGTGCTGGACACGGCGGCCCTGGTCGACATGCGCCGCCAGGTGGCCGGCGGAGCCGACCCGCAGGCGGTCGCCGGCGGGTGGTTGGCGGAGCATCCGCTGGGGCGGTAAGGCGGGCGTCAGCGCTTGGGCATGAGCTGGTGTACCACCTGCTGCACGCGTGCCATGACCGGCCCGCCCAGCAGCCGCTCAGGTCTCGAACCGGTCAGCCGAACCACCAGGTCCATCGCCTTCACGTCCGGTCCGACCAGCACCCTGGCCTTGTTCTTCTGCACGGCGCCCAGGATGATCTGGGCCGCCCGCTGTGGTGTGGTCTTGGCCTGCTGTTCCTCGAACTTCTCGGCCAGGCCGTCCTGGTCGAGCCCGTCGGCGAAGATGGCGTTGCGGGCGAACCCCGTCTTGACCCCGCCCGGGTGCACCGTCGTGACCCGCACCGGATGGCCGGCCCGCACCATCTCCTGTCGCAGCGCCTCGCTGAATCCGCGTACCGCGAACTTGGCGGAAACGTACGCCGCCTGGCCGGGAGCCGAAAACAGACCGAGCGCGCTCGAGACGTTGATGACGTGGCCGTCGCCGGAGGCGATCAGGTGCGGGAGGAATGCCTTCGTGCCGTTCACGACGCCCCAATAGTCGACGTCCATAACCCGTTCGATGTCCTCGAACCGGCTGTCTTCGATGGATCCGACGAACGTGATGCCGGCGTTGTTGTAGACCTGGTTGACCCGCCCGAAATGCTCGCCGACCGCGTCCGCGTAGGCCAGAAAGGCCTCGCGCTCGGTCACGTCGAGCCGATCCGCCTTGACTTCCGTTCCGATCGCCTTCAACTGCGCCTCGGTCTCGGCCAGGCCATCGACGCCGACGTCGCTGATCGCGAGCCTGGCGCCCGCGCGCCCCAGTTCGAGCGCCAATGCCTGGCCGATCCCCGAACCCGCGCCGGTCACCACAGCGACCTTGCCGGCGAACCCATGCATGCGTACTCCCTCGTGATGGCGTGCTGCGTCAGGCTATCCGTTACCGGCGGCCATCACTGCTTGGGCATCAGCCGGCCCATGACGGGCCCGAAGAGCTGCTGATATCCGGGGCCGGTCAGCCGCACCAAGGCGTCCAACACCTTGGCGTCCGTGCCGACCAGAACCCGGGCCTTCTTCTTGCGCACGGCCTCCAGGATGATCTGGGCGGCCCGTTGCGGGCTGGTCTTGGCGAGCCGTTTGTCGAACAGGCTGGCCAGCTGGGCCTGGTCGAGCCCCTCGGCGGCGGTGGCATTGCGGGCGATCGCGGTCTTGATGCCGCCGGGGTGCACGGTGGTTACCGCCACCGGGTGCCCGGCCGCCACCATTTCCTGTCGCAGCGCCTCGGTGAATCCCCGGACCGCGAACTTGGCCGAGTTGTAGGCCGCCTGCCCGGGCACCGAGAACAACCCGAACACGCTGGAGACGTTGATGACGTGGCCGTCGCCGGAGGCGATCAGGTGCGGCAGGAATGCCTTGGTGCCGTTGACCACGCCCCAGAAGTCGACGTCCATCACCCGTTCGATGTCCTTGAACTGGCTGACTTCGACGTCGCCGGTGAAGGCGATGCCGGCGTTGTTGTAGATCTGGTTGACCTTACCGAAGTGCTCCTTGACCGCGTCGGCGTAGGCCAGGAACGCCTCGCGCTCGGTCACGTCGAGCCGGTCCGACTTGACCTCGGCACCGATCGCCTTCAGCTGCGCCTCGGTTTCGGCCAGGCCTTCGACGTCGACGTCGCTGATCGCGACCTTGGCGCCCGAGCGGGCCAGCTCAACGGCCAGCGCCCGTCCGATGCCCGAACCCGCGCCCGTCACCACGGCCACCTTGCCGGCGAACCCCTGCATGAGCACCCTTCCTTGTCGGCTCGTTTGCGTCGAGGCTAGCCGGTACCAGCGGTCACTCGTACCGGCGGGTATTGCGGGATCGCCCCGTCTAGCGGAACGCGGTGTCGAGGATCTCCTGCTGTTCGACCGCGTGCACCTTCGACGAGCCCGACGACGGGGCCGACATGGCCCGGCGCGAGATCCGCTTGAGCCCGGTCAGTTTGTCGGGCAGCAGTTCGGGCAGCTCGAGGCCGAACCGCGGCCAGGCACCCTGGTTGGCCGGCTCCTCTTGCACCCAGAAGAACTCGTTGGCGCCGGGGTAGCGGTCGAGCGTCTCGTTGAGCCGGCGCTTGGGCAGCGGGGCGAGCTGCTCGATGCGCACGATCGCGACGTCGTCCCGGTTGTCCTTGGCCTTGCGCGCCACCAGCTCGTAGTAGATCTTGCCGCTGGTCAGCAGGATCCTGGTGACCTTGGTGCGGTCACCGATGCCGTCCTCGTAGGTCGGCTCTTCGAGCACGGAGCGGAACTTGATCTCGGTGAAGTCCCTGACGTCGCTGACGGCGGCCTTATTGCGCAGCATCGACTTCGGCGTGAAGACGATCAGCGGCCGCTGAACCCCGTCGAGTGCGTGGCGGCGCAGGAGATGGAAATAGTTCGACGGCGTCGACGGCACCGCGATGGTCATCGAACCCTCCGCCCACAGCTGCAGGAAGCGTTCGATGCGGCCGGAGGTGTGGTCGGGGCCCTGACCTTCGTGGCCGTGCGGGAGCAGCAGCACCACGTTGGACAGCTGGCCCCACTTGGCCTCGCCGGAGCTGATGAACTCGTCGATGATCGACTGCGCGCCGTTGACGAAGTCGCCGAACTGCGCCTCCCACAGCACCAGGGCGTCCGGGTTGCCCACGGTGTAGCCGTATTCGAATCCGACGGCGGCGTACTCCGACAGCGGTGAGTCGTACACCAGGAACTTGCCGCCGGTGGGCGTCCCGTCGGTGTTCGTGGCCAGTAGTTGCAGCGGGGTGAACTCTTCGCCGGTGTTGCGGTCGATGATCACGGAATGCCGCTGGGAGAAGGTCCCGCGCCGGGTGTCCTGGCCGGAAAGCCGCACCAGCTTGCCCTCGGCCACCAGCGAACCCAGCGCCAGCAGCTCGCCGAAGGCCCAGTCGATCTTGCCTTCGTAGGCCATCTCCCGGCGCTTTTCCAGCACCGGCTGCACCCGCGGGTGCGGGCTGAAGCCCTCCGGCAGGGCGAGGAACGCGTCACCGATGCGGGACAGCAACGCCTTGTCCACCGCGGTCGACAGGCCCGCAGGAAGCATCTGGTCGGCCTCGACGGATGCGCTCGGCTGGACGCCGTGTTTCTCCAGGTCCCGGACCTCGTTGAACACCCGTTCCAGCTGGCCCTGGTAGTCGCGCAGCGCGTCCTCGGCCTCCTTCAGCGAGATGTCGCCGCGGCCGATCAGGGCCTCGGTGTAGCTCTTGCGGACCCCACGCTTGGTGTCGACGACGTCGTACATGGCGGGGTTGGTCATCGACGGGTCGTCGCCTTCGTTGTGGCCGCGCTTGCGGTAGCACAGCATGTCGATGATGACGTCCTTCTTGAACTTCTGCCGGAAGTCCACGGCCAGCTGTGCCACCCACACGCAAGCTTCCGGGTCGTCGCCGTTGACGTGGAAGATCGGCGCCCCGATCATCTTGGCGACGTCGGTGCAGTATTCGCTGGAACGCGAGTACTCCGGCGCGGTGGTGAAGCCGATCTGGTTGTTGACGATGATGTGGATGGTGCCGCCGACCCGGTAACCGGGCAGGTCCGCCATGTTCAGCGTCTCGGCGACGATGCCCTGGCCGGCAAAGGCGGCGTCACCGTGCAGCATCATCGGCACCACCGAGAAGGCCTTCTCGTCCCCATCGTCGTGCGCGCCGCGGTTCAGCAGGTCCTGCTTGGCCCGGACGAGGCCCTCGAGCACCGGGTCCACGGCCTCGAGGTGCGACGGGTTGGCGGTCAAGGAGACCTGAATGTCGTTGTCGCCGAACATCTGCAGGTAGACGCCGGTGGCGCCGAGGTGGTACTTGACGTCACCGGAGCCGTGCGCCTGCGACGGGTTGAGGTTGCCCTCGAACTCGCTGAAGATCTGCGAGTACGGCTTGCCGACGATGTTGGCCAGCACATTGAGCCGCCCGCGGTGCGGCATCCCGATGACTACTTCGTCGAGGCCGTGCTCGGCGCACTGGTCGATCGCCGCGTCCATCATCGGGATCACGCTCTCGGCGCCCTCCAGCGAGAACCGTTTCTGCCCAACGTATTTCGTCTGCAAGAACGTCTCGAATGCCTCGGCGGCGTTCAGCTTGCTCAAGATGAATTTCTGCTCGGCCACCGTCGGTTTGACATGTTTGGTCTCGACGCGCTGCTGCAGCCACTCTTGCTGCGAGGGCTCGAGGATGTGGGTGTATTCCACGCCGATGTGGCGGCAGTAGGCGTCGCGCAGCAGGCCCAGCACGTCGCGCAGCTTCTTGTACTCGCAGCCGGCAAAGCCGTTGACCTTGAACACCCGGTCCAGATCCCACAGCGTCAGCCCGTGGTTGAGGATCTCCAGGTCGGGGTGGCTGCGGAATCGGCTGCCGTCCAGCCGCAGCGGGTCGATGTCGGCCATCAGGTGGCCGCGGTTGCGGTAGGCCGCGATCAACTCCATCACCCGGGCGTTCTTGTCGACGATCGAGTCCGGGTTGTCGGTGCTCCACCGCACCGGCAGGTACGGGTTGCCCAGTTCGCGGAAGATGTCGTCCCAGAACGCGTCCGACAGCAGCATCTCGTGGATGGTGCGCAGGAAGTCCCCGGATTCCGCGCCCTGAATGATCCGGTGGTCATACGTCGAGGTCAGCGTGATCAGCTTGCCGATTCCCAGCTCGGCGATGCGCTCCTCGCTGGCGCCCTGGAACTCGGCGGGGTATTCCATCGCGCCGACGCCGATGATGGCGCCCTGGCCGGCCATCAGCCGCGGCACCGAGTGCACCGTGCCGATGGTGCCCGGGTTGGTCAGCGAAATCGTGACGCCCGCAAAGTCTTCGGCGGTCAGCTTGCCGTCGCGGGCCCGGCGCACGATGTCCTCGTACGCGGAGACGAATTCCGCGAAGCGCATCGTCTCGCAACCCTTGATGCCCGCCACCACCAGCGAACGCTTGCCGTCCTTGCCCTGCAGGTCGATGGCCAGGCCCAGGTTGGTGTGAGCCGGGGTGACCGCGGTGGGTTTGCCGTCGACTTCGGCGTAGTGCCGATTCATGTTCGGGAACTGCTTGATCGCCTGCACCAGCGCGTAGCCCAGCAGGTGGGTGAAGGAGATCTTGCCGCCGCGGGTGCGCTTGAGCTGGTTGTTGATGACGATGCGGTTGTCGATCATCAGCTTGGCCGGGACGGCCCGGACGCTGGTGGCGGTCGGCACGTCCAGCGAGGCTGACATGTTCTTGACGACGGCGGCCGCGGCGCCGCGCAGCGTCTGCAGCTCGTCGCCTTCCGCGGGCGGGGGAGTCGGGGCTTTGGCTTTGGCCGGTGCTGCCGCGGGGACGCTGGCGGCACCGTTGCCGGCGGCCGGTTGGGCCGGCGCCGCGGTCTGGGCGGACGGCTGGGCGACCGGCGCGGGTTGTGCTTGCGGGGCGCTCGCGGCGGGCCGGCCGTCGCCGGCGGCCGGGGCGCTCGAAGCCGAGTCGTTGGTCGGCTCGGGGTTGTAGTCGACTAGGAACTCGTGCCAGCTCGGATCCACCGACGAGGGGTCATCGCGGAACTTGCGGTACATCTCCTCGACCAGCCATTCGTTCTGCCCGAATGGTGAACTTATGTTGCTCACGACCGCTGTTCGCCTCAATTCCTCTGTCCTGCAAGCGCTTACACAGCTCTTGCACGGCGCCTGTACGTTTCTCGGGCCCCGGATTGTGCAGCATGTCACAGTCGTGGCGATGCTCCACGTTTCCCGCCCTATAAAGGCTAACCTTTCGCCAGCAATTCGCCAGGGAGACGGGGTCCGGAGGGGGCGCTAGCCGGCTTCGTGGAACGGCGGCACCAGGTGCAGGGCGCGCGGCCACCGCACGGGCGCGGCGCCGAATGCCCGGTCGGCATTGCGGACGATCTTCTTGCCCGCGAAGTAGTTGCCCACGGCCCCGACGACGACCCCGATGCCCACCGGGAGCAGTTTGCCGAACACCAGGGCGCCGCGCCGCAGCGCGTACCGCTTGACCCACGACTTGAATAATCGCGAGTTCAGCCCTGAGATCGACGACAGTGGCACGGCGGCCACGCTCTCGGAAATCCAGCCACCGTTGGTGCGGCTCGGGCCGAACAGTTGGGTGACCGCTTCCTTACTGTTG
Organism: Mycobacterium sp. 852002-51613_SCH5001154; assembly: GCF_001667425.1. NCBI lineage: Bacteria > Bacillati > Actinomycetota > Actinomycetes > Mycobacteriales > Mycobacteriaceae > Mycobacterium > Mycobacterium sp. 852002-51613_SCH5001154. The sequence continues at coordinate 126,122 of NZ_LZII01000031.1, read as the reverse complement.
TCGCCGACTAGCACCGACAGCACCAGGGCGCGGCGGCGTTCCCGGTGATCGGCGGGGATGTCGTAGACCACCGCGACGGCCAACACGAAGAACGCGGTGGCCTCCAGGAACGTCACCGTTTCCGCCGCGGCGGCAGACAGCGCGCTCAAGGTGCCGATGCCGGGGATCGTCGCCGCCGCGCCCACCGCCATGCCGCTGGCCGTCACCATGCCCACGTAGCGCTTCTGCAGCTTGGCGAGGATGTCGGCCGGGCTGCTGCTCGGGTGCGCGTTGCGCAGCCGGGACACATAGGCCTCGGCCGCCGGTCCTTGGATCCGCGAGCTCCGCTCGATGACCTGGGCCAAAGCCCGCGCGGACGTCTTGGGCCGGCCGTTGGTGGGCGTCGGCGCCTGCTCCGCGTGCGACATGCTAAAAAACCGGTTCGAAGACCGCTTCCGTCGGGCCCGCATCTTGCCTCTCCTGCAAATGGCGTCCTACCAGGCTAACCTGCGCGCTGCAGAACGCACGAAACCTTCGCGTGATGTACCCGGATCGGGTCAGTCGCTGCCCTCAATTGCGTCAGCGGCCATAATGCAGGCTGGATGTCCGTGACGGTCCGGGCCCGCCGACGAGACGGCCCCGTGCAGCCGGCCATCCACGGAAGCTGAAACGAGGTGGGTAGATGACCGCGGCGACGCCTCCGTCGTCCGGGATGACCCGGCGCGCTGCGCCGAACCCAGCCCACCTCACCAAGCGCTGGAACTTCCTCACCCAGAATTCCCCGCAATCCCAGAAGCCCTGGAACGCGCTCTGGGCGATGATGATCGGCTTTTTCATGATCATGGTCGACTCGACCATCGTCGCCATCGCGAACCCGACGATCATGACCAAGTTGCACATCGGCTACGACACCGTGGTCTGGGTGACCAGCGCCTACCTGCTGGGTTATGCGGTCGTGTTGCTGGTGGCCGGGCGGCTCGGTGACCGATTCGGCCCCAAGAACCTGTACCTGATCGGTCTGGTGGTGTTCACCGTCGCCTCGGTGTGGTGCGGGCTGTCGGGCAGCGCCGCCATGCTGATCGCCGCCCGGGTGGTGCAGGGAGTCGGCGCCGGGGTGCTCACCCCGCAGACCTTGTCGACGATCACCCGGATCTTCCCGGCGGAGCGGCGCGGCGTCGCGGTGAGCCTTTGGGGAGCCACCGCCGGGGTCGCCAGCCTGGTGGGCCCGCTGGCCGGCGGCGTGCTGGTCGACGGGCTGGGGTGGCAGTGGATCTTCTTCGTCAACGTCCCCATCGGCGTGGCCGGGCTCGCGCTGGCGTACTGGCTGGTGCCGGTGCTGCCCACCCAGTCGCACCGGTTCGACGTGGTCGGCGTCGCGCTGTCCGGCGTGGGGATCTTCCTGATCGTGTTCGGGCTGCAACAGGGCCAGGCCGCGCACTGGCAGCCGTGGATCTGGGCGATGCTGGTCGCCGGAGCCGGGTTCATGACGGTGTTCGTGTTCTGGCAGTCGATGAACACCGACGAGCCGCTGATTCCCCTGGTGATCTTCCGCGACCGCGACTTCGGCCTGTGCAACGTCGGGGTGGCCATCGTCTCGTTCGCCGCGACGGCGATGATGCTGCCGCTGACGTTCTACGCGCAGGCCGTGTGCGGGCTGTCGCCGACGCGCTCGGCCCTGCTGATCGCGCCGATGGCGATCGCCAACGGTGTGTTCGCCCCGTTCGTCGGCAGGATGGTCGACAAATACCATCCACGGCCGGTCCTCGGGTTCGGCTTCTCGGTGCTGGCGATAGCGCTGACCTGGCTCACCTTCGAGATGTCACCGGCGACGCCGATCTGGCGGCTGGTGTTGCCGTTCTTTGCGTCGGGCGTCGGGATGGCGTTCGTGTGGTCGCCGCTGACCGCCACCGCGACGCGCAACCTGCCGCCGCGCCTGGCCGGCGCGGGCTCCGCCGTGTACAACTCCGTCCGCCAGCTCGGCGCGGTGCTCGGAAGCGCCGGCATGGCCGCGTTCATGACCGCACGGATCGGCGCCGAGATGCCGCCGCAGCCGTCCGGCGGTATCGGCGAGGAGGCGCCCGCCACGCTGCAACTGCCCGAGTTCCTGCGCGACCCGTTCGCGGCCGCCATGTCGCAATCGGTGCTGTTGCCCGCGTTCATTGCGCTGTTCGGGATCGTGGCCGCCTTGTTCTTGATCGGTTACGTTCCGTCGGCCGCGGCCGGCGGGCCGCCCGGGGTGGGCGATTTGGTTGGCGATGATTATGACGACGACGACTACGTCGAATTCATCCTTGGTGAACCGGAGGCCGCCCCCGCATCGCGCGCGGCGTACGGGCGCGCAAGCGGTGCCGGGACTCCGGCCGATCGTCCCGCCCGCCCGCGCCCGCCGTCGGCATGGCACAGCCGGCGCGACGACCCCGTTCCGAACGGTGGCCCAATCGGTTTCGCGCACAACGGCTCCCATGTCGACGCCCGTCAGCGGTTCCGTCCGGTAACCGAACTGTCTGCGCGCGCCTACCGGTCCGCCCCCCGCGATCGGCCCGCGCCGCCGCCCCCGCGGCCGCAGAACGGCTCGGCGCGCGGTCATCGGCACCGCCGCGATGCCGACGAAGACCCGACCGGTTACGGTCGCCACTCGTCCGGCAACTAGGCCCGGGCCGGTTGTCACGTCCGCTGCGTCAGCGCCAGAAATGCGCCCAGGTCGATCAGCCCCGCGGGCGTGGTGGGCAGGTACTCGGTCAGCGACCCCGAGCGCACGATAACCGCCGCATACTGAGCCCGGCTGATGGCGACGTTGAGCCGGTTCCTGTTGAGCAGGAACGACATTCCGCGCGGCACCACGTCCGCGGAAGAGGCCGTCATCGAGATGAACACCACCGGCGCCTGCCCGCCCTGGAACTTGTCGACCGTGCCAACCCGGGCCTCGCCGAGCCCGCCGGCGGTCAACCGGCGGCGCAGCAGCGCCACCTGGGCGTTGTAGGGCGCCAGCACCAACACGTCGGAAGCGGTCAGGGGCCGGGTGCCGTGCTCATCGGTCCACGGTGTTCCGAGCAGTCGATCGATCTCGGCGGCGATCGCTTCCGCCTCCTCGGGGCTCTCCGTCGAGTTGCCGTGGTGCCCGACGGTGAGCGTCCGGACGCCGGGCCGGTATCCGGCCAGGCGTCGGGCGGCGGTGCACTCGTGGGAACGCAGCCTGCCCTCGTAGGACAGGGCGGACACCGCGGCGCACACCGCCGGGTGCATCCGGTACGACAGGTCCAGGAAATAGCCCCGTTCGTCGGGCAGCGTGCGCTGGCCGTCCACCAGCCAGTCGAGGGCGGACGTGTCAACCGGGTCGGGATGGGTTCCCTGGCTGACCTGCGGCAGCTGCTGGGGGTCGCCGAGCAGCAACAGGTTCGCCGCGGCCGGCGCCACGGCGATGGTGTTGGCCAGACAGAATTGGCCCGCCTCGTCGATCACCAGCAGGTCCAGGCTGTCGCGCGGGACCCGATTGGCGTTGGCGAAATCCCATGCGGTTCCGCCCACCACGCAGCCCGCGGTGTCAGCGATGAAACTGGCGTAAGCGCCGCCGTCGATCTCCTGCCAGCGCGGGGCGTTGTGGTCATTGCGTTTCTTCGCCACCCGCGCCGGCTCCAGCCCGGCGTCGATGACGCAGTCCAACAGGTTCTCCACCGCGGCATGCGACTGCGCGACCACGCCGACGCGCCAGCCGTGGACGGTGACCAGGCGCTGGATCACGCGGGCGGCGGTATGTGTTTTGCCGGTGCCCGGCGGTCCATGCACTGCCAGGTACGACGAATCCAAATCCAGTACCGCGGCGGCGATGTCGGCTGCGGTGTCGGTGCCACGCGGCGGCGCGGTCCCGCTGAGCGTGCGGGGCGCGCGGCGCAGCAGGATGTCGGCGACGGCGTTGCGGGGTAGCTGCGGCAAGCCGGCCGCCACGGCGGTGGCCGTCGTTTCGATCGATTCGCGCAGTGCGGTCGTCGGAATCGGCGGGCCCGGGGTGAGCGCGAACGGGAGTTGGTGGAATGGCTTGCCGTCGTTGCCCACTCGCTCAACGATGGTCACCTCGGTGGGCAGCGCCGGGTCGTCGGCCTCGACGACAGTGGCGCGTCCGGCCGCCCGCCGGTCGGGATCGTCGGACATCCCCGGTGGGGCCGGCGGGTCGTAGAGCGCGAAGACGTCGGCCACCAGCTCCCCGCGTGCCAGCTCACCGCGCAGTCGGACCCGTCGCTGCGGCTTGCGCGCGCGGGGCGGCGTGTTCCAGTCGACGGCAAGCGACGCGTTCTCCGCGATGAAGACGTCGGTGTTGTCCGCCCATTCCTCGACGGGGAAGTTCAGCCGGTCAAAGTGGGCCCACCAGAACGGTTTGTCCTCGCGCCGGTGGTAGCCGCGCGCCGCGGCCAGCAGTGCGACCGCCGTCTGCTCGGGAGTGCGCTCACCGATGGCGGGGTCACCGGTGAACCCCGACAAGGTCACCGCCAACTGGTCGTGGTCCTCGACGGTGTTGCCGCCCCGCACGGGCTGGGCTCCGACCGGTACGACGCCGGATTCGTAGGCGCGCAACATCAACCAGTTACGCAGTTCCTGGGTCGAGCGGCAGTCGTAGTGGTTGTAGTCCTCGATCTCCTTGAGCACGGAGGCGGCCTCGTCGCGTCGGCCGTCGGCCTGCAGTTCGCAGTACCGCGCGTAGGAGGTGATCGAACCGGTGGCCGTGGTCACGTCGCCGGCCCGCAGCTGCGCTCCCATGGAGAGCGGTTCCAGCGCCTTCAGACTGAACGATTCCGCGCCCACGCGAATACTCTTGCGTACCAACGGGTAAAGGTCTACGAGCGTTCCGCTGCGCAGCAATTCGTCAACCTGGTCCTCGCCGGCCCCGTAGCGGCCGGCGAGCTTCAGCAGCGCGGTCTTCTCGTACGGCGCGTAGTGGTAGATGTGCATGTTCGGACGGCGCTTGCGGCGCTTGGCCACCATCGCCAGGAAATCGGTCAGGGCCTTGCGTTCGTCCACCCGGTTGTGCGCCCATAAGGGGCGAAAGCCGCCGGCCGGCCCCGCTTCCAGGACGCCGAACAGGTATTCCAAACCCCACTCCCGTCCGTCGACGGTCCACAGCGGGTCGCCCTCGAAGTCGAAGAACAGGTCGCCCGGGTCCGGTTCGGGTAGCAGCGTCAGCGGCTGCGGGTCGACGATCTCGAAAAGCGGTGTGCCGGTTTCGCGTTGGCGAACTTGAAGGCTCGCCTGGGCGGTCAGTTTGCCGAGTGTGCCGGACGCGATCTCCGGTACCGGGCCGGTGTGCCGGGCGAGCTCGGACACCGTGGTGATTCCGGCGTCGATCAACTTGTCCCGCTGGCCCACTCGCATGCCGGCGACCAGCAGCAGGTCGTCGGTGGCCCGCAGTTGCCCGGTGCACAACGGGCAACGCAAGCAGGCGCCCACGCCCTCGTCATCCCAGCGAACCGCGGCGCCCCCGGCGTGGTGCTCGTCCAGGAGCCGCTGCAATCGGGCGCGCTGGGAGCGGTAGACGGGAACGAGGTCGCGGACGCGGTAGCGCGCCGCCGTCCCGTCGCCCAGGTGCAGTTCGGCCTCGGGGGCCACCGGCACACCGGAGGCGGCCAGCGCGTCGGCGTAGGCGGCCAGCTGGAGCATCGCGGTGACGTTGGCCGAACGGGCCAGCTTGGTGTCGATCACTCGGTAGTGCTCGTCGTCTCGCACCAAAAAGTCGGCGAAGCCGAGGAAGCGGCCGTCGAACATGGCGGCTTGATACACCGCGGGCGCGCCGTCGGCGATGGCGCGCCGGGTTGCCTCGGCGGCCGCCGCGAGGCCGGCGAGCGTGTAGGCCGGGCGGCCGATGACCGCAACGCCATCACCGAACTTCTCGCGTAGCCGGTCCAATTCGCGTCGCTCGTGCTCGTTCCCGAGGACCGCGGTCCGCGCGAGCAAATCATCCTCGACCGTGGCGGCGGGTCCCCGGCCCAGCTTCGCGTCGAAATCCCGCAACAGGGCGTACTCGCAGCGGGCTGCGGCGGCGAGGTCCGACGCGCTGTACACGATGCTGTCGCCGGTGACGAACACAGCAGCAACTGTAGGTGAGGGGACTGACGGAAACGGAGGCTCAGTGACCCGGTGCGTTACCGATCAGCTCCACGCCGTTGCCGTTCCAGTGGAATCGCACATCGGTGTTCAACCCGTTGATGCCGCTGGGGTAGGTCAGCGCCACCGTGTCGCCGGTGGTTTGCGACGCGTCGATGCCATTGAACCCGTAGGTGTCGGGGACCCCCTGCGGGATGAACTGCCCGAGATGGAACAGCACCGCCCGGGTGGTGGGATTGACGGCGTTGGTATTGGCCTTGATGATCACCGCCGACAGCTGGGCGCACTGGTTGTAGTTGCCGGCCAGTGGCTCGGGGTTCCAGCCTTGCTGGCTGCGCGGGTCGCGCGGGAGCTCAGAGACCACCTTCGCGATCGTGGGGGAGGCGAGGTTGATCGCGCATGGGTCCGCCGGCGCGGTGCTGCCGGGCGGTGCGGCGGCGCCGGAGGGCTGAGCCGGGGCGGTGATGGACGGGGTGTCCGTAGTCGTCGTAGCCTGCGGCGTCTTCGCGACCGTGGAGTCTCCCGAACCACAGCCGGTCAACGTCATGGCGATCAACGCGAGAGCGGCCGAGCCGGTCAGTGGCTCGGTACGGCGGGGTATCGACCACACATCGCGCACCGTACCGTCATCGCGCGCGCAGGTGTGACAGGCATGGCCGGGCCCGGCGCGGCTGTGCTCATGATCACGGGGCCTCGCGATCGGGGCCCGATGGTGGTGACCCGCAGCGCTCAGCTCCCGCTGAGCTCGCGATCACCACGGGGCCCGATGGTGGTGACCCGCAGCGCTCAGCTCCCGCTGAGCTCGCGATCACCACTAGACTCCTTGGACGATGACCCTCCCGGACACCTCGCCTGAGGCTGCCTCTCCGACGTTTGCCGACCTGCAGATCCATCCCTCGGTCCTGCGGGCGATCGCCGACGTCGGCTACGAGTCACCCACGGGCATCCAAGCCGCGACGATTCCGGCGCTGATGGAGGGCTCGGACGTCGTCGGGCTCGCGCAGACCGGCACCGGCAAGACCGCGGCGTTCGCGATCCCGATCCTGTCCAAGATCGACGCCGCCAGCAGGGCGACTCAGGCGCTGGTGCTGGCCCCCACCCGGGAGCTGGCGCTGCAGGTGGCCGAGGCGTTCAGCCGTTACGGGGCCCACCTGCCGAAGATCAACGTGCTGCCGATCTACGGCGGTTCCTCCTACACGGTTCAGCTGGCCGGGCTGCGGCGCGGCGCCCAGGTGGTGGTCGGCACCCCCGGCCGGGTCATCGACCATCTCGAACGCGGGACGCTGGACCTGTCGCACGTCGACTACCTGGTGCTTGACGAGGCCGACGAGATGCTCACCATGGGCTTCGCCGAGGACGTCGAACGCATCTTGGCCGACACCCCCGAGTACAAACAGGTCGCCCTCTTCTCGGCGACCATGCCGGCGGCGATCCGCAAGCTCACCACCAAGTACCTGCACGATCCGCTCGAGGTCTCCACCAAGGCGAAAACCGCTACCGCGGAGAACATTTCACAGCGCTACATCCAGGTCGCCGGTCCGCGAAAGATGGACGCGCTGACCCGGGTGCTGGAAGTCGAGCCGTTCGAGGCGATGATCGTCTTCGTGCGCACCAAGCAGGCTACCGAAGAAGTCGCGGAAAAACTAAGGGCCCGAGGCTTTTCCGCGGCCGCCATCAACGGGGACATTCCTCAGGGCCAGCGGGAGCGGACCGTCGCCGCGCTGAAGGACGGTGGCATCGACATCCTGGTCGCCACCGACGTGGCCGCACGCGGGCTGGATGTGGAGCGGATATCGCACGTCCTCAACTACGACATCCCGCACGACACCGAGTCCTACGTGCACCGCATCGGACGCACCGGCCGGGCCGGCCGCTCGGGGACCGCGCTGCTGTTCGTCTCCCCGCGGGAGCGCCACCTGCTCAAGGCGATCGAGAAGGCGACTCGGCAAACGCTCACCGAGGCCGAGCTGCCCACCGTCGAGGACGTCAATGCCCAGCGGGTGGCGAAGTTCGCCGATTCCATCACCAACGCGCTGGGCCGTCCGGGAATCGAGCTGTTCCGCAAGCTGGTCGAGGACTACGAACGCGAGCATGATGTCCCGCTGGCCGACATAGCCGCGGCCCTGGCGCTGCAGTCCCGCGATGGCGAAGAATTCCTCATGTCGCCCGAGCCGCCGCGCGAGCGGCGCGAGCGGCACACCGAACATCGGGAGCGTCCCGAAAAGCCAAGACAGACCAGACCCTTCACCACTTACCGCATCGCGGTGGGCAAGCGGCACAAGATCGGCCCCGGCTCCATCGTCGGTGCCATCGCCAACGAGGGCGGCCTGCATCGCAGCGATTTCGGCCACATCGCGATCGGCCCGGACTTCTCGCTGGTGGAGTTGCCGGCCAAGCTGCCGACGTCGACCCTGAAAAAGCTCGAGCACACCCGCATTTCGGGAGTGCTGATCAACCTTCAGCCGGACCGTTCGGCGACCAAGCCACGCAGCCGGGATGGCGGAAAGCCGCGCAGGAAACACACCGGATGACCCTGTCCGAAGAACAAGACGCCCAGGGCGGACTCGAGCAGACCGCCCACGTCGACCGGGTCGCCTCCCTGACCGGAATCCGTGCCGTCGCCGCACTTCTCGTCGTCGGCACCCACGCGGCCTACACCACCGGCAAGTACACCCACGGTTATTGGGGCCTGGTCGGCTCCCGGATGGAGATCGGCGTGCCGATCTTTTTCGTGCTCTCCGGCTTCCTGCTGTTCCGGCCGTGGTTGAAATCGGCGGCCACCGGCGGGCCGCCACCGTCGCTGAGTCGCTATGCGTGGCATCGGGTTCGGCGCATCATGCCGGCCTACGTCATCACCGTGCTGTTCGCTTACGTGCTGTACCACTTCCGCGAGGCGGGACCCAACCCCGGGCACACATGGCTCGGCCTGGCGCGCAACCTGACGCTGACGCAGATCTACTGCAACGGCTACCTGGGGAAGTACCTGCATCAGGGCCTGACCCAGATGTGGAGCCTCGCGGTGGAGGCTTCCTTCTACGTGCTGCTTCCGTTGCTGGCATACCTGCTGTTGGTGCTCGTCTGCCGGCGGCGGTGGCAGCCGAGGCTGCTGCTGGGCGCGCTGGCCGCGCTGACGCTGATCAGCCCGGCGTGGCTGATCCTCGTGCACACCGATCACTGGTTCCCCGACGGCGCGCGGCTCTGGCTGCCCACCTATCTGGCCTGGTTCCTCGCCGGGATGCTGCTGGCCGTGCTGCAGGCGATGGGCGTGCGCGGGTACGCGTTCGTGGCCATACCGCTCGCCACGATCTGCTACTTCATCGTCTCGACTCCCATCGCCGGCGCGCCCACCACGTCGCCGGCGACGCTGAGCGAGGCCCTGTTCAAGACTTGTTTCTATGCCGTGATCGCCGCGCTCGCGGTGGCGCCGCTGGCCCTGGGGGACCAGGGCTGGTACTGGCGGATGCTGGCGACGCGGCCGATGGTGTGGCTGGGGGAGATCTCCTACGAAATCTTCCTCATCCACCTGATCACCATGGAATTCGCCATGGTGTACATCGTCCGCGCCCACGTGTACACCGGTTCGATGCCGGGCCTGTTCGTCGCGACGATGGCGCTGACCATCCCCTTGGCCTGGCTGCTGCACCGCTTCACGCGCGTGCGAACCTGAGCGCCCGGGTCGTTGGGGCCCGGTCTGGTGAAACGGGCGCCTAACTCCGGGCGGGAACCGGTGTCACGATCGGCACGACGAACTCTTCGATCATCGCCCGCTCGTCGGCGTCGTCTCGGCCCGGGAACTGCAGCAGTGAAGTGATCACTCGCACCACCCAACGTGCCCGGCGTTCCACCACGGCGGGATCTTCGGGCCCGAGTGAGCCGACGAACGCGGCCGCCAGGGCGGTGATCACCTCGGACTGCCCGGCCACCTCGGCGCCGATCGGCGGCCGGGTGATGGCGAACCACGACGCCAACGCGCGGCTGCCGCGAACCATCCGCAGCGTGGCGGTGATGCTCGCGACGAGCCGTTCCCGGGGATCGTCGATGCCGCCGATCCGCTCCTTGATCGCGCGGCTGAGTCGACGGGTTTCGCGGTGTACGTAGGCGGTTCGCAGCGCCTCGCGGTTCTCGAAGTACCGGTACAGCGTGGCGCGGGAACAGCCGGCGGCCCTGGCGATGTCGTTCATGCCGATCGACGCCTGGTCGCGCTCGGTATAGAGCTGCTCGGCCGCGTCGAGGATCCGGTCCGCGGCCGCTTCGGTGCGGTGCGTGCCCAGCCAGTCGTTCGGCATCAGCGCTTCACCCGCATCGGTACCGACAGCGGGCGCCGCACGTAGCTTCCCCCCGACCAGACGACCGCGGACTCGTCGACCTCGAAATCCGGGCAGCGGGTGAGCAGTTCGGTCAGGGCGACCCGGGATTGCATGCGCGCCGCCGCCGCGCCAAGGCAGTGGTGCGCACCGTGGCTGAAGGTCATGATGTTGCGCGGGCGTCGCGTCACGTCGAGTTCGCCGGCGTCCGGACCATATTGGCGCTCGTCGCGGTTGGCCGACCCGTACAGCAGGAAAACTTTGCGACCGGCGGGGATGGTGGTGTCGCCGATCGTCACGTCGCGGGTGGTCGTGCGGGCCAATCCCTGCACCGGCGAGGTCAGCCTGAGCAGCTCCTCGACCGCGTCGGGGATCAGCCCGAGATCGTCGGCAAGCAGCCGGCGCTGGTCGGGGCGTTGATGCAGCAAAGGCATTGAGCCGCCGAGCATTCCAGTGGTGGTGTCGTTGCCGCCGGTGACCATGGTGAACGTGAACGCCAGCACCGACAGCGTGCCGGCGATATCACCGTCGGCGCCCACGCCGGCGGCCACCAGGTGCGAGATGGTGTCGTCTTCGGGCTCGGTCCGACGGCGCTCGATCAAGGCGGTGAAGTAGGCCATCATCGACCCGACGGCATCACCGACCGTTTCCAGCGCACCGGCGACGCCGCCCTCAACGGTGTTGGCCGCGACGATCACGTCGGTCCATCCATCGAATTGCGCCCGATCTTCCTCGGGGACACCGAGGTAGTGCGCGACCACCATCGACGGCAGGGGTTTGAACAACTCGGTGACGATGTCGCCGCCGCCGTTCGCGCGCAGCCGCTCGATGCGCTCGACGACGAACTCGCGCACCTTGGGCTCCACCGCCTCCACCTGTCGTGGCGTGAAGCCGCGCGATACGAGTTTCCGAAACTCGGTGTGCACCGGCGGATCCTGCATGACGAACGGTGGGTTGTCCTGCAGCCCAATCATTTCCAGGTCGCCGTAATTGACAGTCAATCCCTGCGCGGAGGAAAACGTCTCATGGTCGCGGGCGGCGGCCCACACGTCGGCGTGCCGGGACAGCACGTAGTAGTCGTGGTCGGGCCGCTTGGCCGGCACGACGTGGTGCACCGGATCCTGGTCGCGGAGCGCGCGGTACATCGGCCACGGATCCCGCCAGGTGTCGGCGGTCGCCAGCTCGAACTTGACCGGCGCGTTACGGGACATAACCGGGGACATGTCTCATTCGTACGACACTCAGGCCAGAATGTCAACGCGGTCGCCGGCGAGTGTGCGCCTAGCCGCACGCTGAGCACCGAGTGTGCGGCCAGCCGCACACTCGAGTAGATACAAAGCCCTAGATCGCCGCGCCCGGGTTGAGGATGCCCCGTGGGTCCAGGGCCTGCTTGATCCGCCGGTTGAGGTCCATCACCTCGGGCCCGAGGTAGCCGGCCAGCCACGGCCGCTTCAACCGGCCGACGCCGTGCTCGCCGGTGATCGTCCCGCCGAGGCCGACGGCCAAATCCATGATCTCGCCGAACGCGAGATGGGCCCGCTCGGTCATCGCGGCATCCCCGGGGTCGTACACGATCAACGGGTGGGTGTTGCCGTCGCCGGCGTGGGCGATCACCGAGATCGTCAGGTCACGCTCGGCCGCGATGTCCGCGATGCCGGTGACCAGCTGGCCCAGCGCCGGGAGCGGGACCCCGACATCCTCGAGCAGTAGCGATCCCTTCGCCTCCACCGCGGGGATGCAGAACCTGCGGGCAGCGACGAACGCCTCGCCCTCGTCGGGGTCGTCGGTCGAAAATACCTCCGCCGCACCACATTCCGCGAACACCGCGGCTATCACCGAAGCGTCTTCTGAGCCCGCGCGCCCCCTTTCGTCGGACCCGGCCACCAGCATCGCGGCCGCCCCCCGGTCCAGGTCCATGCGCAAGGTGTCCTCGACGGCGTTGATGGCCACCGAATCCATGAACTCCAGCATCGACGGGCGCAACCGCGCGGTGACCCCGAGCACCGCTTCGACGGCCGCCTCGACCGTCGCGAAAGAGGCCACCACGATGCTGGACGCGTTCTGCTTGGGCACCAGGCGCAGCGTTACCTCGGTGACGACGCCCAGGGTGCCTTCGCTGCCGACGAAAAGCTTCGTCAGCGACAGCCCCGCGACGTCCTTGAGCCTTGGGCCGCCGAGTCGGACCGCCGTGCCGTCGGCCAGCACCACCTGCATCCCCAGCACGTAGTCGGTGGTGACGCCGTACTTGACGCAGCACAGGCCGCCGGCGTTGGTGGCGATGTTGCCGCCGATGCTGCAGATCTCGAAGGACGACGGATCGGGGGGATACCACAGGCCGTGCTCGGCGGCGGCCTTCTTGACCTCGGCGTTGAACAAACCCGGCTGGCATACCGCGGTGCGGGTGACCGGGTCGACGGTGATGTCGCGCATCTTCTCCGTCGACAGGACGATTCCGTTGTCCAGCGCCGTGGCCCCACCGGACAGGCCGCTGCCGGCGCCCCGGGTCACCACCGGGACCGAATGAGCACACGCCCAGCGCAACACGGTTTGCACGTCTTCGGTGCGCCGCGGCCGGACCACGGCCAACGGTTTGCCGGCCGACGGGTCGAAGGCGCGGTCCTGGCGGTAGCCCTCGGTCACGGTCGGGTCGGTGACGACCATGCCGTCGGGCAGGCCGGCGATGAGCTCGGCCAGGACATCAGCGGTCACGGACCGATCCTACGGGCCGGGGGGCGCTGTACAGTTGAGCGATTCTGGCGAAAGGCGGGTCAGAGATGTTCGGACGGCGAGATCTCAGCAAAGTCGGCATCCGTGCGTTTGCGGAGGTCCTCGCCGCCGAGCAGTCGGCGATTTCCGTCACGATCGGCAACCCGAACCTGGTTGGCAACACCGAAGTTCGTTGGAAGCTGCTGCTGCGGGTCACGCCGGACGCCGAACCGCCGTTCGAGGCCAGCCTCACCGCGCTGCTACCTCAGTTGAGCCCACCGCGTCCGGGCATGAGACTGCCGGTGCTCTACGACCCGAAGGACCACAGCCGCATCCAAATGGACCGCCAGCCGGCCGCCACGGCCGATGTGGCAATCGACGCCGTGACCTCGGCCCGTCCCGACCTGGCGGGCGCTCAGGTCATGGGTATGCCGATGGCCGATGTCATCCGCCAAGCCATTGCCGATCCGACCGCATTCCGGGATGAGATGATGCGGCGCGGAGCCGAGATGCAGCAGCAGGCGCTCGGCGCCATGCAGGCGGCGCAGACCCAACAGGCTGCGGACCCGATCGAGCGGCTCGAGCGGCTGGCCGCGCTGAAAGACCGGGGATTGCTCACCGATGAGGAATTCGAGCAGCAAAAGCGCAAGATCCTCGGCGACTGACGGATCACAGCGGCGACTGCCGACTTGCCTCCAAGTCCAACTCCCGCAACGACGGCAGCCGGATGGCCAACAACCCGATCAGCAGAATCGGCACCGCGAGCGCCAGGAAGGTGACGTTCAACCCGGCGGCGTCGGCGAGCGGACCGGCCACCAGCAGGCCCAACGGCCCGGCGGCGTAGGTCAGCCCCGCCATCACCCCGACCACCCTGCCGCGCAGATGATGAGGCGCGCGGGTCTGCATGACGTAGTTGTAGATGGGCTGGATCGGCCCGTAGACCAGGCCGGTCACCGCGCAGAGCACCAAGATCACCGGCAGCGGCGGCAGGAACGCGATGCCCACCGTCGCCGCGCCAAAGGTCAGGGTCGCCGTCAGAACGGCCGTACGCCGCCGGGTGTATTTCGAGAGCGCCGTATAGCCCAGCGCGCCCGCCACGCCACCGACCGCGAGGGCCATCAGCGCCCAACCCAACTCCGCAGGCTGGCCCTGCTCGGCGAAATACTTTGGGAAGAGCACGCTTTCCATCGGCAGGTACAACGCGGTGACGGCCAGGTCGATCAGGCCGAGCGTCCGGAGCACCCGCAGAGTCCAGACGAACCGCAGGCCCTCGACGATGCCGGACACCAACCCGCCGGGGCGGGTCGCGTGGTGGGGCTTGCCGGTGCCTTCGAGCCGCAGCGCACCAATCGCCAACAACGACAACCCGAAACAACCCGCCGTGACCCACATGGTGTTGACGCCGCCGACCGTGGCGATCATCAGGCCGCCGATGCCGGGGCCCACCATGAAACCAAGGTTGAGGATCGCCTCGTAGAGGCCGTTGGTGCGGTCCAACGACCAGCCCGCGCGGGCGGCGGCCTCGGGCAGCATCGACTGGCGCGCCGTGGTCGCCGCGGGGTCGAAGGCCGCCGCGCAGAAGGCCAATCCGGCCAGCTCGGCGACGTTGATCGCGTCGACGCCGAACACCCAGGTGGTCAGCGGGACGGCGCTCACCGCCGCGCCGGAGAGCGAGTCGGAAACGAGCGAAATCCGGCGCCGCCCGAAGAAGTCGACCGCGGTGCCGGCGACCAGGGTGGACAGCACCAGTGGCAGCGTCATGGCCGCGGCCACGATCGACGCGTCGCGCGCGCGGTCATGATGCTGCAACGCCAGCCATGGAAACGCGATCACCGAGATGCCGGTACCGGCCGTCGCCATCAGCGTGGCGGACAAGATGAGAAGCGCCGGGCCGCGGCTCGTATGGCTCATGAAATATCCCGGGCAGAATTTAGCCGTTGATTTGCGGCGAGACCACCGAATATTTCGGGGCGTTCGGCCGCCGCCTACCGGCTGACTGCAGGATGTTCATGTGCTCCTCCACCCTCGTACCGGCCAGGCGTTCGATTCCCCAGTGGTCCCCGGCACCGGATGGCCGGGTGATCCGGCGACCCCGCAGACCACCGTGGCCGCCGACGCCGCACAGGTCGCCGCGCTCGCGCCGCACGCCGCGTCGATCCCCGAACTCGACGCCCTGATCAGCGTCTGCCGGGCGTGCCCGCGGTTGGTCGAATGGCGCGAAGACGTGGCCGTCATCAAGCGCCGCGCGTTCGCCGACCAGCCGTATTGGGGCCGGCCCGTGCCGGGCTGGGGGTCGGAGCGGCCGCGGCTGTTGATCGTCGGGTTGGCCCCCGCCGCGCACGGGGCCAACCGAACCGGACGCATGTTCACCGGCGACCGGTCCGGCGATCAGCTTTACGCGGCGCTGCACCGGGCCGGGCTCGTCAACCAACCCACCAGCGTGGATGCCGCGGATGGGTTGCGGGCCAACGGGGTTCGCATCGCGGCACCGGTGCGGTGCGCGCCCCCGGCCAACGCCCCGACGCCGGCGGAGCGCGACACCTGCTGGCCCTGGCTGGAGGCCGAATGGCGGCTGGTATCCGAGCATGTGCGCACGATCGTGGCGTTGGGCGGCTTCGCCTGGCAAATCGCGCTGCGCCTGCCGGGAGCGTCCGCCATGCGCAAACCGCGGTTCGGCCACGGGGTGGTGGCGCAATTCGCCCCTGGTGTGCGGTTACTCGGCTGCTACCACCCGAGCCAGCAAAACATGTTTACCGGTAGGTTGACACCAGCAATGCTCGACGACGTTTTCCGAGACGCGAAAAGGCTGGCAGGGATCAAGTGACTGACGTTCTGATTTCCGGCGCGAGCGTGGCCGGTGCAACGGCGGCTTATTGGCTTGGACGGCACGGTTATTCGGTCACCGTGGTGGAGCGCCACCCCGGGCCGCGGCCGGGCGGTCAGGCGATCGACGTGCGCGGGCCGGCGCTGGGAGTGCTGGAACGCATGGGGCTGCTGGCCGCCGCCCAAAAACGGAAGACGCAAATTCGGGGCGCTTCCGTCGTCGACCGCGACGGCAACGAGCTCTCCCGCGACACGGAGTCGACGCCCACCGGCGGACCCATCGACAGCCCCGATATCGAGCTCTTGCGTGACGACCTCGTCGAATTGTTGTACGGCGCAAGCCAATGGACGGCCGAATACATCTTCGATGACACCATCATCGGCTTGGAGGACGACGGCACGGCCGTCAACGTGACCTTCGAACGTGCCCCTCCGCGCAGCTTCGACCTGGTCGTCGGGGCAGACGGACTGCACTCGAACGTGCGCCGATTGGTGTTCGGCCCCGAGGACCAATTCATCGAGCGGCTGGGCACTTACGCGGCGATCTTCACCGTGCCCAATTTTCTCGACTTGGACTATTGGCAGACGTGGCATTACGGGGACTCCACGATGGCCGGGGTGTACAGCGCCCGCAACAACAGCGAGGCCCGGGCCATGCTGGGTTTCATGGACACCGATCTGCGCATCGACTACCGCGATACCGAGGCGCAGTTCGCCGAGCTGGAGCGGCGGATGGCCGACGACGGGTGGGTCCGTCCCCAACTGCTGGAATACCTGCGCGGCGCAGCGGATTTCTACTTCGACGAGATGTCCCAGATCAAGATGGACCGCTGGTCGAAGGGCCGGGTGGCGCTGGTCGGCGATGCCGGATATTGCTGTTCGCCGTTGTCGGGCCAGGGAACCAGCGTCGCCCTCCTGGGCGCCTACATCCTGGCCGGCGAGCTCGCCACCGCGGGTGATGACTACGAACTCGGCTTCACCAACTACCGCAAGGAGTTCAACGACTACGTCAGCCGCAACCAATGGCTTGTCGTCGACAACATTCCGGGCGGGGCGCCGATCCCGCAGGAGGTCTTCGACCGCATCGTCAGTTCGATCACGCTGAAGGACTACTGAGATACGAAGGACCGTTGACGCCCGGGAACGTTCGCACGCCATCAGACGTTGACGCGAACGTGCGTCTTTCCGTCCTTGATCTCGTCCCGGTGCGCACCGACCAGACGACCAGCGATGCGCTCGCCGCGACCGTGCAACTGGCACAGGCCGCGGATCGCCTGGGTTTCACGCGCTACTGGGTCGCCGAGCACCACAACATGCCGTCGGTCGGCGCCACCAGCCCGCCGGTCCTGATCGCCTATCTGGCCGCGCAGACCACGCAGGTGCGGCTGGGGTCCGGCGGTGTGATGCTGCCCAATCACGCGCCGCTGGCGGTGGCCGAGCAGTTCGCGCTGCTGGAGGCCGCCGCCCCGGGCCGCATCGACCTGGGCATCGGTCGGGCGCCCGGGTCCGACCCGGTGACCTCCTACGCGCTGCGCGGCGGCCGGGACGACCGTGACATCGAAAACTTTCCGGAGTACCTCGACGACGTGGCGGCGCTGATGAGCGCGCGCGGCGTGGTGGTACCGCTGCGCTCGGGGGACTATCGCCTCAAGGCGACTCCGGCGGCGGCCGGTGAGCCACGCTTGTGGCTACTGGGCTCGTCGATGTACTCGGCGCATCTGGCCGCCGCCAAGGGGCTGCCGTACGTCTTCGCGCATCACTTCTCGGGCAGCGGAACCGAAGAGGCGCTCGAGCTCTATCGCTCCCGATTCAGGCCCAGCCCCCTAACCCCCGAACCGCTGACGTTCCTGACCGTGAACGCCGCGGTGGCCGAAACACGCGACGAGGCAACGGCATTGATGCTGCCCAACCTACAGATCATGGCGAAGCTGCGCACCGGACAGCCCCTGGGCCCGGTGCCCCTGGTTGAGGAAGCCCAAGACGCCGAGCTGACGCCGCAGCAGGAGCGCATCGTGGAGAGCGGGCTGCAACGAGCGGTCCTCGGTACACCGGCCGAGGCCGCCGACCAGTTGCGAGCGCTTGCGCAGCGGTTCGACGTCGACGAGGTGATGGTGCACCCGGTCGCCTCGGCTCGCCGCGGCATCGACCCGGCCACCGCTCCGGCACGGGTGCTGACGCTGGAATTGCTGGCCAAGGAGTTGTTTTAACCGTCCGTCATAGCCGATCGTTCGGATTGGATGCCCGCGATCGCGCTCCGGGTTGTGATCCAGCGTTGCAGTTCGTCCGGCGGCAACGGCGCGCTGTGCACGAACCCTTGGGTGATGGTGCAGCCGTAGCGCCGCAGCGCGCTCAGGGTGACCTCGTCTTCGACCCCCTCGGCGACCAGGTCGGCGCCCAGGTTCTGGGCCAAGTCCACGGTGGACTGCACAATGGCAACCGACCGCGGGTCCTGGGCCAGCCGCGCTACGAACCTTCGGTCGAGTTTGAGTTCGTCGACCGAGACATCCTGCAGGCGCGCCAGAGACGACCATCCGGTGCCGTAGTCGTCCAGCGAGATCCGAACGCCGAGAAGCTGCAGGGCGGCGACGGTGTTGCGGGAGCGCTCCGAATCGACGAGGGCGCTCTCGGTGATCTCGACGATCAGCGCTTCGGGGGGTAGGCCGTGGACCCGCAGCAGCCGCTCGATGGTGACGGCGAGGTCGAGGTCGAGCAGGTTCGTCGTCGACAGGTTCACCGCGACTGTCAGCGGAATGCCCTGGTCGCGCCAGGACCGAACCTGCTCGAGCGTGAGGTTGATGGTGCGATTGGCGATCGTGCGCATCAAGCCGGCCCGCTCCGCGGCCGGAAGGAATTCCTCTGGCAGCAGCAACCCGCGGGTGGGATGTCGCCAGCGCAGCAACGCCTCGACGCTGTGGACGTTTCCGTCACTCGCGTTCACCTTGGGCTGGTAGTGCACCGTCAACTGGTCGCCATCGATCAGCGCGGCCCGCAACTCCCCGACGAGGTTGGGGTCGTGATCACGGTCAATCTCAAAGGCGGACTCGTACACCGCGATCCTGCTGAGGGCGGACTTGGCGTGCGGGATCGCCGCCTCGGCGCGATTCAACAGCTCCTGCGGATGGTCGCAGTGATCGGGGTAGAGCGCGATGGCGATGCAAGCATCGATCTGCACGCTGATGGCGTCGAGTTCGAATGGGATGCTGACGCCTTCGAGCAACCGCCCCGCCTGGGCGCGTGCGGCGACCAGATCCGATCCCTCACCGAGCAGGATGGCGAATTCTTCGTCGCTCACGCGCGCAAGCAGGTCATCGCGACGAACGCTGTGCGCCAGTCGGTTTGCGATGTGCCACACCAGCTCATCACCGAAGTGGCGACCGACGGAGTCGTTGATCTCGCGCAGCTTATGCAGATTCAGCAAGAGCAGCGAACGACGCGACGACGTCCCGACGGGTGACGCGGAAGCCGACAGCTCGGTCAGCGCCGTCGCGAGTGATCGCCGATTGGGCAGGGTGGTCAATTCGTCCGTCATGGCCTGCTGGTGGCTTTCGGCCAGCATGCTGATATCCCGGAAGGTCACCGAGAATCGGGCGGCGACCGCAACGAGGCTCAGCGCGGCGAGCGTCGACGCGAGCCGCGAACCGTGCCCCAGGATGGTGACGCCCAGTGCTACGACGGTGCAGGTCACCGGAACCGCGTAGGAGGCGAGTCCACGCCGTGCCGCCGGCGCCGCCGACGACCCACGCGCCCAGCTGGCCATCGCCACCAGCAGCGACGAAGCCGGCCAGAGCGCGTCCAGCGTGGTGCCGACCCGGTATGAGCCCGCCGAGGTTTGAAAGAGGTAGGCCGTGTCGGCGACCGCGAAGCCAACCAGCCCGACCACCAGAAAACCCCAGCGAAATTCGCTGCGCCAACCGAGGATTGGCAGCATGCCGACGGCCAGCGCCAGCAGGACCAGATCGCCCCACGGGTAGACCAGACCCACCAGCACGGTGGCGGGTGTCCGTGCGGCGGCGCCATGCATGGGCCCGGCCCGCAGCGCCGCGGCCAGTGCGGCGACGGCCAACGCGCACACCAGGGAATCGAGGCGGATGGGCATCGGCACCCGCTTGAGGCGCGATCGCATCAGCAGCAGAATCCCGGCATAGACGAGCGGATAGAAAGCCAGGTATTCGGGATCGGCAACCGAGGGCGACTGGGCGTTCGGGACCCATAAGGCATAGGCGACGTCACCTAGCGCCGACAACGCCATGCCCGCCGCGATCAAAGACCACGCAAGGCGGTCGGCCTTGAGGCGGCACGCGCGCACGGCAATCAGCCCGGCCGCCAGCAGGTTCAACGCCGAGTACAGGGATTTGGCGAAGAAGACGCTGTGGCTGGCGTTCGGGTAGAGGGCGCTGGTCGCAGTGAACGCGACCACGCCAATGATCAAGAGGGCCAATGCAATCCGGATGGCTGTCGGGGGCCACCGGACGCCGTCGATACCTTCCTGCGGTTGCACCGGCCGTGACGTCCCTACGTCAGCGGCGCGCCTGAACATCGGTGCGGCGCCCGGCTTGGCGACCTTTACTGCCGCCGGGATGGGCCCCGTCGGCTGCGCGGTCGAGAACGAGAGGGACAGATCCGGCACGAAGCTCCGAATGCATTGGCCGCCTTCGCGTTTAGCGGTGTACATGGCCAGGTCGGCATGCCTGAGGAGCTGCTCGACGCTGCAGTCCGACGAGGCGGTGGCGACCGTGTAACCGACACTCGGTCGGACCGGTATCGGAACGCCATCGACCAGAATCGGGGCGTTGAACGCCTCGAGAACCCGTCGCGCCGCTCCTTGTGATTCTTCGATGGACCCCTCGATGAGCACTGCGAACTCATCACCACCGAGGCGAGCGGTGACGCACCTGTCGTCCAAGGCGGCGGTGAGCCGCCCGGCGACCCGGATCAGCAATTCGTCACCGGCAGGGTGGCCGAGGGCGTCGTTGACCGATTTGAAATTGTCGAGGTCGAGGCACAACACCGCAATGGGCGAAATTTCGCAGCTTCGCCGGGCGACGGCCTGCTCCAGCCGATCGAGGAAGTAGGCCCGATTGGCCAGCCCCGTCAGGCTGTCACGGAACGCTTCCCGCGCCACCTCGGACAACAACCTCTGGTTCTCCATCAGCATGACGAATTGCCGGACGAGCACCGCGGCCACCAGGATCCCCAGCGCGATCAGCAGAGGTCCGTGCGCCATCAACCTGACCGCGCGGGTCAGCCCGACTGCGGCGGCCACCAGCAGCGGCAGGTACGGCAGCCACAGCCGGGTGCGCGACCGTATTTCGTCGTCACGCGCCCCCGGCACCGGCACCTCGTAGACGCTCGACAGCGCGGCGAGCGCGATCATGGCGAGCCCGCCCACTCTGCCGAGGTCCACGAGATCGCTGACCTGGTAGCTGCCGATCCCGCTCTTGAACACCATCGTGATGTCGGCAATGCTGATCGTCGTCACGCCCCCGGCCAGCAGGTTGCGGCTCGGCGGGTCGCCGCGACGAACCCGGGACAGCATCAGGATCGAGGTCGTCAGCAGGAGGACGTCGTTGAAGACTTCGGCGATCGTCGTCGCCTGCGAACCGCTGTCCTCGCGCAGTTGTTTCTCGAGGACGAAGACCCACGACACCACGAACAGCGACGTCGCCACGATGAGGCCGTCCAGCACCAGTCGCCGCGGGCTTTGCCGCGAGAAGCGCGACAACAGCACCAGCGATGCGTACGCGCCGAACGGCCATAGCAACAGCACGATCTCCGCGGCGGCGGGATGGGTGGCGTGGGCCAGTTCCGGACGCACGTCGTACACGGCCCAGATGACCTCGCCCGCCGCCCAGCCCAGCTGGGCCGTCACCATTGCCAGCCACCCGGCCCTTTGCCGACCGGCCGCCGACCGGGCCGCGTAGCCGGCACACCCCGCCCCGAACAGCAGGCACACCGCCAGGGCGATTTCGTCGACCGGTCGGGTTGCGTAGGCGCCCTCCCAGCCGCCGATCGAGGAAGCCACCACCAGGGCGGCCGCCAAACCGTATGCACCGACGAAGAGCCAACCGAGCCGCGGGGGCAGCCTGAATCGCCGCCAAGGGTTTCCCGCCCACGGACTCATACCCGCTCCAGCCGATCCCGCGCCGTTTGGTGAGCCATCGAGTAATTCACCGCGCGCTAGTGGAGAATAAACCTCCGCGTCAGGTTCAGGGTCGACGTCGCGCGAGTACCACGACGGGAATCGGTCGCGAGGTCTTCTGCTGGTAGGCCGTGTACCGGTCGCCGTTGTTCTTGTTGACGATCTGCCACAGCCGGGCGTAGTCGGGATCGTCCGGCAGCACCGCGCGGGCGGTCATCGCCAAACGCTTTGGCCCGACGTTGATCTCCACGTCCGGATGCTTGCGCAGGTTGTGATACCAGCCGGGCGCGCGCGGGTCGCCGCCCTTGGAAGCGACGATCAGGTAGTCGTCGCCGTCCCGGGCATAGGTGAGCGCCGCTGTTCGCGCCTGGCCCGTCTTAGCGCCCACGGTATGGAGCAGCAGGCTGGGTATCAGCAGCATGCGATGACCGATCCAGCCGTTCGTCCTGCGATAGACGGTGTCGTGTACGCGCAGGACCTGAGGCAGCAACCGCTGCTCGACCCAGGACGGAAGTGCCATCCGCCCAGTATTACTGGCTGGCGTCGATGCGGGCCAGAGCCGAGCGCAGGATTTCCGCGGTGGCGTCCCGGTCGGGGTCGCGCCGCAGCAACATTCCCTTGGCGACCGACAGTTTGTCGCCGTTGCGCCGGGGCAGCACGTGTAGGTGGATGTGGAACACCGTCTGAAAGGCGGCGCTGCCGTCGTTGATCGCGATGTTGGTCGCGTCGGCCAACTCCGTCGCGCGGGCGGCGCGGGCGATCCGTTGGCCGATGGTGACCAGCCCAGCCAGCGTCTCCGGCGGCGTGTCGGTGAGATCCACGCTGTGCCTCTTGGGGATCACCAGGGTGTGGCCGCGGGTGAACGGGCGGATGTCGAGGATCGCCAGGTAGTCGTCGTCTTCATGGATCCGGATGGCCGGGGCCTCGCCGGCGACGATCGCACAGAACACGCAGGGCATGTCGCCCACGGTACTGGCCGGCCCGGTGCGGGGGATACGCTGCCGCAGTGGACGCTCGCGACGTGGCCTTTGCCGGCGCGGCGGCTCAGGCACGAATGCTGGCCGACGGCGAACTGACCGCGCCCGAGCTGCTCGAAATCTACCTGGAACGGATCGCGCGGCTGGACAGCCAGCTGCGCTGCTATCGCGTGGTGCTCTCGGACAGCGCGCGTTACGAGGCCGCCGTCGCGCAGGACCGCCTCGACGCCGGCGAGCGGCTCCCGCTGCTCGGGGTGCCGATCGCGATCAAAGACGATGTCGACGTCGCCGGCGAGGTGACGACCTATGGCAGCGGCGGACACCGCCCCGCCGCGACCTCCGACGCGGAGGTGGTCCGCCGGCTACGCGCCGCGGGCGCCGTCATCCTCGGCAAGACCAATGTGCCCGAGCTGATGATGTTTCCCTACACCGAATCGCTGACGTTCGGTGCGACCCGCAACCCATGGAATCCCAGGCGAACTCCAGGCGGCAGCAGTGGCGGCAGCGCCGCCGCGGTGGCCGCCGGACTCGCTCCGCTGGCGCTGGGGTCCGACGGTGGCGGGTCGATTCGCATCCCGGCGATCTGGTGCGGACTGTTCGGCGTCAAACCACAACGGGATCGAGTGTCGTTGGAGCCGCACGACGATGCGTGGTACGGGCTGAGTGTCAACGGCCCGCTCGCCCGGTCGGTCCTGGACGCGGCGCTTTTCCTCGATGCGACGTCGACCGTGCCGGGGCCCGAGGGCGAGTTCGCGGCCGCGGCGACGCGTCACCCCGGCAAGCTGCGAATTGCCTTGAGCACCAAGTCGCCAACGCCGCTGCCCGTCAGGATCGGCAAGCATCAGCTCACGGCGGTAGAACAGGCCGGCGCGTTGCTCCGCGATCTCGGTCATGACGTGATCACCGCCGACCCCGACTATCCGCCGTCGGCCATCATGACCAATTACCTGCCCCGCTACCTGCGCGGTATCAGTGACGACGCCGATTCGCTCGCTTACCCCGAACGTCTCGAAGCGCGCACCCGCAACCTGGCGCGCGCCGGTTCGTTTTTCTCGGACCGCCGAATGACCGCCCTTCGCGACGCGGAGCCGGCAGCGGCCGCCCGGATCCAAGCGATCTTCGACGACGTCGATGTCGTCGTCACGCCCGGCAACGCGACGGGCCCGTCTCGCATCGGCGCCTACCAGCGCCGCGGCGCGGTATGGACGCTGCTGGCGGTGGCGCAACAGGTGCCCTACCAGCAGGTCTGGAACCTGACCGGACAGCCTGCGGCGGCCGTGCCGTGGGACTTCGACGGTGACGGTCTGCCGATCGCCGTGCAGCTGGTGGGTAGGCCGTACGACGAAGCGACGCTGTTGTCGCTGGCCGCGCAGATCGAATCCGTCAGGCCGTGGGCACACCGGCAACCGCCGGTGTCATAAAGAGCGCCTCATCTATTGCGCCGACCCGCTTCGCCCGGCTTCGCCGCGCTCGCGATCGACGTGATCTCGCGCCACGCGGCCAGCTTGGCGCCCGGTCGGATGGCGTTTGCCGGGCTCGTCGACGGTAGCCGCCGGTACTCGACCCGCTCGTCGGCCTCGGCGAGCCTGCGGTACAGCTCCGCAGCCTTGGCGCCGTTAAAGTAGACCCGCGCGATCGTTGGGTACCGCGCGAACAGTCCATCGAAGTCGTTGACCGCCAGGCTTTTCGGCTCGATTGCCGCATCCGCGCTGCCGGCGCGGCGACATGCGCGCAAGACGTCCCAGAGGGCCACGCCCGCCGATTGCAGCGCGACCAGCCGTGCTTCGTACGGCGCCGTCGCGTCGAACCCGAACAGCTCGGCGGTGATCGGCCAGAACGCATTTCGGGGATTGCCGTAGTACTGACCGACTGCCAGGGATTGTGCGCTGGGAAATGACCCCAGGATCAGCACACTCGCGTGCTCATCGACGATCGGCGGAAATCCCCGCAGCAGAGGTGTGCTCATCGCTTTCCATCATGGCTCGCGATCGGCGCCCGTTGTACGTTGACGAAGTGGACGAGGACCTACTCGACGGACTCGAGGGCAGCGCACGCGCCGAACGGGCCGAATTGGTGGAGTGGCTGCTCGAGCAGGGCATCACCGCCGAGGAGATCAGGACGACCAATCCGCCGCTGCTGCTGGCCACCCGCCACCTCATCGGTGACGACGGCAGTTACGTGTCCGCCCGAGAGATCAGCGAGACCCACGGCATCGAACTGGACCTTCTGCAGCAGTTGCAACGCGCCATCGGTCTGGCCCGAATCGAGGACCCCGATGCCGTCGTGCACATGCGCGCCGACGGTGAAGCCGCCGCCTACGCCCGGCGTTTCGTCGAGCTGGGCCTGGATCCCGAGCAGGTGGTGCTGGTGGTCCGGGTGCTCGCGGAAGGCCTGTCCCGGGCCGCCGAGGTCATGCGCTACTCCGCGCTTTCGGCGATCATGCGGCCGGGGGCAACCGAACTGGAAATCGCCAAGGCGTCAAAGGCATTAGTCAGCCAAATCGCGCCCGAACTCGGCCCGCTGCTGCGGCACATGATGTTCATGCAGCTGCGCCACATGATGGAGACCGAAGCGGTCAACGCCGCCGAGCGCGCCGCCGGCCAGCCGCTGCCGGGAGCGCGTCAGATCACGGTGGCCTTCGCCGACCTCGTCGGCTTCACCCGGATCGGCGAAGCGGTGTCGGCGGAGGAGCTGGGTCATCTGGCCAACCGGCTGGCGGTCCTGGCCCGAGACGTCACCGTCCCGCCCGTGCGGTTCATCAAGACGATCGGCGACGCGGTCATGTTCGTCTGCCCCGATCCGCTGCCCATGCTCGACGTGGTGGTGAAGCTCGTGGACGCCGTCGACACCGACGCCGACTTCCCGCGGCTGAGAGCGGGGGTGGCCTCCGGCATGGCGGTGAGCCGGGCGGGAGACTGGTTCGGCAGCCCGGTCAACGTCGCGAGCCGGGTCACCAGTGTGGCGCGCCCGGGCACGGTGCTGGCGGCGGACTCGGTCTGGGAGACGATCGGCGACGCCGGCCGATTCGATGCGTCGTTCGCCGGGGCGCGCCGCCTCAAGGGCATCAAGAACGAGGTCAAGCTCTTCCGGATCCGCCGCGGGGACGGTTCTGGCGGCGACTGACCGGGGAAATCCTGCGGACATGGGCAGGCCCGGACGACGCTAGGGGGCGTTGGGCTCCGTCATGCGCGGGTCCTACGCGGCCGGTTTTCTACCCTGACATCCGGCGCTTGGGAATTGGTCGTTTCCGGGCCTGCTTCGCTACCAAAAATACAACTTTGAACTGCCCATATCAACGGGTTTTCCGCACCCGACGCGCCTTCTGCGCGCGGGCCGGTGCGGGGCTGCGTTCGCCGGCGGTGAACGCCATTCCATTGCGGCTGTAACGATGTAATCATGTAATTATGAAATCTCACCACACGCACGGCCGGCGCTACGGCCGCCCCGGCGGCTGGCAGCAGGCACAGCAACCCGACGCGAGCGACGCCGCCGAATGGTTCGCCGGGCGCCTGCCCGAAAGCTGGTTCGACGGCGACCCGACGGTCATCGTCGACCGCGAAGAGATCACGGTCATCGGGAGACTGCCCGAACCGCAGGGCTCGGAGAAAGAGACCGAGGCCCGCGCGGAAGGGCGCGCGTCGCGCTTCCGCGAGGAAACCCGTTCGGAGCGAATGCGCATCGCCGACGAGGCGCAGGATCGCTACGGCCGCAAGGTTTCCTGGGGCGTCGAGATCGGCTCCAGCACCGGCGCGGAGCGAATCCTCTTCACTCACATCGCAGTACCTGTGATGACGCGCTTGAAGCAACCGGAGCGTCAGGTGCTCGACACATTGGTCGACGCCGGCGTCGCGCGGTCCCGCGCGGACGCGCTCGCGTGGTCGGTCAAGCTCGTCGGCGAACATGCCGAGGAATGGTTGGCCAAGTTGCGTAGCGCCATGTCGGCGGTCGACGATCTGCGCGCCGAGGGCCCCGACCTTCAGTCGTAATTCAAAGTCACAGTGCGGCTAAAGGTTTGGATCCGATCAGCCACCGTAATTGGTCCACCAGGTATGCAGGTCCTCGATGGCCGGGGGATCCCCGTAGACGTCACAGAGCATGAGTTTCGCCTCGTTGGTCCATATCACGTTGGGGTGGTTTTTATAGGTGCCGCAAGCGATCATGCCCGCGGTCACCGACGGCGTGCTGTCGTGGTGCCAGCCATCCGGTGACGTGCCGGCTCCGGGGCAATTCATCAGCTGCACGGCGGCCACGTCGTCGTCGAACGCCTTCTTGAGCAGGTCCGTGTTGGCGAACAGGCCGTAGACCGCGCGGGATGGGCCACCCTGATTGGTGTTCTGGTCGCAGTCGACCATGGCCAGCGCATTCACCCAAATGCTGTTGGACTTCGGGGTCGCGGGCGTGCAAGCGCCACTGGGATACCCGGCGGGCAGCATGCCCAGCAGCTTGCCCTGCGGGTTGGCGGGCCGAGTAGTTGTCGTGGTGGTGGGGACGGTCCTGGTGGTGGTCGTCGTCGACGTGCGGTTCGCCTGCGGGTTGCTGTCGTCGCCTCCCATGAATATCGCGATGCCCACGGCAGCCAGGACCACGACGATCACCAGCGCGGCGACGGCGGCGACGATGGGCCAGGGGTTGCGTCGTTTCGGTGGGGGTTGGTTCCAGGCGGGTGGGCCGCCGAATTGTTGTGGTGCACTGCCCCAATTGGCGTTGGCGGCTTGGTAATAGGGCGGCGTGACCGGGGGCTGGGCGGCGGCCGGAATGGGCCCACTGTCGGGCCGCCAGGGCGGAGCGCTTTGCCCGGGAACCGGAGTCGAGCCGAGCGCCGGGGTGGGTGTCGGTGCATTCTGGCCCGGCGACGGTGGCGGGGTGTTGGCCGCCGGACGCGGCGGCGGGGGAGGCGCCATCACGGTGCCCGGCAGGGTGGCTTCTTGGCTGCGGCGCAAGATGGTGGCGGCGTGGTCCTGGTCGGGGTCGCTGAGCGCGTCGTGGGCGGCCAGGGCCAGGTCGCCGGCGCTGGCGTAGCGGTCCTCGGGTTTCTTGGCCATCCCGCGGGTGACTACCGCGTCGAAGCCCTTGGGGATGCCCGGGCGCACCGCGGTGGGCTGGGGGATGGGGTTCATGGTGTGGGCGGTAACCAGTGCGCCCGCGCTGCTGGATGTGTAGGGCGGCGAGCCGGTGAGGCATTCGTAGAGCACGCAGGCCAGCGCGTAGATGTCGGCGCGGTAAGTGACTTCGGCATTGGAAAAGCGTTCGGGCGCCATGTATTTCCAGGTGCCGACCGCGGTGCCCAACTGGGTGAGCTTCTCGTCGGTGGTGGCGCTGGCGATGCCGAAGTCGACCAGGTAGGCGAAGTCGTCGCGAGTGACCAGGATGTTCTGCGGTTTGACGTCGCGATGCATCACTCCCGCGGCATGGGCGGCATCGAGCGCCGAGGCGATCTGGGTGATGATGGCCACCGCGCGCGGCGGGGCCAGCGGGCCAAAGCGTTTGAGCACGCTGTCTAGGTCGGTGCCCTCGATCAGGCGCATCTCCAAGAACATCTGCCCATCGATTTCGCCGTAGTCGTGAATGGGCACCACGTGCGGCTCCTGCAAACGACCGGCGGTGCGGGCTTCACGTTTCATCCGCTCGCGAAAGACCGGGTCCCTGCTGAACGTCTCCGAGAGCAGCTTGACCGCCACCGTCCACTCCTTGACGGTGTGCTCGGCCTCGTAAACCTCCCCCATCCCACCCCGGCCCAGCAGCCGCTTTAGGTGATAAGGCCCAAATTCCGTCCCCGCCCGCGAGGCCTGCTCATCACTCATCGCCGATCCTTCACCCAGCCACCACACCGTCGACAACCCAACAATCGCCGGGCACACGGGTCAGCCGCAACCCCCTGGCCCAGCAACCATGACCGTAAGCCCCCGCCCAGCCCGACGCATGACAATCAACCGATTAGCCCGGTGTGCTCTCGCCGTCCGTGGCGATCTGAAACGTGAATTCGTGGTCGCAGATGCGGACGTGGTCGCCGTCGCGCAGCGTGGCGGCGGAGCGGATTCGCTCATGCTGCACGTGCACCCCGTTGGAAGAGCGGAGGTCGTTGATGATGAAGCTGGTGCCCGTGTCGACGATGACCGCATGGTGGCGGCTGACTTTGGGGCTGTCGAGGACGATGTCGTTGTCGCTGAGCCGCCCGATCCGGGTCGCCGCCGCTCGCAGCGGATAGCTGCGTCCCGAGATCTCGTGCAGATACGCGATGGCCTGCTGGCCGGACACCATGGTGTGCTGTTCGAGGACCGTGACCGTATCGACGGCGGCGGTCTTGGCGGTTCGCTTCACGTCTAGCGGTTCCTGCCGCAGGATCTGCTCATTGAGCGACCGCAGTGTCGGTCCCGGATCGATCCCCAGGTCGTCCGCGAGAGTGGTTTTGACGCGGCGGTAGGCGGCCAACGCGTCAGATTGGCGGTCGGTCAGATAGTATGCCGTGATCAACTGGGCCCACAGCGGCTCGCGGTAGGGATGTTCCGCGGTCAGCGTCTCCAGCTCGGTGATCACGGCGAACGCACGCCCGCAAGCAATTTCGGCCTCCGCCTTTGCGCCATGGACCAGGATCTTTTCCTCGACAAGGGAAGTGGCGAAGGTGTCGACGAATTGGAACTCGCGCAGGTCCTCGAGCACCGGCCCGCGCCACTGCGCCAATGCCGCCGCCAAGTGCTGGCCGGCCTCTTCGAATCTGCCCGTGGCGGCGGCATGCACGCCCGCCGTCTTCTCGGCGATGAACCGCCCCAGATCGCAATCGTTTTCGGCGATGTTGAGCCGGTATCCGGGAGGCGCCGCGGCCAACACCGCCCGCGGGTCGATGCCGGCGCCGCTGAGCAGCTTACGCAGGTTGGACACGTAGGAATGAATGCTGGCGCGTGCCCCCGACGGCGGCTCGTCGTCCCACAGAGCCGTGATGAGCCGGTCCACCCCCACCGGACTGTTGCGGTTCATCAGCAGCATGGCCAGCACCGCCCGCTGTTTGGGGGTGCCCAGGGGCACCAGCGTGCCGTCGACGCTCATCTCCAGCGGTCCGAGCAGGCCGAGTTCGAGACGCTTGTCCACCATCGCCTATCGGTCCTTCCGGTCACTACCGTTGCCATTCTGCTGCAACCCCCACGGAGCCGACGCAGTGACACTAACTTTTGGCACCGGGAGTGAAATGCGTTCCCCGCGACGCGATTGCGGCCAGGCCACGCGGCGGGATGTTGCGCTACGCCCGCGTCATGGCGTAGTAGGCGCCTTGGCGGGCCAACAGCTCGGCGTGGCTGCCTTGTTCGACGATGCGGCCCGCCTCGACCACCACGATGCGGTCGGCGTCGCGGATCGTCGAAAGGCGGTGCGCGATAATGAAGCTCGTTCGATCCCGGCGAAGCTCAGACATGGCCCGGGCGATGAGCGCTTCGGTGCGGGTGTCGACCGAGCTGGTCGCCTCGTCCAGGATCAGTAGCCGCGGCCTGGCCAGAAATGCGCGCGCGATGGTGATGAGCTGCTTCTCGCCGGCGCTGATATTGCCGCCCCCGCCGCTGACGCGCGTCTGGTAGCCGGCTGGCAGGGTGTGTACAAACCGGTCGACATAAGCCGCCTTGGCGGCCTGCACCACCTCGTCCGCACTGGCCTCGGGCCGCCCGTAGGCGATGTTCTCAGCGATCGTCCCGTCGAAGAGCCAGGTGTCCTGCAAGACCATGCCGATTCGCGACCGGAGCGCCTGCCTGTTCACCGTGGTGATGTCGATCCCGTCGACCAGGATCCGGCCGGAATCGACGTCGTAGAACCGCATGAGCAGGTTCACCAGAGTGGTCTTGCCGGCTCCGGTGGGCCCGACGATCGCCACGGTGCTACCCGGCTCGGCCACCATCGACAGGTCGTGGATCACCGGGGCGTTCGGGTGGTAACCGAAGCTCACGTGCTGGAACTCCACCCGCCCGGCCGGGCGTCCGTCGAGCCCCGGCAGAGCGGGCTCGGGGTCCGGCGATTCCTCGGGCTCGTCGAGCAGATCGAACACCCGCTCAGCGCTGGCCACCCCGGACTGCAGGGTGTTGTACATCCCGGCCACCTGGCTAAGCGGGGCGTTGAACTGCCGGACATATTGGATGAAGGCCTGGATACCTCCGAGAGTGATGTGGCCGGTGGCCACCTGCAGGCCGCCCACCACGGCGACCGCCACGTAGCCGAGGTTGCCGATGAATGCGGTCGCCGGTGCCACCAGGCCGGAGAACATTTGGGCGCCGAAACTGGCGTGATAAACGTCGTCGTTGCAATCGCGGAATTGCTTGCGAGCCGCGGCCTGGTGGCCGAACGTCTTGACCACCGTGAAGCCACTGTAGGTCTCCTCGATGTGGGCGTTGAGGCGACCGATGCTCGTCCACTGCGCGACGAACAGCCGCTGCGCGCGCCGCGCGATCGCGCGCGTCGCCACCAACGACAGCGGCACCGTCGCCACCGCGATCAGGGTCAACAGCGGCGAGATGGACACCATCATCGCCAGTACCGCCACCACGGTCAGGATCGACGTCACCAGCTGGCTGATGGTCATCGACAGCGACGACTGCACATTGTCGATATCGTTGGTGACCCGGCTCAGCAGCTCGCCACGTTGGCGGCCATCGAAGTACGACAACGGCAGCCGGTGGATCTTGTCCTCGACATCGGAACGCAGCGCGACCATGGCGCGTTGCACGGTGACGTTGAGCAGCCGCGCTTGCGCCCAAATCAACAGGGCCGAAATCAGATACAGGCCCAGCGCCACGGCCAAGGTCCGGGCCACCGCGCCGAAGTCCACGCCCTTGCCCGGCACCACATTCATCCCCGACAGCAGGTCGGCGAAGGTGCCCTCGCCCCGGGCCCGGGCCGCGGCGACGGCCTGGGCCTTGGTGATGCCCGCGGGGAGCTGTCGACCGAGCACCCCGTTGAACAGCAGATCCGTGGCGTGCCCGAGGATTCGCGGGACGACAACTCCGATCGCCGTCCCCGTGATACCCAGGATGATCACCGCAATGCTCAGCCGGCGTTGCGGCGCAAGTCGTTTCACCAGTCGGGCAGCCGAACCCCAGAAGTCGCGCGACCGCCCGGCCGGGGCCGGGGTCAAACCTCGGGTGGCCGCCGCGGTCATGGCGCGCCCCCGACCCGACCCGATCGCAAGGCGCTCACCGACTGCGAGTCGGCGAACTCCGCGTAGGTGGCGCAGTCGGTCAGCAGCGTTTCGTGCGTGCCGGTGCCCACCAGCTTCCCGCCGTCGATGACGATAACCTGGTCGGCCTGGGCGGCGGTCGAAACCCGTTGGGTGACAACGATGACGGTGGCGTCGCCCGCTATCTGCTGGAGCGATGCCCGTACCCGCGCGTCGGTGTGCACGTCGAGAGCCCCGAACGAGTCGTCGAAGAGGTAGATGGTCGGGCGGCGGATGACCGCCCGCGCGATCGCCAGTCGCTGCCGCTGACCGCCGGAGAAGTTGATTCCGCCCTGGGCCACCCGCATTCGCAGCCCGTCATCGTGTGCGCGGACGAATCCTTCGGCGTCGGCCACCCGCAACGCGTCCCACATCTCGTCGTCAGTCGCGTCCGCCTTGCCGTAGCGCAGGTTATCGGCCACGGTCCCGGAGAACAGATAGCCGCGCTGGGGAACCAGCCCGATCGCGGACCAGAGCCGCTCTGTGTGGTAATCGCGGACATCGACATCGTCGACGAGGACGGCGCCGCCGGTCACGTCGTAGAGCCGGCAGATCAGCGACACCAGCGTCGACTTTCCCGAACCGGTGCTACCGACGATGGCCGTGGTGGTGCCGGGCCGTGCCGTCAACGAAATGTCCTGCAGCACCGGGCTGTCGGCGCCCGGATAGGTGAACGTCGCACCCGCCACGCGCACCACCCCGGTGATCCCGCCGCCCGGAAACACCGGCCGCGGCGGGTCGGTGACCGCGGCCTGGGTGGCGAGCACCTCGGTGATCCGTTCGGCGCACACGGACGCTCGCGGCAGCACCACCAGCGTCATGGTCGCCATCAACACCGCCATGAGGATCTGGGTGAAGTAGGCCAGAAAGGCGGTCAGCGAGCCGACCTGCATTTGGCCACGATCGATGCGCAGCCCACCGAACCAGATCAGCGCGACGCTGGAAACGTTGACGGTCAGCGTGGTCACCGGCAGCATCACCGCCTGCCAATTGCCGGCGGTCAGCGCGGTGTTCGACAGGGCGGCATTGGCGCGGGCGAATCGGTCGCGCTCGTAGGCCTCGCGGGCGAACGCCCGCACGACCCGGACGCCGGAAAGCTGGTCGCGCATTACCCGATTGATGCCGTCGATCAGGCCTTGCATCCGGCGGAACAGGGGCAGCATGTGCGACATCACCCAGTAGTTGGCCACGGCCATGATGGGAACGCTCACCAGCAGCAGCCAGGTCAGCGCCGCCTCTTGGTGGATGGCCATGAAGATTCCGCCGATGCACATGATGGGCGCGGTGACCAGCACGGTGCTCGATATCTGAACCAAGTACTGAATCTGGCGGACGTCGTTGGTGCTGCGCGTCAACAGCGTGGGTGCGCCGAAGCGGGCGGTCTCATGCTCGGAGAAGGTGGTGATGTGGTTGAACATCGCGGCACGCAGGTCGCGGCCGAAGCCCATCCCGGTTCGCGAGCCGAAGTACACCGCCGCGACCGCGCACAACGCCTGCAACCCGGTGACCGAAAGCATCACCATGCCGAGCCGGACGATGGTGGCCGTGTCGCCCTTGGCGACGCCCTCGTCGATGATTGCGGCGTTGACCGTCGGCAGGTACAGCGAGGCCAGCGTGCTGGTCAGCTGGAGCGCCATCAGCACTGCGACCAGCCGCCGGTACGGCTGGATGTACTGGCGCAGCAGTGCCAGGAGCATTTCGTAAGGGTCGCATACGGCGCGTCCCGCGGTGGGCAGCAGCCGCCGGATGGCCCAACCCGCGTGGGGGCGACTGAAACGCCTGCTCAGGCGCGTCGGTGGTTGACCCGCTGAGCTGCCGCTACAGTGCATCGTGTGGACCGGCAGCAGGCTGAGCAGAAGCAGGGTAGCGGTGCGGCGTAACTCGAGGGCGCTGGCCGGTGCGGCATTAGCCTTGGCGATCTTGGTTCCCGCGGTTGCGGCGTGCTCCGATTCGGGCGGCAACAAACCGGGGGCGACGTCGTCGACAGCGCCGGGGAATTCGGAGGGACACCACGGGCCGATGTTCCCCCAGTGCGGCGGCATCAGCGATCAGACGGTGGCCGAGCTGACCAAGGTAACCGGGCTGATCAACACGGCCCGGAACTCCGTCGGCTGCCAATGGCTGGCGGGCGGCGGCATCCTCGGTCCGCACTTCTCCTTCTCCTGGTATCGCGGCAGCCCGATCGGACGCGAGCGCAAGACCGAGGAACTCTCGCGCGCCAGCGTCGATGACATCAACATCAACGGACACGGCGGCTTCATCGCGATAGGAAACGAACCGAACCTCGGTGACTCGCTATGCGAGGTGGGCATCCAATTTCAGGACGACTTCATCGAGTGGTCGATCAGCTTCAGCCAAAAGCCGTTTCCGCCGCCATGCGACATAGCCAAAGAATTGGCGCGTCAGTCGATTGCGAACTCCAAATGACCAGAAGAAACGTCCGCCCCATGGTAGCCGTCTTGATCGCGGCGTTACTGGTGTTGACCGGATGTTCGAGGTCCGTCGCGGGCAACGCCGTGAAGGCGGGTGGCCCCACGCGCAACAACAACTCCCAGCAGCAGTATCCGAACCTGCTCAAGGAGTGTGAGGTGCTCACCAGCGACATCCTGGCCAAGACCGTGGGTGCCGACCCGCTCGACATCCAGAGCACGTTCGTCGGCGCCATCTGTAGGTGGCAGGCGGCCAACCCGGCCGGGCTCATCGACATCACCCGGTTCTGGTTCGAGCAGGGCAGCCTGAGCAACGAACGCAAGGTCGCCGACTTCCTGAAGTACAAGGTCGAGACGCGCAACATCGCGGGAATCGATTCGATCGTGATGCGCCCGGATGACCCGAACGGTGCATGCGGAGTGGCCAGCGACGCGGCCGGAGTGGTCGGCTGGTGGGTCAACCCCCAGGCACCCGGCATCGACGCCTGCGGTCAGGCCCTCAAGCTGATGGAACTCACGCTGGCCACGAACTCGTAGCTCAGCGCGGCACCTCGAACCCGATCAACTGCGCGCGACCGAGTTCGAGGTCTCCCCATCCGGACGGCACGGCCAGCACCGCGATCGCCGACGTCGGGAACTTGGCCGAAATTCCCTCGGCCGCAGCGGTATCGGTACCACTGCCGGCCAGGCCGAGGGCCAGGGCGGACATCGTCGGCTCATGTCCGACGACCAGCAGCGTCTTGACGTCGTCGGCGACGGTGTTGATCTCCTCGATCATGGTGCCGGGTGTTGCGCCGTAGAGCCGCTCGCTATACCGCACCGGGGCATCGATGCGCGTGTTGGCCAACGTCTCCCGGGCGCGCTTCGCGGTGGAGCACAGGACGGCGTCGATGGCCGGCGCGTTGGCGCGCAGCCAATCACCGGCGAGTCCGGCCTGCTTGATGCCGCGGGATGCCAGCGGCCGGTCGTGGTCGGTGACCCCCGCCGGGTAGTCGGATTTCGCGTGGCGCATCAACAGCAACGTGCGCTGGTCTTTCACGGAAGCCACGCTAACCCCTATGCCGCGTCGTGGTCATCGTCGTCGTCACGCAGGAGCCTTTTTTGGGGTGGCGGAACGTGTTGGTGCGGGGTCGGCCCAGGCCGCCGAGCACCACTGATTGATCAACCTCTCGACGAGCGCGCGGCGGCGTACCCGCTCGGAGACCTGCCGGGCGAGGTCCCGCGTCTTGTCGGTGTGCGGACTTAAGCTCGCAATGCCCTGGTAACCACGAAGTTCGAAAGGAGGCCACCGCCATGCGATTCCTGCACACCGCCGACTGGCAGCTCGGGATGACCCGGCATTTCCTCGCCGGCGACGCCCAGCCGCGATACTCCGCGGCCCGGCGGGATGCGGTGGCCGGGTTGGGGGCGCTGGCGGCGGAGGTGGGTGCCGAGTTTGTCGTGGTGTCCGGTGATGTCTTCGAACACAACCAGCTTCCCCCGCAGGTTGTCGGGCAGTCCCTGGAAGCCATGCGCGCCATCGGGATTCCCGTCTACCTGCTGCCGGGCAACCACGATCCGCTGGACGCGTCCTCGGTGTACACCAGCGCGCTGTTCACCGCCGAACGCCCCGACAACGTGGTGGTGCTCGACCGGGCAGGCGTGCACCAGGTCAGGCCCGGGCTGGAGATCGTCGCCGCGCCTTGGCGGTCCAAGGCCCCGACCACCGACCTGGTCGCGGAAGTCCTTGAAGCCCTGACGCCGGAACCGGTCACCCGGATCCTGGTCGCCCACGGCGGGGTCGACGTGCTGGACCCCGATCGCGACAAGCCCTCCCTGATCCGGCTCGCCGCGCTCGACGACGCGCTGGTGACCGGCACGGTGCACTATGTGGCACTGGGGGACAAGCATTCCCGCACGCACGTCGGGAACAGCGGCCGGGTCTGGTACTCCGGGGCGCCCGAAGTCACCAACTTCGACGACGTGGAATCGGACCCAGGCCACGTCCTCATCGTCGAGATCGACGAAGCCGATCCGCGCCGGGCCGTCACGGTGGAATCGCGACATGTCGGCCGCTGGCGCTTCGTCACCATGCACCGACAGGTCGACACTCGGCGCGACATCGCCGACCTGGACGTCAACTTGGACTTGATGACCGAAAAGGACCGCACCGTGGTGCGGTTGGCGCTCACCGGGTCGCTGACGGTCACCGACCGCGCCGCGCTGGACGCGTGCCTGGACAAGTACGCGCGGCTGTACGCCTGGCTCGGCCTGTGGGAACGCCGCACCGACCTGGCGGTCATTCCGGCCGATGGCGAATTCAGCGATCTCGGTATCGGGGGATTCGCCGCCGCGGCGGTGGACGAGCTCGTGGCAACGGCGCGCGAAGGTGATTCCGAGACCGCCGTTGACGCGCAGGCGGCGCTGGCGCTGTTACTACGGCTCACCGATCGGGGTGCCGCATGAAGTTGCACCGCCTGATCCTGACGAACTACCGCGGCATCACGCACCGGGAGATCGAGTTTCCCGATCATGGCGTCGTCGTGGTGTTCGGCGCCAACGAGATCGGCAAGTCGTCGATGGTCGAAGCCCTGGACCTACTGCTGGAGTCCAGGGACCGCTCGACGAAGAAGGAAGTCAAGCAGGTCAAGCCCACCAACAGTGATGTCGGCTCCGAGGTGAGCGCCGAATTGAGCTGCGGCCCTTATCGATTCATCTATCGGAAGCGGTTCCATAAGAAATGTGAAACCGAGCTGACGATTCAGGCCCCGCACCGCGAGCAGCTCACCGGCGACGAGGCGCACGAACGTGTCCGCGCGATGCTGGCCGAGACGGTCGACAGCGACCTGTGGCATGCCCAGCGGGTGCTGCAGTCCGCATCAACCGCCGCGGTGGATCTCTCGGGCTGCGATGCACTCTCACGCGCGCTCGATGTGGCGGCCGGCGACACCGGGGCGCTGTCGGGCACCGAACCGTTGCTCATCGAGCGAATCGACGCGGAATATGGACGCTATTTCACCGCAACCGGGCGTCCGACGGGCGAATGGGCTGCGGCGATCGCGCGACTGGCCGACGCAGAAGCCGCGGTCGCCGAGTACGCGGCGGCGGTCGCCGAGGTCGACGAGCGGGTGTGCCGGCATGCCGCCCTGACCGAACGGGTCGCGGAGTTGTCCCAGCAGCGCATCGCTGCCCGCCCCCGGCTCGCCGCCGCGCAGGAGGCCGCGGAGAAGATCGACGAACTCACCGGCCAGGCGCGGGAGGCCGAGTTGATCGCCGCCGCGGCAGCGGCGACGAGCGCCGCCGCGACAACCGCCCACCACTCACGCCTGCAACTGCTCGCCGAAATCAGCACCCGCACAGCCGTTGTCGCTACCGCCGAGGCCGAAGCGCAGGCCGCCGCCGACGCGCGCGACGCGGCGCGCGCCGGGGCCGACGCCGCCGACGCCGCGACCCAAGAGGCCGCCGCGGCCCTCGCTGCCTTGCAACTCGGCGTCGAATCCGCCCGGCGTGCCGTCGCTGAGCAAACCGACCGCGAAGAAGCCGACCGGTTGAGCGCCCGAGTGGACAAGGTCGAGGCAATCCGGCGGGACCGCGATCAAGTGTGCGCGGCACTCAGCGAGATCGCCATCACCGAGCAGCTGCTGCGGCGAATCGAGAACGCCGCCGCCGCTGCCGATCGCATCGGCGACCAGTTGGCGTCGACGTCCGCCGCGGTCGAGTTCACCGCCGCCGCGGACATCGAACTCTCCATCGGCGAGCAACGTGTGTCGCTGTCCGCGGGCCAAACCTGGTCCATCACGGCCACCGGACCCACCTCGGTCCAGGTTCCCGGCATACTGACCGCGCGGGTCAGTCCGGGCGCGACGGCGCTCGATGTTCAAGCGAAACACACTGCCGCACAAGAAGAATTGGCCGCCGCGTTATCCGCTGCCCGGGTGGTCGACCTCGCCGCCGCTCGATCCGCCGATCAGCGTCGCCGAGAACTGCAGGGCAACCGCGACCAGCTGAGCGCAACCCTGGCCGGCCTGTGCGGCGACCAGGAGATCGACCAACTGCGCGCGCGACTCGCGGAGCTGCGTGCCGCGCAACCGGCCGAGGCCGGCTTCCCCCCGGCGGACGTCGGCGCGGCCCGCGACGAACTCGATGCCCTCGAGAAGGCTCACCTGGCCGCGCTGGCGGAGTGCGACGACCGCGGTCGGACCGCCACCGCCGAATCCGCCCGGCTCACCGAGTTGGCAACCCGCGCAACGGTTCTCCACAACACGTTGCAGACGCAACGCGGCGAGCTCGACGCCGCCACCGACCGGCTGGCCCGGGAGCGGGCATCGGCCGGCGATGACGAGCTCGCGGCCTCGGCGGACGCGGCGCTGCAAGCGGCGCGGGCCGCCGAACGTCGCCACGCCGAGTTCGCCGACGGCCTTGCAGCGGCGAATCCGGACGCGGTGCACAGCGAATTGACCTCTGCTACCAAGGAAGCTGAGGAACTTCGCGAACGCTACGAAGAGGCCGCGCGCGCATTGCGCGAGATCACCATCGAACTCTCGGTGTTCGGCAGCGAGGGACGCCAGGGCAAGCTCGATGCCGCGGAGACCGAACGTGAGCATGCCGCCAGCGAGCACATCCGGGTCGGCAGCCGGGCCCGTGCGGCGCGGCTGTTGCGCTCGGTGATGACGCGCCACCGTGACACCACCCGGCAGCGCTACGTCGAGCCCTACCGCGCGGAACTGGAAAGGCTCGGCCGGCCGGTGTTCGGGCCCACGTTCGAGGTCGACATCGACAGCGACCTGTGCATCCGCAGCCGCACCCTCGACGGCGTCACGGTGCCCTACGAATCCCTCTCCGGCGGAGCCAAGGAGCAGCTCGGCATCCTGGCGCGGCTGGCCGGCGCCGCCCTGGTCGCCAAGGAGGACGCCGTTCCGGTGGTGGTCGACGACGCGCTGGGGTTCACCGATCCCGACCGGCTGGCGAAGATGGGGGAGGTGTTCGACACGGTCGGCACGCACGGTCAGGTAATCGTGCTCACCTGCAGTCCGGACCGGTACGACGGCGTCAAGGGCGCGCACCGCATCGATCTCAGCGCTTAGCGCGAACCCGCTGAGCTGCGTCGAACCCCCGCCTGTGGACCGGCGCGGCGAAGCCCGCCGGCCGTCCCGGCAGAATGGGATCATGGCGGGCCGACACCGATGACGATGAATGCGAAACGGCGCCGGGTGCAGGAGAAGCTCGCGGCGTTGCCCGGGGTGCGGCCCGTGCGTCGGCCGATCTCGCCGGAAACCAGCGAAGAGTTCGATCTGTACTACGTGCGCACCGGCCGCAAGTCGGCGCACCCGCTGGTCATCATCCCGGGCGGTCCTGGCGTGGCGTCGGTGCAGATGTACAAGGGCCTGCGAGGCCGCGCCGCCGCTGCCGGCCTGGACGTCATCATGATCGAACACCGCGGGGTGGGTATGTCGCGCCACGACGACGCGGGCGCGGACCTGCCCCCCGGAGCGATCACCGTGAACCAGGTTGTCGACGACATCGCCGCCGTGCTCGACGACGCCCACGTCGACTCGGCCGACATCTACGGCGCGTCGTACGGCACCTACATCGCCTCCGGGTTCGGTGTGCGCCATCCCGGCCGGGTGCGGGCGATGATCCTGGACTCTCCGTTGCTGTCGCGGCATGACATTGTGATCGTGCGCCGCGCGATTCGTCGGCTCCTGCTCAGGGGCGATAGCCCCGAAACCGCCGCGCTGGCGCCCAAAATGCGCAAGCTCGTCGACGCCGGGGTGATGACCGCGGCGGCCACCCAGGTGGTCGCGACGATCTACGGCTACGGCGGCGCCGGCCTGCTCGAGCGCGAACTCGACCTGCTGCTGGATGGCCGAAAGCTGTTGTGGTGGGTGATGTCCCGGTTCACCACCCTGAGCAACCTGCCATATCGCTACGAGGAAGACCTGGTGAGCCGCATCGCGTTCCGCGAACTCGACTACGCCGCCGAACCCGACGGGCTTCCGCTGGACCCGGCCGTGGCGGAACGCGAGGCGCGCACGCAGACGGCGACATTCGAGGACGAGCCCTATGACCTGGTGGCCGAGATGCGGCATTTCGGCTGGCCCACCGCGGTGGTTTCCGGCGGTCGCGACCTCATCACCCCGCCGGCGGTCGCCGAGCGCGTCGCCGCACTGCTGCCGCACGCGGTGCTGTTGAAGCTGCCCACCATGGCGCACAGCGCGCTGGACTTCCGCGAGCCCGCCGCGATCGCCATCGCCCAGGCGGTGTCGCGGGGCGAATTCGATGGGCTCGCCGCGAAAGCCCCGGCGCTCGACGCGCTTCCGCCGCGCCCCGAGCTGCGCCTGCTGTGGAAGGCGATCGGGGTGGCCGCCGCGGTGGAGGGCATCCTGCCGATCCCGGCGCCGCTGCGCCGGGTCAGCCGCGCATGAATCCGATGGCGGTGTAGCGCAGGTCGCCGAGCCCGGCGGCGCCGAAATTGGCCAGCGTGCTGCGTACCGCGACGTCGCCCGGCGATTGTGTCAGCGGCAGGCTGAACCCCTCGGCCCAGATGAGTTTGTCGAGATCGTTGGCCAACGCCCGCGCCTTGCCGGGGTCGAGTTCTTCGAGGGTCCGTTCGATCGCCGCGTCGATCTGCGGGCTGCCGATCTTGCCGAAGTTGCTTTCCCCGCCGGATAGATAAATCTGGGTCAGCGCCGAGAGCGGGAAAGCGTCACCGAGCCAACCGAATTGGACGATGTCGAAATCCCCGACGTTGATGTAGTTGGTGAAGAACCCGCTGCCGGACCTGGACACCAGTTCGAGCTTGACGCCGATCTGGGCGAGACTGTGCTGCGCGATCTGGGCGAACTGCCGGCTGCCCTGGGCGTCATAGAACAGATCGCGGATGACCAGCGGGCGACCGTCCTTCTCGCGGAACTGGCCATTGAGCTTCCAGCCCAATGCGTCGAGCTCCCGCTTGGCCTCGTCCGGGTCGTACGGGACGACCGCGCTGTTGTCCTGGTAGCCCTTCTGCCCCGCGACATAGATGTGGTTTCCCAACGCCACCGGATCACTGGTCAGGCCATATTGGACGACCTTGGCGATGGTGCGCCGGTCGATGCCCTTGGCGACCGCGAGGCGCAGCGACTTGTCGGCGAGGATCGACCCGGGCGCACCGTTGAACGTGAAGTGAGACCACGCGGGGGCGGGGGCGCGCCGGATCGAGATCCCTTTCGTGCGCTGCGCGATGGTCAGCTGGTCGACCGTACCGACGCCCGACGCGTCGATGGTGTTGTTCTGCAGTGCGGGCAGCCGCGCGGCGTCATCCAGCACCAGGTAGGTGATGTTGTCCAGGCGCGGACGGGCGCCCCACCATTTCGGGTTGCGGGACAACACAATCCGTTGGGTGGTCCGGTCCAGCGACGTGACGATGAAGGGGCCGGCCGACGGGCCGGGCCCATCGAGTTGGCCCTTGTTGAACGCCTCGGGCGTGGCCGTGACGCTCTTGGGGAGCAGCATGCCGTTGCCGGCGAACATGCCGCGCCACTCGGCATACGGTTTGGCGAAGGTCATGACGGCCTGCCGGTCGTCGACGCCCCGGGTGACCGACGCGACCCGGTCGGCGCCGCTGGGTCCCGCGATCTCGAACGTCTTGTCCGCTCCGCTCAGCGCGTGGATTTGGCTGGCGATGTCTTCCCACGTGATCGGGGTGCCGTCGGACCACACCGCCTTCGGGTTGATCGTGTAGGTCACCACCTGCGGTGCGGTGCCGGTGAGTGCGACGCTGGTGAAGTAGTCGGTGTCGACCGTGGTCGAACCGTCGGCGCCGATGATGAATGCCCGTGGCAAGGTGGCCTTCATCATGGCGGCCACTTCGGCCGAATTGCCGTCGATGTGCAGGATGTTGAAGTTGGGCGGAAAATCACTGAGCGCCAGCCGCAGGCTACCGCCGTCCCGCAATGTGGCGGGATCCTGGGGGTTGATATCGCTGCTGGTGCCGATCTCGGCGGCGTTGTGGCCGGTTTCCGGCATGACGTTGATGGCCGGTGAGCATCCGGAAACCGTAAGCGCTACAACGAAAAGCGCCGTCGCGACCCGCCTAGACACGTTTGCCCAGATCCGCTCGTGGCACGGCGCCCAAAAGTTGCCGGGTGTAATCGTGCTGCGGACTGCCGAACACCTGCCGGCTGTCGCCCTGCTCCACGATCGCGCCGGCATACATCACCACCACCTGGTGAGCGAGGTGTTTGACCACCGAAAGGTCATGGGACACGAACAGATACGACAGGC
Organism: Mycobacterium sp. 852002-51613_SCH5001154; assembly: GCF_001667425.1. NCBI lineage: Bacteria > Bacillati > Actinomycetota > Actinomycetes > Mycobacteriales > Mycobacteriaceae > Mycobacterium > Mycobacterium sp. 852002-51613_SCH5001154. Next base: position 83,244 of record NZ_LZII01000031.1, on the reverse strand, counting down.
CGAACCGCTCCTGCAGGTCGAGCAGCAGGTTGATGATGCCGGCCTGGATGGAGACGTCGAGGGCGGACACCGGCTCGTCGAGCGCCAGGATCTTCGGTTGCAATGCCAGCGCCCGGGCGATGCCGATGCGCTGCTTCTGCCCACCGGAGAACTCGGCCGGATAGCGGGCGGCGTCGGCCCGGCGCAACCCCACGATGTCGAGCAGCTCTGCGACGCGCGCGTTCGTCCGGTCTTTGTCGAAGCCGTTGGCCAGCAACGGTTCAGCGATCAGGTCGAACACCGGCAGGCGGGGGTCCAGCGCGGCCACCGGGTCTTGGAACACCACCTGGATGTCGCGTCGCAACGATCGCCGGCGGGAGGCGCTCAGGGTCGCGACATCGGTACCGAGCACTTCGATCGAACCCGATTGCGGTGCAACGAGTTCGAGGATCTCGTGCAGGGTGGTCGACTTGCCGGAGCCGGACTCGCCGACGATGCCCAGCGTGCGGCCCTGGCGCAGCTCGAAACTGACGCCGTCGACCGCGCGGACCTCACCGACGGTGCGGCGCAACACCACCCCCTTCGTGAGCCGGTACGTCTTGACCAGATCGCGCACGCGCACGACGACCGACGAGTCGCCGGATTCGGTTCGGGGGGCCTCAGTGTTAACCCCGTAGATGTCCGCGGCGCTGCGCCCGTTCACCCGGTCGGTGCGGATGCAGGCCGCGCGGTGATCCACCCCGACTGGGAGCAACTCCGGTTCGTCCGCTCGGCATTCGTCGATGACCAGAGGGCAGCGCGGCGCGAAGGGGCAGCCGGGCTCCAGCCCCACCAACGACGGGGGCGCGCCGGGGATGGGGACCAGCCGGGTGCCCTGGGCCGCGTCCAGTCGCGGAACGGAGCCCAATAGCCCAACGGTGTAGGGCATTTGGCGATCGCGGTAAAGGCCTTGCACCCCGGCGGATTCGACGACCCGGCCGGCGTACATCACCAGCGCCCGGTCGGCGAACTCGGCGACAACACCCAGGTCATGGGTGATGATCAGCACTCCCGCGCCGGTGACGTCGCGCGCCGTCTTGAGCACCTCGAGAATCTGCGCCTGCACGGTGACGTCCAGTGCGGTGGTGGGTTCGTCACAGATCAGCAGATCCGGGTCGTTGGCGATCGCGATCGCGATGACCACCCGCTGCCGTTCGCCGCCGGACAGCTCGTGCGGAAACGCCCGCGCGCGCCGTTCCGGCTGCGCGATGCCCACCAGCTCGAGCAGCTCCACCGCGCGCCGGCGGGCGGCGCTCTTGCCCACGTGCGGCTGGTGAATTTCGATCGCCTCGGCGATCTGGTCGCCGACGGTGTAAACGGGCGTCAGCGCCGATATCGGATCCTGGAACACCATGCCGACCGTCTTGCCGCGGAACCGCGACATCGCGTCGTCGCCGAGGCCCAGCAGCTCGGTGTCGTGCAGCCGCACCGAGCCGTGCACCCGCGCGTACTCCGGCAGCAGGCCCACCACCGCCATCGCCGAAACCGACTTGCCGGAGCCCGATTCGCCGACCATGGCCACGACCTCACCCGGGGCGATGCTGTAACTGATCCCGCGCACCGCGGTCACCGGTTCGCCGTCCGTCGGAAAGGTGACGGCCAGGTCGGTCACCTCCAGCAGCGCGCTCACCGGGCGCCGCCTCGCAGCATGCCGCTGCCGGGGTCCAGGGCGTCGCGCAGGCCGTCGCCGGTCACGTTGGCGCACACCAGGATCAAAACTAGCACGCCCGCCGGGAACAGGAACACCCACGGAAAGGTGGTCGCGGACTGGGTGCCATTGGCGATCAACGTGCCCAACGACACATCGGGCGGCTGAATGCCGAATCCGAGAAAGCTGAGCCCGGTCTCGGCCAGGATGGCCGAGGCGACGTTGAGGGCGGCATCGATGATCAAGATGGAGGCCACGTTCGGTACCACGTGGCCGAGGATGATCCGACGGCTGGAAACCCCCATGTACCTTGCGGCCCTGATGAATTCGCGTTCGCGCAGACTCATGGTCATGCCGCGCACCATGCGCGAGCTGATCATCCACCCGAATCCGGCCAGCAGCAAGACGAGCATCAGGATGTTGGCCGAGCTCTTGGTTCGCGGTGTGACGATGGCGATGAGGATGAAGCTGGGCACCACCAGCAGCAGGTCAACCAGCCACATCAGCGCCCGGTCGCGCCAGCCACCGAAATAACCGGCGATCGACCCGACCGTGGCGGCGATGCCGGTCGAGATGACCGCCACGCAGACACCGATCAGCATCGACTTCTGCATGCCCCGCAGGATCTGCGCCAACAAGTCCTGCCCCAGCGCGTTGGTCCCCAACCAGTGCCGGCTGTTCGGTGGTTGCAGCAGCGCGTCGAAGTCGAGGTCGTCATAGGAATAGGGCAGCACCGCAGGCAGCGCGTAGCAGCCGACGAACAGCAGCACCAGCAGCGTTAGTGACACGACCGCCAAGCGGTTGCGGAGGAACCTGCGCAGCACGAGTTTCCGGCGCGAGGTGAACTCCGTTGCCTTGGGTGCCGAGAGGCCCTGAGCGCCTTCCACTTTGGGTTCGGTCGTCATGACACCCGCACCCTCGGATCGAGCGCGGCGTAGAAGACGTCGGACAGCAGGCCGGCCAGCAGCACCACCGTGCCCGAGAACAGCGTGATCGCGGCGATGATGTAGGTGTCCTGTGTGGCGATGCCCTGTACCAGCCATTCACCCATGCCGTGCCAGCCGAAGATCTTTTCCACGAACACCGCACCGGTGACCAGCCCGGCCACCCCGTAGGCGAACAGGGTGGCTAACGGTATGAGCGCCGTACGCAACCCGTGCTTGACCAAGGCGCGGCGGCGGGTGAGCCCTTTGGCGCGCGCGGTGCGAATGAAATCCTGGCCCAGAACGTCGAGCATCGCGTTGCGCTGATAACGGCTGTATCCGGCGGCGGCGGCCAGCGTCAGGGTGAGCGTGGGCAGGATCAAATGCCGCAACCGGTCCACCAAATGGTGTCCGAGCCCGCCGCTCACCCCCGGCGAGGTTTCCCCGGTGTAATCGAAGAGGTGCACGCCCAAAGCCCAGTTCACCCGCAGCGCACCAAGGATCAACAGGCTGGCGATGACGAACGTCGGGGTGCTCAGGACCAGCAGCGCCACCATCGTGACAAGGCGGTCACTCAGTCGGTACTGGCGGATGGCTCCCCAGGCGCCGGCGACGATGCCCAGGACCGTGCCGGCCAGCGACCCGACGACCAGGAGCCGCAGGGTGACCCCGACGCGGCGCCAGAGGGTGGCGCCGACGGGCTGTCCGGTGATGGTCTTTCCGAAGTCGCCGCGAACGGCGTGCGAAGCCCACTGCGCGTAGCGGATCGGTATCGGCTTGTCCAAGTTGAGCGCATGGGCCTTCGCGTCGATCACCGACTGCGGCGGACGCGGACTGCGCTGCAATAGGCTGTCCAGTGGCCGGAACGCCACCGACGTCAGGCAGAACGTCAGAAACGACGCCAGCGCCAGCAGCACGACGTAGTTGAGCAATCGGCGCGCCAAGAAGCGGATCATCCCCGACCGCACCGCCCGCCTCGCATTGGGACAGGTTAACGAGCCGGGCCCGTCCTTGTGATCCGGCTGATTCTCATGAGTGAATTACGGGTGGTTAGTTGCTACGTTCAGCCCGCGATATCCCGAGGAGGCGCGCGTGACGGTTACCGATGACTACCTGTCCAACAACGCCCAATACGCGAGCGGCTTCCAGGGCCCGCTGCCCATGCCGCCGAGCAAACACGTCGCGGTGGTCGCGTGTATGGATGCCCGGCTCGACGTCTACCGCCTCCTCGGCCTCAACGAGGGCGAGGCGCACGTCATCCGCAACGCCGGCGGAGTCGCCACCGACGACGTCATCCGCTCGCTCGCCATCAGCCAGCGGTTGCTGGGGACCCGCGAGATCATCCTGATCCACCACACCGACTGCGGGATGCTGACTTTCACCGACGACGACTTCAAGCGCGCCATTCAGGAGGAGACCGGTGTCAAGCCGCCATGGGCGGCCGAGTCATTCCCCGACGTGGGCGAGGACGTCCGGCAGTCGCTGCGCCGCATCGAGAACAGCCCGTTCGTCACCAAGCATGTCTCGCTTCGCGGGTTCGTCTTCGACGTCGCCACGGGCAAGCTCGAGGAAGTGACGCTCTAGCGCCGCCCCCTTCACCGAGCGTGTTCTCAGGGCGAGAAATTGCCCATTTCTGAGCCCTGAGTGCACGTTCGGTGAGGCTCTAGCCGACCTTGTAGGTGGCGAGGGCCTTCGCGACGAGCTGGCCCTGCGCGTCGATGATCTCGGCCTCGCAAGTAACCAGCGACCGGCCGCGCCGCAGCACCCGGCCGACGCCGATCACGTCGGTGGCCCGGGCGGGGGCCATGAAGTCCAAGGTCATCGACACGGTTACCCCCCGCAGTTCCGGGGGCGCCTCGACCCCACACCACGCCGCCGCCATCACGGTCACATCGGCGAGTGTGGCGATAGCCCCGCCATGGACCATGTCGCCGATCGTGACGTTGGACGGGTCCCACGGCAGACGCAGCCTGACCTCGTGCTCCTCGAGTTGGTCGGCGACGATCCCCAGCTTGGCGACGAACGCCGATCGGGGGAGGAACTGCGCGATGACGTCGCGGCCGCTCGGTGGCGGGCCGGCGGGTGCAGGGTCGGAGGTCATCCGTTCATGCTGTCGCACCCGGCATCGGCCGGAAAAGGTCTGCCGCCGGTCTTGACGCGATACGTCGCATGGCCGTCCTCCGCGCCGTGAGGTGGCCGCCACTTGACAACCATCGGCGCGAACTGATGCTATGGACGGCAAAGCTGCCAAATATGACCGACTCAACCAGGTTTACCCGAGGAAGCTATGACCAGCGATCTGAAGGCGGCCCCCGCCGCCGGCCAGTACGAGTTGAGCCATCTGCGCTCGCTGGAGGCCGAAGCGATCCACATCATCCGGGAGGTGGCCGCCGAGTTCGAGCGGCCCGTGCTGTTGTTCTCGGGGGGCAAGGACTCCATCGTCATGCTGCACCTGGCGCTGCGAGCGTTCCGCCCCGGGCGGTTGCCGTTCCCCGTGATGCACGTCGACACCGGCCACAACTTCGACGAGGTGATCGCCACCCGTGACGAACTGGTCGCCGAGCACGGGGTGCGCCTGGTGGTCGCCTCGGTCCAGGAGGACATCGACGCCGGGCGCGTCGTCGAGCCGAAGCAGGGACGCAACCCGATCCAGACCGTGACGCTGCTGCGCGCCATTCGGGAGAACAATTTCGACGCGGCGTTCGGCGGGGCCCGCCGCGACGAGGAGAAGGCGCGCGCCAAGGAGCGGGTGTTCAGCTTCCGCGACGAGTTCGGCCAATGGGACCCGAAGGCCCAGCGGCCCGAGCTGTGGAACCTCTACAACGGCCGGCACCACAAGGGCGAACACATCCGGGCCTTCCCGCTGTCGAACTGGACCGAGTTCGACATCTGGTCCTACATCGGCGCGGAGAACATCGGGCTGCCCTCGATCTATTACGCCCACCGGCGCAAGGTGTTCCGCCGCGACGGCATGCTGCTGGCGGTCGACCGGCACATGCAGCCGCGCGACGACGAGCCGGTGTTCGAAGCGACGGTGCGCTTCCGCACCGTCGGGGACGTCACCTGCACCGGATGCGTGGAATCGGAGGCCGCGACGGTGGAAGAGGTCATCGCCGAGACGGCGGTGTCCCGGCTGACCGAACGCGGCGCGACCAGGGCCGACGACCGAATCTCGGAGGCCGGGATGGAAGACCGCAAACGGCAGGGGTACTTCTGATGGCCACACCCGCCACGCTGCTTCGCCTCGCCACCGCGGGTTCCGTCGACGACGGCAAATCCACGCTGATCGGCCGCCTGCTCTATGACTCCAAGGCCGTCATGGAGGACCAGTGGGCGGCGGTGGAACAGACGTCCAAGGATCGTGGCCACGACTACACCGACCTGGCCCTGGTGACCGACGGCTTGCGCGCCGAACGCGAGCAGGGCATCACCATCGACGTCGCCTACCGCTATTTCGCAACGCCCAAGCGGAAATTCATCATCGCCGACACCCCGGGCCACATCCAGTACACCCGCAACATGGTGACCGGCGCGTCGACCGCCCAGCTGGTGATCGTGCTCGTCGATGCCCGGCACGGCCTGTTGGAGCAGTCCCGCCGGCACGCCTTCCTGGCCTCGCTGCTCGGCATTCAGCACATCGTTCTCGCCGTCAACAAGATGGACCTGATCGGTTGGGACAGGGAGAAATTCGAGGCCATCCGGGACGAATTCCACGCCTTCGCCGCACGCCTGGATGTGCACGACGTGGCCACCATCCCGCTTTCCGCGCTACACGGCGACAACGTGGTGACCAAATCCGACCAGACGCCCTGGTACGAGGGACCGGCGCTGCTGTCGCACCTGGAGGAGGTCTACATCGCCGGTGACCGCAACCTGGTCGACGTGCGGTTCCCAGTCCAGTACGTCATCCGGCCGCACACCCGCGAGCATCAAGACCACCGCAGCTACGCCGGCACCGTGGCCAGCGGGGTCATGCGTCCGGGAGACGAAGTCGTCGTTTTGCCGGTCGGGAAGGCCACCCGCATCACCGCGATCGAAGGGCCGAATGGTCCAGTGGAGGAAGCTTTTCCGCCGATGGCCGTGTCGGTGAGCCTGGCCGACGAGATCGACATCTCGCGCGGTGATCTCATCGCCCGCACCAACAATCATCCCCGGGTCACGCAGGAATTCGATGCGACCGTCTGCTGGATGGCCGACGGCGCCGCGCTGGAGCCCGGCCGCGACTACGTCATCAAGCACACCACCCGTACCACGCGCGCGAGGGTGACCGGGCTTGACTACCGGCTCGACGTGAACACCCTGCATCGCGACAAGTCCGCAACGGCGTTGCAGCTCAACGAGCTTGGCCGCATTTCGGTGCGTACCCAGGTGCCGCTGCTGCTCGACGAGTACACCCGCAACGCCAGCACCGGTTCGTTCATCCTCATCGACCCGCACACGAATGGCACCGTGGCCGCGGGCATGGTGCTGCGCGACGTCTCGGTGCAAACGGCGAGCCCCAACACCGTGCGGCACAAGTCTTCGGCCGTCGCCGAAGCCCGGCCGCGGGGCAAGACGGTGTGGTTCACCGGCCTGTCCGGCTCCGGTAAATCCTCGGTGGCCATGCTGGTCGAGCGGATGCTGCTCGAAAAGGGCACGCCCGCTTACGTTCTCGACGGCGACAACCTGCGACACGGTTTGAACGCCGACCTGGGCTTCAGCATGGCCGACCGCGCCGAGAACCTGCGACGGCTGGCACATGTGGCCGCGTTGCTCGCCGACTGCGGCAACGTCGTGCTGGTGCCGGCGATCAGCCCGCTGACCGAGCAACGCGAGATGGCTCGTAATGTGCACGCCGCCGCGGGGTTCGACTTCGTCGAGGTGTTCTGCGATACCCCGATCGAAGAATGCGAGCAGCGTGATCCGAAGGGCCTGTACGCCAAGGCCCGCGCGGGCGAGATCGCGCACTTCACCGGCATTGACAGCCCTTATCAGCCGCCGGCCAACCCCGACCTGCGGCTTACGCCGGACCGTACCGTCGAGGAGCAGGCGCGCAGCATCGTCGATCTGCTCGAATCGCGGGCTTAGCGCAGCGCCACAGCCCGGCTGCACCGCAATCCGCGTGCCGAGTGGCACAATCCTGAGAGTGCGCATGTCGGCGAAGGCGGAGTACGCGGTGCGGGCCATGGTCCAGCTCGCCACGGTCCCCAGCGGGACATTGGTGAAAACCGACGATTTGGCCCAAGCGCAGGGCATACCGCCGCAATTCCTCGTCGACATCCTGACCAACCTGCGCACCGACCGGCTGGTGAAAAGCCATCGGGGCCGCGAAGGCGGCTATGAACTGGCCCGTCCCGGAGACGAGATCAGCATCGCCGACGTATTGCGCTGTATCGACGGCCCGCTCGCGAGCGTGCGCGACATCGGGCTGGGGGACCTGCCCTACTCCGGTCCGACCGCGGCGCTCACCGACGTCTGGCGGGCGTTGCGGGCCAGCATGCGGTCGGTGCTCGAGGAGACAACCCTGGCCGACGTCGCCGCCAATGCCCTGCCCGGGCATGTCGCGCAGTTCGCCCACGACTATCGGGCACAGGAGAGCGTGCGGCACGGCACACCGCACGCCGGCGAGTAGGCGCCGCCGCCCGCCGGAGCGTCAGCCCCCCGACCCGTACGGGCGGGTGAGAATCTCCATGGCGTGTCCGGACGGATCGAGGAAGTACACGCCGCGCCCGCCGTCCCTGTGGTTGATCTCGCCCGGCCGATTGGCGCCCGGGTCAGCCCAGTGCTCCATGCCGCGCGAGGAGATCTTGCCGTAGATCGTGTCGAATTCCTCTTCGGACACCAGGAAGGCATAGTGCTGCCGCGGGATGTTCCCGCCGTCGGAAGCATCCGCATAGTCCAAAGTGGCGCCGTGCTCGAGTTCGACAACCACGAAGTGGCCGAACGGCTTTGGGCTGGGCAGCCCGAACAGTTCGGTGAGGAACTCGGCGGACTCGTGCTTGTCCCGGGCGGCGACGATCGTGTGGTTGAAACTGATGGACATGGCCTCCTCCTCCTACTTGGGTGCCGTGAGCTCCAGGGCGATGTTGTCGGGGTCGCGGAACTGCAGGATGTACGACGGTCCGATGTCTTTCACGGGCTCGTGCGCAACGCTGAGCTCATCGAGATGCGCTGCGGCGGAGTCCAATTCATCCTTGCTGCCGACCCGGAACGCGATGTGGTCGAGCCCGGCGCGATCCTCGTCAAAGCGATCGGTTGCAACCGGGCGCAGTCCCAGCAGCGTGCCGCCGAGGTCGTAGATGACGCCACCGAACAAAAAGCTCAACTGGCTGCGGGTGGCCTCGTCGGCGTTGTCGGGCACCTCCAGTAGCACCGGCCAACCGAACACGCTCTCGTAAAACTGCCGGGATCGCTCAATATCGGTGACGGTGAGGCGGACGTGCGCGATGGAACTGCTGGTGAAACCCATCTGTTCCATGCTGCCACTTGTACGCCCGGATGTTGACTGTCATGCCAGAATCGCCGTCGTGCGGATTGCGATGACGCTACCGGTGATGGAGCCGGACTTGGACGCGGGAGTTTTGGAGAATTGGGCGCGCGCGATCGACGCCGGCCCGTTCTCGTCGCTGTGCTGGGGCGAGCGCATCGCGTTCGACAACCCCGACAATTTGACTCTGCTGGGCGCGCTGGCGGCGTGGACGACCCGGGTGCGGCTGCTGACGACCGTGATCGTGCCGCAGCTGCACGACCCCGTCATGCTGGCCAAGGGCCTGGCGACCGGCGACATGCTGTGCGGCGGGCGGCTGAGCGTGGGCATCGGCGTGGGCGGCAGGCACGAGGACTACCACGCCGTCGGCGCCGATCCGGCGACGCAGACCATGCGCGAGATGGCCGACCGCGTCGCCGTGATGAAGCGGGTGTGGGCCGGCGAAAAGCTCACGGAGTCCGTCCTGCCAGTGGGGCCGGCGCCGGTGCAGCCCGGCGGCCCGCCGCTGTTCGTCGGGAGCATCGGCCCCAAGACCATCCGCAGCGCCGCGTCCTGGGCCGCTGGACTGGCCGGGACCACGCTGGACCTGGACGTCGCCAAGCAGAACGAGCTGTTCGACGTCGCGCGCGAAGCGTGGGGGCAGGCGGGCAAGGGGAAACCCCACCTGGTGACGTCGTTCTGGTTCGCGTTCGGATCGCCGGAGCAGGCCCGGGCCCAAGTGCATCGCCACCTGCGGCGCTACATGAACTGGATACCGGCGGAGTACGTCGACGCCATGGCGCCGACGACCGGATGGGCCGGTTCCGAGGACGAGCTGCTGGCGGTGCTGCGCAAGTTCGAGGACATCGGCACCGACGAGGTACAGCTCATCCCGACGAGCGTGGACGTCGACCAACTGAGCCGTGCGGCGGACGTGGCCGGCCGGCTCTAGCCCGATGGTGGCGACCCGCTGCGCCCGGCTGCGCCGCGCTTGCGATCGCCACTGGCCCGATGGTGGCGACCCGCTGTGCCCGGCTGCGCCGCGCTTGCGATCGCCACTGGCCCGATGGTGGCGACCCGCCGCGCCCGGCTGCGCCGCGCTTGCGATCGCCACTGGCCCGATGGTGGCGACCCGCCGCGCCCGGCTACGCCGCGCTTGCGATCGCCACTGGCCCGATGGTGGCGACCCGCTGCGCCCGGCTACGCCGCGCTTGCGATCGCCACTAGGCCGACGCGCGCTCGTCGCCCGCGGCCGGCTGCTGGGGCGGCTGCCCCTTGCGCAGTGTCGCCAACAACTCGCGATACGGGCCGACCAGGTAGACGGTGTCGCCGCCACGAAGCCAGGCGTCCCGCCGCGGGTGCAGCTCGACGGGCGCGTCCTGGCGGGTGATCGCTATGACCCGGGTCTGGGTGGACAGTTCGAACATCTTCAGCCCGTCGAGCTCGCTGCCCGGCGCCACGTGCATTCCACCGATCATGAACGAGCGCTGCCCGACGGAGAATGTGCCCAGCACTTGCAGGCCCATTGCGGCGCCGATGAACCATGGTGCGGCCAGTTCGACGGTGGACCGGACGTTTTCGAATCCGAACCGCTGCGCCACCGCGGCGCCCAACGCGCGGTCGTACACGCGCAGCACCAGCGGAACGTCGGTGCGCACGACTTCGGGCTTCACCCGGGGGCCCAGCATCTCGCGCAGCACGATCCCGGTCTCGATGTTCACCATGTCGTCCTGGGTCAGCACCGCCACCGCGCGGGCATGCTCGACGCGGGCGGCCTCCAGCGTCTGGCGCAGCGTCGCGTCCCCGAAGATCACGGGTACGTCGAGGTCGGCCGCCGCCGACAGGAAACGGTTGTTTTCGTCCCGCTCGATCACGGCGACGTCGTATCCCGCTGACCTCAGGTCGGCGACGACGCGGCTGCCGAACGAACCGAGCCCGACGACGATGACGTGATTGCGCAGATGGCGCGCCCGGCGGCGGCCGACGGAGTGGGCGAAGCGCCGCGATATCAGCAGGTCCGCGACGAAAGCGACGAGGAGCGCGGTGGTTGTTACGCCGGCGAACATCAGCATGATGCTGAACAGCCGCAGCCAGGTCGGCTGATGGAGGAAGCTGAAATCGCCGTAACCGACCGTCGCGATCGTCTCGGTACTGAAATACAGCGCGTCGAGCCAGGTCATCTTCGGACCCGGCTGGTAGCTGAACCGCAGGATTACCGTCGACCCGACCAGTAGGCATGCCGCGGCCAGCAACGCTCGGGCAAACATCGGGTTGACGTCGTCGCGCAGCGCGCGCGCACTGTCGAGGATCCGCCGCAGCCGGGGCAGGCGATAGCGCGTCACGGTCGGCCGCGGGACCTTGATGCCGCGTTCGGCCAATTCCTCGGCGGTGCCGATCATCGCGGTCCAGTCGCCGGCGTGCACCGACAGATCACGGCCTGGACAGGACACCACCTCGCCCGGGGTGGCGCAGTTCTCGCCGTGGATCACCGCCACCGGTGCCAGGTCACCGTAGATTTCGCGCAGCGTCGCGCTATACGGTGCCTCGGCGCCGGAGACGACGAATTCGATGCCCGCCGCCTCAAAGGGGTGCACGGTGTGCGCCAGGCACGCCTCGACGACCGAGGGCGCGGAGAGGTCGGCGACGTCCAGGATCGCGCCGGGACGCTTGTCGGCCGCCATCGCCGTCCGCAGCACATCGTTGCCCAGCCGTGCCACCACGCGCACCCGGGGGTTGGCTTTCCTTGCCAGCAGTGCGATTTCGAGGTTGGTCGCGTCGTCGTCACCGACGCAAATCACGGCGCGAGCACGGGTCACACCGGCGGTGTCGAGCTCGCCGGCGGTTTGGAGCTTGACGATGTGTACACCGGCGTTGTTGAGCTCCTCGACGATCGTGGTCGCCAGCGCGTCGTCACCACTGACGATGATGTGCCCGCGCATGGTCAGGCACGCCCCGGGTCGTCCGGCATGACCCCCACCTCTGCTGACGTTGGAGTTTTGTTCCTATGACTATCGGGCACCGTGCCGATTCATGCCAGCGCGACACCGGCCGCAGAGTGAATTGCCACGGGGCCGCAGGAGAGATTCGATAGCGGTATGACGCAGCCGGAACTGCCTGGGCCGCTCGCCGCCTTGACCCGGCTCATCTCGGAGCGCATCGCCGCGGCCGACTTCGCCGGGGCGTTGCCACTCATGAACGAGCTGGTCGCGGTCTGCCGCCCGATCCTGGGGGAACGGCACCCCAACGTCTTGGACATGAAGCTTGCGCTGGTACACCTGCAGCTCCAAATGGGAGACCAGGCCGGGGCCTACGCCGTGCTCGAGCAGCTGGTACCCGAGTTCGAGGAGGTGCTCGGTTGGGATCACATCACCACGTTGACGGCGCGCCACATGTTCGCGGACCGGCCCCAGCAGGAAGCGCGGGCCGCGTTGGCCGAATGGTCACAGCTGCTGGCCGACGAAGAACGCGTCCTGGGCGCCGAGCACCCCACCGTGCTGACGTCCATGGACCGCGTGGCGCACAAGCGCAAGGAGCTTGGTGACTACCCGGGTGCCGTCGCCGAGGGCGAGCGCGTCCTTGCCGCCCGGCGAAGGGTGCTCGGCGACGACCACGAGGACACGTTGGGAATGCGGTTGTCGCTGGCGCAATGGCACGGCGAATCGGTGGACGGCGCCGGCGCCGTGGCTGAGCTCGAGTCGCTGGTCGAGGTGATGCGCGAAAAGCTGGGCGACGACCACCGCCACACGCTGATCGCGCGGCACACCATCGCACTGTGGGAGCCAGAACCCATGGACTACGGGGACAAGGTGGCTACCTGGCAGGCACTGGTCTTCGACGAAGCACGAGTCTTCGGCGAAGACAATCCGGTCACCGTCGCGGCCAGGGAGGAGCTGGCGAAGTGGCGCGACCGCGCCGAGGACCACCGATGGGTGGCCGAGTTACGCGACCGGGTCGAAGAAGCTGGAAAGCGCCGCTTCAGCGCTAAAAGGCAAGTCACCCAGCGGTTTTCGGATGAGGAATACCTGAGATGCTGGCTTGCCGAGCGGGGGGCCCAATTCCCGGTCTGGGCAGGTCATTACGGCGGCGATGCCGTGTGGGACTTCTCGCCGGAGTCGTTAGACGCGTTGGAAGAGCTTGTCATTCAGAAGGCCTCGACACCCGAGCAGCTCCTGAACGAAGAGCGGAATGAACCGTTCGTCGATGGCGCCGTGTGGTACCTCGGCGAAGTGCTGCGGCGCGGCCGGTCCATGCCGTGGCAATACACGCGTGGCGAGACGGCGGATCCCACCGTCGGGCACGTCGACGTGTTCGAAGTCCTCACCCGGGCGCTGCACTCCGTCGACCGCGGCGCCCTGCGCCGCACGTACGACCGCTTCACGGCATCCCAGTGATACTGGGTTGGTGCCCTTCATCGAATGCGTCGCGTCCCGCGAGATCTATCGGAGCCAATGGATGGTGCTCCGCGAAGACGACATCCGTCGCCCGGACGGCAGCCCGGGCATCTACGGCGTGGTGGACAAACCGGACTATGCGCTGGTGATGCCGTTCGACGGGCACCGATTCCGGCTGGTTGAGCAATTCCGGTATCCGCTCGGGGAGCGGCGGTGGGAATTCCCGCAGGGCACCGCTCCCGGCTTGGCGGACACCGACCCGTCCGAGTTGGCCGAGCGTGAGCTGCGCGAGGAAACGGGATTGAGTGCGTCGTCATTCGAGGTGCTCGGCCAGCTCGACGTCGCTCCGGGCATGACCAGCCAGCGCGGCTGGGTGTTCCTGGCCACCGGAATCGCCGAAGGGGAGCCGGATCTCGAGCACGAGGAACAAGACCTGCGCAGTGCCTGGTTCGCCCGCGAGGACGTCGAGCAGATGATCCGGTCGGGAGTGATCGCCGACGCTCAGTCCGTCGCCGCCTACAGCCTGTTTCTGTTGCGGCGGCCATGAACAGTGCGGGGGCCCGCCGGGTCCCCGCACTGTGGTGGTCGGTGTCAGGCCGACGTGACGTATTGCGGGCAGTAGGCCGAGGCCGCGTCGACCGCGAACGTCTTGGAGCCCTTGGTGCTCAAGCCGGTCGCCTTGGCCACGGCGCTGATGACCTCCTTGCTCGACTGGCCCTGGTCGAGCGCGTTGCAAACGGCGTGCGCGTCCTTGATGGCGACCGACGCGCTCGGCGGGGTGATGCCATCCGATGCCAGCTGGGCGAGGAACGCGTCATCGACCGAGCTCGCACCCGCCGTGCCGGCGAGGCCGAGCGCGGCCAGGCCCAGGGCGGCGGTGCCGACGACGGAGGCGGTGAAACGGCGAGAAAACATCGGGGTCTCCTTGTGCTGAGGTGGCTTTTCTGACGGACGCGGAGTGCGTTGATCACAGAATCAGCACGGAGCCTTAACGGAGTCTCAAAGAATTCTTGGCGGAGTATGGGCTGCGCCGTCGAACCCCCACCATGGACGTGATGTTTCCCGGGTGGCGGTTCGGCGCCGTGCCGCTGGTCGGCGTCGCGGCGGCGGTGCTCGCGATGACCGTCGTTCCGGCGCACGCGGCGACACCGGCGTGGAACGGGAAATATTCGCTGGTGAGGTACGCCGCGAGCAAGTCCGGCACCAGCACGGCGGCCAGTCAGCCCGAGCCGACGTTCAGCGCCGACTACGTCTTCGTCACCGCCTGCCCGTCAGGCAAGTACGTGGCTACCGCCACCAACGGCCCCACGCCCAAGAACCCGACGCTGCCCCAGCCGTCTCACTACGCCTGGGACGGCACTCGTTGGGTTGAGCGCTTCGACTTCCAATGGGATTGCTTCATGGGCGACGGCGTCCCGAAGGTGTGGGCGCCCGCGCGGTCGTGGGCGTTCTACACGCCGCAGGCGGACGGTTCGCTGCGCGGCACCTGGCACACCGACATCAACGGCGGCCCGTGCCGGGGAACCGTCGAGATGCCGGTGGCGGCGTTTCCTGCCGGGCCGGAGTGAATCTCGTTGTCACCCAATCATTGCTGCGGCGCGGGCGTCATCGAGGCGATGTAGTAGACCTCGTGCCCGGTCGGGTAGCCGCCGCCGTTGGTGGCGATGTGCACGTGGTCGTAGTGGTTGAGGGTTTCCGAACCGAGGTCGGCGGTCCAGCTGCCCCCGCCGACGCCCGGGTAGATCTTCTGCCGCCAGATCACGTGGTTGATTCCCCATCGCTTCGCATTCGCCAGGGCGTACCCGGCGATCTGGTTGCCGAGCTCGATGCCCTCGGGGCTGCCGTGGTTCGGGATCATCACGTCGATCGCCAGCCCGTTCGGGTGCCACGGCAGCGGGTCTTCCCGGTACCCATAGATGGTTTTGATCTGCGGAAACAGCACGCTGATGGCGCGTTCCGCCCAGATTGTCTTGACCTGCAGCCTGTCCTCCGACGCGATTCCACGGGGCAGCGCGACCTGGAATTGCTGCGCGGCGGCCGGTGCGCTGGCGGTCAACATTTCCACTTCCGCGGGGCTGGCGGTGTGCGGGGTGTTCGGCGGGGCGGCGGCGTTGATCGACACGGCGGCCGTGGTGGTGGGGGCCGCGGCCACCGCGTTCGGCGCACAGCAGCGCGGCTTTGTGTCTTGGGCGTAGACCATGGCGGCCGCAAGCGCGAACGAGGCCACAATCGCCAGCCAGCGGCCCCTGCCGTTGGCTAACACGTTCTTGCCCACGACCAGCAGCTTAGTGCCGCAAGCGACGTCTGTGACACGTTTTCGTCCAGTTATTCAGCTCGGACGAATAGGCCCTAAGCGACCCAAGGTCGGGTCACAATGTCACCATGCCCAGCCAATCGTTCGGCGATGCCAATGCGTTCCACCGGATCGTGCGTCGCTTCGCCTCCACCCCGGTGGGTGTGGCGCTCCTGCGCCCCACGGCGCACCACCTCGACCGACTCATCACCAAGCTCACGGGCGGCAGAAGCAGCTTCGCCGGGCTCGCGACCGGCATCCCCGTGGTGATGCTCACCACCACCGGCGCTAAATCCGGTGAGCCCCGCACCGTCGCCGTGTACGGAATCCCGCATCCGGATGGCCTGGCCCTCATCGCGTCCAATTTCGGCGGCGCCAAGCATCCCGCCTGGTACCACAACCTCAAGGCGCACCCGGAGGCGACGGTGGCGATCGGCCGGGACACCTGGCATGCGAACGCGCGGCTCGCCTCGCCGGGCGAGCGCGACGAAATCTGGGCGAAGGGCCTAGAGCTTTACCCCGGCTGGCGAAAGTACGAAGCGCGAGCCGGCAAGCGCCACATCGAAGCGTTCGTCCTGGCGCGAAGTTGAAGTAAGCCCGATTCTCCTGTCCTGCAGGCGATTTAGGGCCACTATTCGCAGTTCAGATGCGTAATGCCGGTGTGCGTGTCGGATCGTTGTCGGATGCCTCAGCTCGGTCGAAATGAATTCCGTTGTGCGACAACCGGTTCCAATCTGATCACCCGAAGGCGTCGCCGCCGCGTTGGGCCAACGGCTGGGCAATGCGCTCAATCGCAGCGGGATTCATCTGGGATCTCTCGATTGATTCGGGCGGCGTGCGGTGTAGGTACTCCGTAGAGACGGAAGCCGCTGATGGCCTACACCATGCAAGGCGCCGACTCAGCCCAGGCACGAGCCGACGTGACGTCCGCGCACAAGTCAGCCTCTGCGGGCGACGTCTTGGCTCAGGATCTGGGGCCAGGTCTCGACATCGGCCGGGATGTGCGCCACGGTGAGCGTTGACCGCGGCATCAGTGCGGCAAGCGATTCCGCTGTCGACATCGGGTGCGCCGGATCGCCGACCCAGGCCAGAATCGTCGTCGGCACATCGATTCGTGCGACCGCTTCGCGTGCGGGCAGGTCGCTGAGAGCCGCGCCTCGAAACAGTGACGGCAGCAGCGCGTCGGCCACATCGGGAACTGTTTCGGGCGCGCCGACCGTGGCTGGCGGCGGAGTCGCCCCACGAGCCGACGCGATGAATGCCCCGACCCCCTCGGTTTCGATAACTTCGGCCGCAACCCGGTAGATCGCCGCCTGCGCGGGCCTGGTTTCCCACGCGGTGGCCGGCACCATGAGCGTGAGGCCGGCGAAGCGGTCCGGCTCGCGGGCAGCCGCGTGCAGCAGCGTGCCGGTACCCATGGACGGGCCGACTCC
The DNA here is from genome assembly GCF_001667425.1 of Mycobacterium sp. 852002-51613_SCH5001154. Classification (NCBI taxonomy): domain Bacteria; kingdom Bacillati; phylum Actinomycetota; class Actinomycetes; order Mycobacteriales; family Mycobacteriaceae; genus Mycobacterium; species Mycobacterium sp. 852002-51613_SCH5001154. Next base: position 66,093 of record NZ_LZII01000031.1, on the reverse strand, counting down.
GTGCACCCGTTCGCCGGGAAACCATTTGTCGAGCAGCTGCAGAAGATCCTCGGCAAGGCTTTCCCATCGATAATCCTCCGGGACCTTGCGCCCAGTCGACTTGCCATGGCCGCGTGCGTCGTACCGCAGCAACCGGGTCCCGCTGAGGCCTCTTCCGAGGTCAAGATTGAGCACCCGGTCACGCGCGCGGCTGGAGGTAAGTCCGTGCAGTTGAACTACCGGATGACCACCTTCGTCGCTCAGTTCAACCGCAAGCTCTGCTCCAGGAACCACGAAAGTGGACATCACGCAACTCTTCTCACGACCGGACGACTCGCCCCGGAGCCGACCGCGCAGACCGAGCACTCAGGCTAACCGGGGCGTTAGGGTACCGCCATGCGGCTGACCAACGTCGCGCACCTGCGGCTACCCTTTGGACGACTCTGGGGCTACGACGTGTCGGTGTCTGACCTCGGCCGGCAGCTCCCGGTGTCTTTCGACCAGCGCATACACGTTGGTGCGGGCGCACGACCCGGCTCCTGGATGGCTTTGTCCATTCGGTTGCCGGCGGGGGTCAGCCGCCAATCGTTGGCCGATGCGTGGCTGGCTGTGATCGCCCGCCACGGCACCCTACGGACGGCATTCACGCTCGGGGCGGACGGCGATCCGCAGCTGAATGAGATCGATATTCACCCAGGCAAGTGGGTAGAGCATGAGATCACTCCGGGCCAGGCGGTCAACGACGCACTGCGAGTAGTTCTCAATGCGACGTGCTCGCCCTATCAGCGACCCTCACATCGATTGTGTGTGCTGGAGACTGCCGCCGGATTGACGGTGGTGATCGCTGCCGACCACGCCCACGTGGACATGTGGTCAATGCTGGTGATTGCCCGAGACCTGTTGTCGATGCTCGCCGACGCGCGGATCGGACGTACGTCGTCGCTGCAGCCGCCGCCGGCATTTGTCGTGCACACGCAAGCACTGTTGGACCGTCCCGCGGCACCGGAACGCGTGCGCGCGCGATGGGCGCAAATCATCAGCGACAGCGGTGGGGTGATGCCACGGTTTCCGCTGCCGTTGGGTGAGTCCGGGCCGCATCCGGAACGCGTTGAAGTGCGTGATGTGTTCGATGTCGATGACGGCGCCGCGTTCGCGGCGCAGGCACGCGAGGACGGTGTCTCGACGCTGGCACTCGCTGTGGTCGCCATGACAGGGGTGACCCGCGAGTTGGCCGGGGCGCCGCTGCGCGCGGTCTTCCCCGTGCACAGCCGATTTGAAGACAAATGGCACGACTCGGTGGGCTGGTTCATCACCAATTCGGTCCTGGAGTCGGCGGTTGCCGAGCCGCACGCCGCGGCCGCCGCCGTCAAAGAAGCCGTGCAGCTTGGTTCCTGGCCACTGGCCGACGTTCTGGCTCCGTGGGGTGGAATGCCCATCGCGCCCGGAATGTTCGCCATTTCCTGGCTGGACCAAAGCAGACTTCCGGTGCGCATCGACTCGGTCGGACTCGACGCCCAGTATGTGAGCGCGAGCGTTGACACCGACGGCGTCATGCTCTGGTTCATCCAGGACGAGTCCGGGCTGCATCTGCGATGCCGCTACCCGGATACCGCGGAGGCACGAACCAACGTGGGGGCGTGGCTGGACCTGTTGGTGGCGCGCCTACAGGCACTGGCGCAGTCCTCGGTCCGAGGACTGCTGCGGGTAGCGGGCCGCACATATCGTGTGCAGCGCGCGACGCGCGAACACGTGGGGGTGATCGCCCAGCTGCTCTCCGACGACGAATTCGGTCAGGATCGCGAAGACGCCGAACTCGAACGCTACGAGGCGGCCTACGACATCGTCGTTCGCAACCGATCCAACTATCTCGGAGTCGTCCTGAACGGTTCCGATATGGTCGTCGCGACTGTGCAATTGACGATCATTCCCGGCCTTTCCCGCGGCGGCGCCACCCGGCTGCAGATCGAGGGATTACGGGTCGCCAAAGCCGAACGCGCACAGGGGCTTGGTACTGCGCTCATCGAGTGGGCACACAACTACGGCCGAGCGCACGGGGCACAGCTGGCGCAGGTGACCACAGACGAGGCTCGCGAAAGGGCTCGGGCGTTCTATCGCCGGCTCGGGTACCACGCCGCCCACGTCGGGCTGAAATGCACCATCTGAGTCCGGTTTATGCGCGGTGAACGTTTCAGCGTGCGTGATGGCGATTCCAGCCAAGGCGAGGACGACGCGCTTTTGCCGGCCGGAAAGACTTTGGGAACAGTGGTGGCATCCTCGTAACACTGAGGCCCGAAACGGCGTTTCATTAGCCGAGCTGACTAACGGAAACACCGTCTGACCTGCAACTATTTTTGTGCCCCCGGCAGGATTCGAACCTGCGGCCTTCTGCTCCGGAGGCAGACGCTCTATCCCCTGAGCTACGGGGGCGCTACGACTTCGGTGTTGCGCCATTGGGCCCCGCCAGACTAGCGCATGTCGGTAGCCGCTTTGCCACCGCAATGGATTCGGGGCGCGGGCACCTCAGCCAATAGGATGGACGCTCGTGACCCCCGCTGACCTCGCTGAGCTGCTCAAGACCACCGCCTCCGCGGTGCTGGTCGAGCGCGGGCTGGATGCTGCCGCGTTGCCGGCGACCGTCACCGTGGAGCGGCCCCGCAATCCCGAGCATGGCGACTACGCCAGCAACCTGGCGCTGCAGCTGGGCAAGCGGGTCGGCGCCAACCCGCGTGAACTTGCCGGATGGCTGGCCGAGGCATTGTCCGAGGCGGACGGTGTCGCCTCGGCGGAGGTGGCCGGTCCTGGCTTCATCAACCTGCGCCTCGAGGCCTCCGCGCAGGCCAAGATCGTCAACGCCGTCATCGACGCCGGCGACACCTTCGGCCACTCCGACGCGCAGGGCGGCCACAAGATCAACCTGGAATTCGTCTCGGCCAACCCCACCGGACCCATCCACATCGGCGGCACCCGCTGGGCCGCCGTCGGCGACGCCTTGGGGCGGCTGCTGGCCACCCAGGGCGCCGACGTCGAGCGCGAGTACTACTTCAACGACCACGGCGCCCAGATCGACCGGTTCGCCAGCTCGCTGATCGCCGCCGCCAAGGGCGAACCAACGCCCGAGGACGGCTATGCCGGCGCCTACATCAACGACATCGCCGCGCAGGTGCTGCTGAAGGCGCCCGACGCGCTGAGCCTGCCCGACGCCGACATGCGCGAGACGTTCCGCGCCATCGGCGTCGACCTGATGTTCACCCACATCAAAGAGTCGTTGCACGAGTTCGGGACCGACTTCGACGTCTACACCCACGAAGACTCGATGCACACCAGCGGCCGGGTCGACCAAGCCATCGCCCGGTTGCGCGGGACGGGCAACATCTACGAAAAGGACGGCGCAACCTGGTTGCGCACCAGCGCTTTTGGTGACGACAAGGACCGCGTCGTGATCAAGAGCGACGGTAAGCCCGCCTACATCGCCGGTGACATCGCCTACTACCTGGACAAGCGGCAGCGCGGCTTCGACTTGTGTATCTACATGCTCGGCGCCGACCACCACGGATACATCGCCCGGCTCAAGGCCGTTGCCGCCGCGTTCGGTGACGACCCGGCGACCGTCGAGGTCCTCATCGGGCAGATGGTGAACCTGGTCCGCGACGGCGCGCCGGTCCGGATGAGCAAGCGGGCCGGAACCGTTATCACGCTCGACGACCTGGTCGAGGCGATCGGCGTCGACGCGGCGCGCTACAGCCTAATCCGCTCGTCGGTCGACACCCCGATCGACATCGACCTGGCGCTGTGGTCGTCGGCGTCGAACGAAAACCCGGTCTACTACGTGCAATACGCGCATGCCCGGCTCTCGGCGCTGGCCCGCAACGCCGCCGAACTGGGCCTGGCCCCCGACACCGGCCATCTCGAGCTGCTCAGCCACGACAAAGAGGGCACCCTGCTGCGCAGCATCGGGGAATTCCCCCGTGTGCTGAAAACGGCTGCGTCCCTGCGGGAACCGCATCGGGTGTGCCGTTACTTGGAGGACCTGGCCGGCGACTACCACCGGTTCTACGACTCATGCCGGGTTCTGCCCCAGGGCGACGAACAACCCAGCGACCTGCACGTCGCGCGCCTGGCGCTGTGCGAGGCCGCCCGCCAGGTCATCGCCAACGGGCTGACGATCCTCGGCGTCACCGCTCCGGAGCGAATGTGAACGTACACCCCGCCGGTCCGCGGCACGCCGAAGAGACTCGGCCCCTCAATAGCCCGCCGCGACCGCAATCCCCCGACGAGCTGCTGCGGCTCGCGCCGAACGTGTGGCCGCGCAACATCGTTCGCGACGACGCGGGTGTGGCCGGCCTCGCTGGAATCCCGGTGACCCAACTCGCCCAGGAGTACGGCACCCCGCTGTTCGTCGTCGACGAGGACGACTTCCGTTCTCGGTGCCGCGAGCTGGCGACGGCCTTCGGCGGTGGGCACAACGTGTGCTACGCGGCCAAGGCCTTCCTGTGCAGCGAGATCGCGCGCTGGGTTGATGAGGAAGGCCTCTCGCTCGACGTGTCCACCGGCGGCGAGCTCGCGGTCGCGCTGCACGCCGATTTCCCGCCGGAGCGGATCACCTTCCACGGCAACAACAAATCCGTCGCGGAGCTGACCGCGGCGGTCAAAGTCGGTGTCGGGCACATCGTCCTGGACTCGATGACCGAAATCGAGCGCCTCGACGCCATCGCGGGGGAGGCCGGAGTCGTCCAGGACGTCTACGTGCGTCTCACCGTCGGGGTCGAGGCGCACACGCACGAGTTCATCTCCACGGCACACGAAGACCAGAAGTTCGGGCTGTCGGTGGCCAGCGGCGCAGCGATGGCCGCGGTGCGCCGGGTGTTCGCCACCGATCACCTGCGGTTGGTGGGCCTGCACAGCCACATCGGCTCCCAGATCTTTGACGTCGACGGTTTCGAGGTCGCCGCTCATCGCGTCATCGGGCTGCTGCAGCAAATCGTCGACGAATTCGGCGTCGACAAGACGGGGCAGATCTCGACCGTGGATCTCGGTGGGGGACTGGGGATTTCATACCTGGGCACCGACGACCCGCCACCGGTGGCGGAACTGGCGGCCAAGCTAACTGCCATCGTCGGCAACGAGTCGGCGGCCGTGGGGCTGCCCACCCCGAGGCTGGTGGTGGAGCCCGGACGTGCCATCGCCGGGCCCGGCACCATCACCCTGTACGAGGTGGGCACGGTCAAGGACGTCGACGTGAGCAGCTCGGCCCAACGCCGCTATGTCAGCGTCGACGGCGGGATGAGCGACAACATCCGCACCGCGCTCTATGACGCGCAGTACGACGCCCGGCTCGTCTCGCGCGACAGCGACGCACCGGCGACGCTGGCGCGGATCGTCGGAAAGCACTGCGAAACCGGCGATATCGTGGTGCGCGACGCGTGGGTGCCCGACGACCTTCGGCCCGGTGACCTGCTCGGGGTCGCGGCGACCGGCGCGTACTGCTATTCGCTGTCGAGCCGCTACAACATGATCTGCCGGCCGGCGGTGGTGGCGGTGCGCGCGGGGCGGTCCCGGCTGATCCTGCGCCGCGAGACGGTTGACGATCTACTGAGTCTGGAAGTGAGGTGAACTGTGCCCCGTGACGAAAAGCCTGTCGGCGTAGCGGTACTCGGGTTCGGCAACGTCGGAAGCGAAGTCGTCCGAATCATCGAGGACAGCGCCGATGACCTCGCGGCTCGGGTCGGCGCGCCCTTGGTGTTGCGCGGCGTCGGAGTGCGGCGGGTCGCCGCCGACCGCGGTGTCCCGATCGAGTTGCTCACCGACAACATCGAGGAACTCGTCTCCCGCGAGGACGTCGACATCGTCTTGGAGCTGATGGGGCCGGTGGAACCGGCCCGCAAGGCCATCCTGCGCGCGCTCGAGCACGGCAAATCGGTCGTGACGGCGAACAAGGCGCTGTTGGCCACCTCCACCGGGGAATTGGCGCAGGCCGCCGAAAACGCTCACGTCGACCTGTATTTCGAGGCGGCGGTCGCGGGTGCGATCCCGGTCATCCGCCCGCTCACCCAGTCGCTGGCGGGGGACACCGTGCTGCGGGTCGCCGGCATCGTCAACGGCACCACCAACTACATCCTGTCCGCCATGGACAGCACCGGCGCCGACTACCAAACCGCCCTGGCCGAGGCGAGCGCCCTGGGCTACGCCGAGGCCGATCCCACGGCCGACGTCGAAGGCTACGACGCCGCGGCCAAGGCCGCGATCCTGGCATCGATCGCCTTTCACACCCGGGTCACCGCCGACGACGTCTATCGCGAGGGCATCACCAAGATCACCCCGGCCGACTTCGCCTCCGCACGGTCTTTGGGCTGCACCATCAAGCTGCTGTCCATCTGCGAGCGCATCCCGGGTGACGATGGACAGGAACGGGTCTCGGCCCGCGTCTATCCGGCGCTCGTGCCGCTGTCGCACCCGTTGGCCACCGTCAGTGGGGCGTTCAACGCCGTGGTGGTCGAAGCCAAGGCGGCCGGCCGGCTGATGTTCTACGGTCAGGGCGCCGGTGGCGCACCCACCGCATCCGCGGTCACCGGTGACTTGGTGATGGCCGCCCGAAACCGGGTACTGGGCAGCCGCGGGCCGAAAGAGTCCAAATACGCCCAGCTTCCCATCGCCCCAATGGGTTTCATCAGCACCCGCTACTACGTCAGCATGAACGTCGCCGACAAGCCGGGCGTGTTGTCCACGGTGGCGGCCGAATTCGCCAAGCGCGAGGTGAGCATCGCCGAGGTCCGGCAGGAGGGGGTGTCCGACGAAGGCGGGCGGCGGGTGGGAGCCCGTGTCGTGGTGGTCACCCACAGCGCCACCGACGCCGCACTCTCCGAAACCGTCGATGCGCTGGCGGATTTGGACGTCGTGCAGGGCGTCACCAGTGTCCTGCGATTGGAAGAGACCGGTTCATGAGCGTCCCGCATACCGCCGTGCACCAACCGTGGCCCGGATTGATCGCGGCGTACCGCGACCGGCTGCCGGTGGGCGACGACTGGACCCCGGTCACCCTGCTCGAGGGCGGCACTCCGCTGATCGCCGCGACGCGTCTCTCGGAAAAGACCGGCTGCACGGTCCACCTCAAGGTCGAGGGCCTCAACCCGACCGGCTCGTTCAAGGACCGGGGCATGACCATGGCGGTCACCGACGCACTGGCGCGGGGCCAGCAGGCCGTGTTGTGCGCCTCGACCGGCAATACGTCGGCGTCGGCGGCGGCATACGCCGCTCGTGCCGGCATCACCTGCGCGGTGCTCATTCCGCAGGGCAAGATTGCGATGGGCAAGCTGGCTCAGGCGGTCATGCACGGCGCCAAGATCATCCAGATCGACGGCAACTTCGACGACTGCCTGGAATTGGCCCGCAAAATGGCCGCCGACTTCCCGACGATCGCGTTGGTCAACTCGGTCAACCCGGTCCGCATCGAGGGCCAGAAGACGGCGGCGTTCGAGATCGTCGACGCGCTTGGTGCCGCGCCGGATGTGCACGCTCTCCCGGTGGGCAACGCGGGCAACATCACCGCGTACTGGAAGGGCTACACCGAGTACCACCAGGACGGCGTGATCGACAAGCTGCCCCGGATGCTGGGCACCCAGGCTGCCGGCGCCGCACCACTGGTGCACGGCGCCCCGGTCAGCAACCCCGAGACGATCGCGACCGCGATACGCATCGGCGCGCCCGCCTCGTGGGCGGCCGCGGTCAACGCGCAGCAGCAGTCCAACGGGCGCTTCCTGGCCGCCACCGATGAGGAGATCCTGGCCGCGTACCACCTGGTGGCCGAAAGTGAAGGCGTCTTCGTCGAGCCCGCCTCGGCGGCCAGCATCGCGGGTCTGCTCAAGGCCGTCGATGACGGCTGGGTGGAGCGCGGGTCGACCGTGGTGTGCACGGTGACCGGCAACGGCCTCAAGGATCCCGACACCGCGCTGAGGGACATGCCGACCGTCTCCCCGCTACCCGTCGATCCGGTGCTCGTCGTCGAGAAGCTGGGGCTTGCATAGTGGCGATCGAAAGCGCGGCAGAGCCGATGGCGGTTTGTCGGTGAGCCAGATGCTGTCCGCCGGGCTGGTGGCGAGCGCCGTGGTGTCGGCGTCCAGTGCCAACCTCGGTCCCGGTTTTGACAGCATCGGTTTGGCGTTGAGCCTCTGCGACGAGATCGTCGTGGAGACAACGGATTCCGGCCTGGTCGTGCTGGTCGAAGGGGAGGGCGCCGAGCAGGTGCCGCGGGGCTCAGAACACCTGGTGGTGCGTGCCGTCGAATGCGGACTGCGGGCCGTCGGCGTCCAGGCCCCGGGCCTGGTGATCCGCTGCCGCAATGCCATTCCGCACTCCCGTGGCCTGGGCTCGTCCGCGGCGGCCGTGGTCGGCGGCCTGGCTGCGGCCAATGGCCTTGTGGCGCAGACGGATTCGGATCTGCTGAGCAATGCTCAGCTGATCCAGCTGTCCTCGGAGTTCGAGGGTCATCCCGACAACGCTGCGGCCGCCGTGCTGGGTGGTGCGGTGGTTTCCTGGATCGACAGCTCGGGCGACCGTCCCCGGTATTCGGCGGTGTCCGTGCGCCTGCACCCCGACATCCGTCTGTACTGCGCGATACCCCAAGAGCGCTCGTTGACCGCGGAGACCCGGGTGCTACTGCCCGCCCAGGTGAGCCACGAGGATGCCCGGTTCAACGTCAGCCGGGCCGCATTGCTGGTGGTAGCGCTGAGCGAACGCCCGGACATGCTCATGCCGGCCACCGAGGATGTGCTCCACCAGCCGCAGCGGGCTCCCGCAATGCCCGCCTCCGCGGAATATTTGCGACTGTTGCGGCGTCATAACGTGGCAGCGACACTTTCGGGGGCTGGTCCGGCACTGATTGCGCTGAGCACGGCGCCGGAGTTGCCAACGGAAGTGGTGGAGTACGGGGCCGCGAACGGATTTGCCCTTACTGAGATGACCGCCGGCGAAGGAGTTCGCTGGAGCCCGGGAGTCACAGTCCCCGGTTGATCCACAGCGTGGCCGGAGGGTTTGCTTGCTTCCAGGCAGGATGCGGGCTATCCTCGGACCCGTCCAGCAATCGCAGCATCTGCATCTGCATACATACTGCCTTGCCGCTAGGACAACACCAATTCTTCTCGTGGACGAGGTTCGCCGCTTACTCCGCCGATTAAGGCGATCACCGTTGCAGAGTCGATATTTGGGCGCACTCGGCGATTTGGCTGAATGCAACGAACCCCCCGTATGACGTGATCAACGGGGGAAGAAAGGAACTCCGTGACCGATACGGACCTGTTCACGGCTGACGCGAGCACCGACAGCAACGAGGTGCCGAGCGCTGTGACCCCAGACACACCCGATGTCAAAACCAAAGCCACGGTTGGCTCTCTGTCGACCATGGTGCTTCCCGAATTGCGCGCGCTGGCTAACGAGGTCGGCGTCAAGGGGACGTCGGGCATGCGCAAGAACGAACTCATCGCCGCCATAAAGGAAATCAGGGGACAGTCCAACGGGACATCCGCCCCCACCACCTCCGAGGACGGCGCCAAGTCCGAGGCCGCCAGTGCTGAAGCACCGGCTGGCGAGGACCACCAGAACGGTTCGACAACCGAGGCGCCCCGCCGCGAACGGCGCAGCGCCTCACGCGAGCCGGGATCAGCCCGCACCGGCGACGAAGCGGATGGCGAGCGCTCACGCAACCGCGAGGGCAATGCGACCGGCGAGGACCACGCCCGCCAGGGCGGCAAGCGCGACAACCAGCGCGAAGAGCGCGGCCAGGACTCGGGCAGCGAGCAAAGCGGTGATCAGCAGGGCTCGGGCGGCCAGCAGTCTCGCGGCGGCTCGAACCAGCAGGACGACGACGGCGACGGTCGTGGCGGCAGGCGTGGTCGCCGCTTCCGCGATCGCAGGCGGCGCGGCGAGCGGTCCGGCGAGGGCGGCGACACCGAACTCCGTGAGGACGACGTCGTGCAGCCGGTCGCCGGAATCCTTGACGTGCTCGACAATTACGCGTTCGTCCGCACCTCCGGTTACCTGGCCGGTCCGCACGACGTCTACGTGTCCATGAACATGGTGCGCAAGAACGGCCTGCGCCGCGGCGACGCGGTAACCGGCGCGGTTCGCGTGCCGAAGGACGGCGAACAGCCCAACCAGCGTCAGAAGTTCAACCCGCTGGTCCGCTTGGACAGCGTCAATGGCGGTCCGGTCGAAGACGCGAAGAAGCGACCCGATTTCAGCAAGCTGACGCCGCTCTACCCGAACCAGCGGCTTCGCCTGGAAACCACTCCCGACCGGCTGACCACCCGGGTCATCGACCTGATCATGCCGATCGGTAAGGGCCAGCGCGCCCTGATCGTGTCGCCGCCGAAGGCCGGTAAGACGACGATCCTGCAGGACATCGCCAACGCGATCACCAAGAACAACCCGGAATGCCACCTCATGGTCGTGCTCGTCGACGAGCGCCCAGAGGAGGTCACCGACATGACGCGCTCCGTCAAGGGCGAGGTCATCGCCTCGACCTTCGACCGGCCGCCCACGGACCACACGGCAGTCGCCGAGCTGGCCATCGAGCGCGCCAAGCGGCTCGTTGAGCAGGGCAAGGACGTCGTGGTGCTCCTCGACTCGATCACCCGCCTGGGCCGCGCGTACAACAACGCGTCACCCGCGTCGGGCCGGATCCTGTCCGGTGGTGTCGACTCCACCGCTCTGTATCCGCCGAAGCGGTTCCTGGGTGCCGCGCGAAACATCGAGGAAGGCGGGTCGCTGACGATCATCGCCACCGCGATGGTCGAGACCGGATCCACCGGTGACACAGTCATCTTCGAGGAGTTCAAGGGCACCGGTAACGCCGAGCTCAAACTGGACCGCAAGATCTCCGAACGACGGGTCTTCCCGGCGGTCGACGTGAACCCGTCCGGCACCCGTAAGGACGAGCTGTTGCTCTCGCCGGACGAGTTCGGCATCGTGCACAAGCTGCGCCGCGTGCTGTCGGGTCTGGACTCCCACCAGGCCATCGACCTGCTGATGTCGCAGTTGCGCAAGACGAAGACCAATTACGAGTTCCTGGTGCAGGTCTCCAAGACCACACCGGGATCGATGGACAACGACTAACCGAACCACGTTCCTCGGCGCGTCGTCACCGCGACATTTAAAGCACGTACGCGACACGCCGGCTGGCGCCGCCCTGGTTTAAGTTTCGAGGCAACCCAAGCGCCGGGAATGCCGACGGGTACCCCGTTGTTTTGGGAGAACAGCGGTTGACCCGGCATAATCGGTGCTCGACAAGATCGAAGAGGACAGCATGAAATCTGACATTCATCCCGCTTACGCGGAGACCACCGTGCACTGCGGGTGCGGAAACACGTTCCAGACCCGCAGCACCAAGCCCGGCGGCAACATCGTCGTGGAGGTGTGCTCGCAGTGCCACCCGTTCTATACCGGCAAGCAGAAGATTCTTGACAGCGGCGGCCGGGTGGCCCGCTTCGAGAAGCGTTACGGCAAGCGCAAAGGTGCCGCGGCGGACGACACCGACAAGTAGCTGCGTTGCCGACGCCCGAACTGTGCGAGAGAGCACAGGCCGGGCGTCGGTTTGCGTTTACGGCAAATGAGAACGCGGGGCTGAGCGGGCAGGAGGTGACAGGTGACGCAGCCGGTGCAGACCATTGATGTGCTGTTGGCCGAACACGCCGAGCTCGAGCAACGGCTGGCGGATCCCGACCTGCACAGCAATCCCGCCGAGGCGCGCAAAGCCGGCCGCCGGTTCGCCCGATTGGCCCCGATCGTCGCGACGCATCGCAAGTTGGAGGCGGCGCGCGGTGACCTGGAGGCGGCGCGCGAGCTGGCCGCCGACGACGAGTCGTTCGCCGATGAGGTGACCGAACTGGAATCACGGGTCGCTGAATTGGACACCCAACTGACCGACATGCTGGCGCCGCGCGACCCGCATGACGCCGACGACATCGTGCTAGAGGTCAAATCCGGCGAGGGCGGCGAGGAATCGGCTTTGTTCGCGGCGGACCTGGCCAGGATGTACATCCGCTATGCCGAGCGGCACGGCTGGAACGTGACCGTGCTGGACGAAACCACGTCGGACCTCGGTGGCTATAAGGACGCGACGCTGTCCATCGCCAGCAAGGGCGACTCGGCCGACGGAGTGTGGTCCCGCATGAAGTTCGAGGGTGGGGTGCACCGGGTGCAGCGCGTTCCCGTGACGGAATCGCAAGGCCGCGTACACACTTCGGCGGCGGGCGTATTGGTCTATCCCGAACCCGAGGAAGTGGGCGAGGTGCAGATCGACGAGTCGGATCTGCGCGTCGACGTGTACCGCTCGTCCGGCAAGGGCGGCCAGGGGGTGAACACCACCGACTCCGCGGTGCGAATCACGCACCTGCCCACCGGCATCGTGGTCACGTGTCAGAACGAACGCTCGCAGCTGCAGAACAAGACGCGTGCGTTGCAGGTGCTGGCCGCCCGCCTGCAGGCATTGGCCGAAGAGCAGGCACTGGCAGACGCATCGGCCGACCGGGCCAGCCAGATCCGGACCGTCGACCGCAGCGAACGCATTCGCACCTACAACTTCCCGGAGAACCGGATCACCGACCACCGAATCGGTTACAAGGCACACAATCTCGATCAAGTACTCGACGGCGACCTGGACGCGATGTTCGACGCGTTGGGAGCCGCCGACAGACAGTCCCGGTTGCAACAGGCATGAGTGTCTTGCGGCGTGCGATCGACTCCGCGGCGGCGACGCTCGCCGAAGCGGGAATCGACTCCGCCCGTTGGGATGCCGAGGAGCTGGCCGCGCACCTGACGGGCACCGAGCGCGGTCGGCTGGCCTTGCTCGAGTCGCCCGGCGACGACTTCTTCGGTCGTTACCGCGACGTCGTGGCCGCACGCTCCCGGCGGGTGCCCTTGCAGCATCTCACCGGCGCAGCCGCGTTCGGCCCGCTCATGCTGCACGTCGGGCCCGGCGTCTTCATCCCGCGCCCGGAAACCGAAGCCCTTTTGGCGTGGGTGACCGAACAGCGCCTCCCCACCCGGCCCGTCATCGTCGATCTGTGCACCGGTTCGGGCGCATTGGCGGTGGCGCTGGCCCAGCACCACCCCACGGCGCGGATCATCGGGATCGATGACTCCGGGACGGCCCTCGAGTACGCGCGCCGCAACGCGGCGGGCACCCCGGTCGAACTCCTGCAGGCCGACGTCACAGCCCGGGGACTGCTTTCCGAACTGGACGACGGAGTCGACTTGGTGGTGGCCAATCCGCCCTACGTTCCCGACGCCGCGGAGGTGGAACCCGAAGTCGCCCAACACGACCCACGCCATGCGGTGTTCGGCGGCCCGGACGGGATGGCGGTGATCGGCCCCATCGTCCGCCTGGCCGGGCGCTGGCTTCGCCCGGGCGGCATCTTTGCCGTCGAACATGACGACACGACGTCGCAGCCGACCGTCGAGTTAATTTGTGAGACGGGGCTTTTCGACGACGCCACCGCCCGCAATGACCTGGCCGGCCGGCCGAGATTCGTCACCGCCCGCAGAAAGGAGCGGGCGGATGACTGAAGTCTTTGACTGCGCCGATCCCGATCAACGTTCGCGCGGGATCGCCTCGGCGGCAGGGGCGCTGAAGGGTGGCCGATTGGTCGTCATGCCGACCGACACCGTCTACGGCATCGGCGCCGACGCTTTCAACAGCGCCGCGGTGGCCGCCCTGCTGTCGGCGAAGGGGCGGGGACGCGACATGCCGGTCGGCGTGCTGGTCGGCTCGTGGCACACCATCGAGGGTCTCGTCTACACCATGCCGGACGGGGCCCGCGACCTGATCCGCGCGTTCTGGCCGGGGGCGCTGAGCCTGGTGGTGACGCAGGCGCCGTCGCTGCAGTGGGACCTCGGCGACGCACGCGGCACCGTGATGCTGCGGATGCCGCTGCACCCGGTCGCCATCGAGCTGTTGCGCGAAGTCGGGCCCATGGCGGTGTCCAGCGCGAACGTGTCCGGCCGTCCGCCCGCGGTGGATGCCGACGAGGCCCGTGATCAACTCGGCGATCTCGTCGACGTTTATCTCGACGCGGGGACGGCTGAGCAGCAGGCCGCTTCCACGATCGTCGACCTCACCGGTTCCGCCCCGCGGATCCTGCGGCCCGGCCCGGTGAGCGCCGAACGGATCGCGGAAGTGCTCGGGTTAGACCTCGAAAGCCTGACCGCCCAGGCCTAGCCCGAGCGGTTCTCTGGTTGCCAGGTTGGTGCAGTACGGTCTCGACGTGTCCAGCGACATAACCGACCTAGCCAGTGGTTTGCTCGCCCTGGGTGACCGGGGCACCGGTGTCCCGCTGCGCGAGCTTGCACTCGTTGGACTGACCGCCGCCATCATCACGTACTTCGCCACCGGTCCCGTGCGCGTGCTCGCCACCCGGCTGGGCGCGGTTGCCTATCCGCGGGAACGCGACGTACACGTGACCCCGACCCCGCGCATGGGCGGGCTGGCGATGTTCCTCGGCGTCCTCTCGGCCGTCTTCCTGGCGTCCCAGCTTCCGGCGCTCACTCGCGGGTTCGTCTATTCGACGGGTATGCCGGCCGTACTGGTGGCCGGCGCGGTGATCATGGGCATCGGCCTCATCGACGATCGTTGGGGGCTCGACGCCCTGACGAAATTCGCCGGCCAGATCACCGCGGCCAGCGTGCTGGTCACCATGGGCGTGGCCTGGAGCGTCCTCTATATCCCGATCGGCGGTGTCGGCACCATCGTGCTGGACCAAGCCTCGTCGATCCTGCTCACGCTGGCGCTCACGGTGTCCATCGTCAACGCGATGAACTTCGTCGACGGGCTCGACGGACTGGCCGCCGGGCTCGGGCTGATCACGGCTCTGGCGATCTGCATGTTCTCGGTCGGCCTGTTGCGCGACCACGGCGGCGATGTGCTCTTCTATCCGCCCGCCGTGATCTCCGTGGTGCTCGCGGGTGCCTGTCTGGGCTTCCTGCCGCACAACTTCCACCGCGCCAAGATCTTCATGGGTGATTCGGGCTCGATGCTGATCGGCCTGATGCTCGCCGCGGCCTCTACCACCGCCGCCGGCCCCGTTTCGCAAAACGCCTACGGTGCGCGCGACGTGTTCGCGCTCCTGTCGCCGTTCCTGCTGGTGGTCGCCGTCATGTTCGTGCCGATGCTCGATTTGCTGCTGGCGATCGTGCGCCGCACCCGCGCGGGTCGCAGCGCGTTCAGCCCGGACAAGATGCACCTGCACCACCGCTTGCTGCAGATCGGTCATTCCCACCGCAGGGTGGTGTTGTTGATCTACCTGTGGGTCGGCATCGTCGCGTTCGGCGCCGCCAGCACCATTTTCTTCAATCCCCGCGATACCGCCGCGGTGATGTTGGGCGCGATCGTGGTCGCCGGCGTCGCGACGGCGATCCCGCTAATGCGCCGGCGAGACGAGTACGAAGACGAGGACTACGACAGCTAGTAGTAGTGGCGTTCGCCGTATGGTACGGTGCAGGTAGAACCCCAAAAAGCCGCACAGAACGCCGGTCCATCGGACGCAGATCCGGTTGGGTCGGCTGGGGAGTCGCGTCGGGAGATACCCCTTGGGTGATTCCACTGTGACGTGCGATACGCTCGGCGGGCCACCGATCAGTCGGTCGGGGGACTCCCGCTCCACTAACTTGGGATTGAGGTGCTGCAGTGACGACACCAGCGCAGGACGCGCCGTTGGTGTTTCCCTCTGTGGCGTTCCGCCCGGTCCGGCTGTTCGTCCTCAGCATTGCGGTTACTGCGGTGGCAGTCGTCGCCGCCAGCTTGACCGGTCACCCGATGGTCGGGGTCTTCTTCGGCGTCGGGTTGCTGCTCGGTTTGCTCAACGCCCTTCTCGTGCGCCGTTCGGTCGCGTCGATCACCGCGAAAGAGCACCCGCTGAAAAGCACGATGGCGCTCAATTCTGCTACCCGGCTGGCGATTATCACGATCATCGGGCTGATCATCGCCTACATTTTCCGGCCCGCCGGCCTGGGTGTCGTGTTCGGGCTGGCGCTTTTCCAGGTTTTGTTGGTGGCATCGACGGCGCTTCCGGTGTGGAAGAAGCTGCGCGCCGGTGACTGGGCGGACGCCCATCCCTCGGACGGAGGCGGCGTCACCGCGGGATCGGAAGGAACGGAAGGAAGAGGCAGCACCGATGACTGAGACGACGTTCCTGGCCGCCGCAATCGAGGTTGGGGAGCACAGCCAGGCCAAATGGCTCGGGCTGACCGTCAACACCGACACGATTCTGTCGACCGCGATCGCCGCCGTGATCGTGCTGGCACTGGCCTTCTTCCTGCGGGCGAAGATCACCTCCACCGGGGTCCCCAGCGGTGTGCAGTTGTTCTGGGAGGCCATCACCGTCCAGATGCGCGATCAGATCGAGAGCGCGGTCGGGATGCGGATCGCGCCGTTCGTGTTGCCGCTGGCCGTCACGATTTTCGTGTTCATCCTGATCTCCAACTGGCTGTCGGTGCTCCCGCTGCAGTACACCGACAAGTCGGGGCGCACCACCGAACTGCTGAAGTCGGCGGCCGCGGACATCAACTACGTTCTGGCGCTGGCCCTCTTCGTGTTCGTCTGCTATCACGTGGCGGGCATCTGGCGCCGCGGCATCGTCGGCCACCCGCTCGCCGTGCTCAAGGGCCACGTGGCGTTCCTGGCCCCGATCAACCTCGTCGAAGAGCTCGCCAAGCCGATCTCGTTGTCGCTCCGACTTTTCGGCAACATCTTCGCCGGCGGCATCCTGGTCGCGCTGATCGCGCTCTTCCCGCCGTACATCATGTGGGCGCCCAACGCGATCTGGAAGGCCTTCGACCTGTTCGTCGGGGCGATCCAGGCGTTCATCTTCTCGATCTTGACGATTCTCTACTTCAGCCAGGCCATGGAGATCGAGGAACACCATGACTGAGGTCACCAATCGCTTTGTCCCACACACCATTACAGAGGCCTGGTAGACCGCTACCAGCTATCAAGGAGGAAAAGAATGGCAGCCCTGGACCCACAAATCGCTGCCGCCGCTCTCATCGGCGGTGGCCTGATCATGGGTGGCGGCGCGATCGGCGCCGGCATCGGTGACGGTATCGCCGGTAACGCGCTGGTTTCGGGTATCGCCCGGCAACCCGAGGCGCAGGGCCGGCTGTTCACGCCGTTCTTCATCACGGTCGGTCTGGTCGAGGCGGCCTACTTCATCAACCTGGCGTTCATGGCGTTGTTCGTCTTCGCGACCCCGGTCAAGTAATTCGCCGCAATGCGTGACGCGAGTCTGAGCATTTTGGCATCCAGCCAGGTGGTGGCAGAGGGAGGCAACAACTTCCTCGTCCCCAACGGCACCTTCTTCTTTGTGCTGGCCATCTTCCTGATCGTGCTGGCCGTCATCGGTACGTTCGTGGTGCCGCCGGTCATGCGGGTGTTGCGGGAACGCGACAACATGGTTGCCAAGACGGCCGCCGACAACAAGAAGGCGGCCGAGCAGTTCGACGCCGCCAAGGCCGACTATGAGGAGGCCCTGACGGAGGGCCGGGTTCAGGCGTCGTCGTTGCGCGACAATGCCCGCGCCGAGGGCCGTAAGGTGGTCGAAGACGCGCGCGCCAGTGCCGAGCAACAGGTGATGTCGACGTTGCAAATGGCCTCCGAGCAACTCAAGCGGGAGAGAGACGCCGTGGAGCTGGATCTGCGCGCCAACGTGGCGGGCATGGCGGCGACGCTGGCGAGCCGGATCCTTGGCGTCGAGGTGGTCCCGGCCACTTCGGCAGCATCTGCAACCGGGAAATCTGGACGGTAATCGCGTATGTCGACATTCATCGGGCAGTTGATCGGTTTCGCGGCCATCGTGCTCTTGGTCGTGCGGTACGTCGTACCGCCGGTACGTCGTCTGATGGCCGCCCGCCAAGAGACCGTGCGCCAACAGTTGAAAGACTCTGCGGCAGCGGCAGATCGGTTGAGCGAGTCGACCACGGCCCACAGCAACGCGGTGGAATCCGCCAAGACCGAGGCCGAGCGGCTCGTCGAAGAAGCGGAGACGGATTCCGGCCGCATCGCCGAACAGTTCCGGACCCAGGCCGGTGTCGAGTCCGAACGCATCACCGCGCAGGGTGCCCGCCAGGCCGACCTGCTGCGCACCCAGCTGAGCCGCCAGCTTCGCCTGGAACTCGGTCACGAGGCGGTGCGTCAGGCGGGCGAGCTGGTGCGTAACTACGTCGCCGACCCCGCGCAACAAGCGGGTACCGTCGATCGCTTCCTAGACGACCTCGAAGCGATGGCCCCGGCACCCGCAGAGGTCCAATATCCGCTGCTGGCCAAGATGCGCTCCGCCAGTCGGCTGGCGGTGGCCAGCCTGGCGGAGCGGTTCAGCGACATCGCCAAAGACCTTGACAACAAGGCCCTTTCCAGCCTGTCCGCCGAGCTCGTTTCGGTCGCCGAAATGCTGGACCGCGAGATCGTTGTCACCCGGTACCTGACCGTGCCCGCCGAGGATCCGGCGCCCCGGGTACGGCTTATCGAGCGGCTGGTCTCGGGCAAAGTCGCCGACGCCACGCTCGACGTTCTGCGGATGGCCGTCTCGGAGCGCTGGTCGGCCAACTCCGATTTGGGCGATGCGATCGAGCACATCTCGCGCCAGGCGTTGCTCGAAGTCGCCGAACGCGAGGACAAGGTCGACGACGTGGAAGACCAGTTGTTCCGCTTCTCCCGAATACTGGACGCACAGCCCCGGCTCGGGATCATGTTGGGCGACTACGGCGTGCCGGTCGAAGGCCGAATCGACCTGCTTCGCAAGGTTCTTGACAGCGCCAGCGCCCGGGTCGATCCGATTGTGGTGGCGCTGCTGACCCAAACCGTCCAACTGCTCAGGGGTGAGTCGGCCGAGGAGGCCTTCCAGTTCTTGGCGAAAGTTGCGGTGGCGCGCCACGGCGAGATCGTCGCGCGAGTCAGCGCGGCGGCCGACCTCAGCGACGCCCAACGATCTCGCCTCACCGACGTGCTCGGCCGTATCTACGGTCATCCGGTGACGGTGCAGCTGCAGGTCTCCGACGAACTGCTCGGCGGTCTGCTCATCTCCGTGGCAGACGAAGTGATTGACGGGACACTCGCTTCTCGCCTCGCCGCTGCGAAGGCGCAACTGCCCGACTGACACCAACCGCCTACCACAACCACACGCGAACCAAGATCAAGTAGGAAGACGAAAAGCCATGGCCGAGTTGACGATCTCCGCTGATGACATCCAGAACGCCATCGAGGAGTATGTAGGCTCTTTCACCTCCGACACCTCCCGCGAAGAGGTCGGTACCGTCGTCGATGCCGGAGACGGCATCGCGCACGTCGAAGGCTTGCCCTCCGTCATGACCCAGGAACTGCTCGAGTTCCCGGGCGGGGTCCTCGGCGTCGCACTGAACCTCGACGAGCACAGCGTCGGCGCGGTGATCTTGGGCGACTTCGAGAAAATCGAAGAGGGCCAACAGGTCAAGCGCACCGGGGAGGTGCTGTCCGTCCCCGTCGGCGACGCATTCCTCGGACGCGTCGTCAATCCGCTCGGCCACCCCATCGACGGCCGGGGAGACATCGACACCGACACGCGCCGCGCCCTGGAGATCCAGGCGCCGTCCGTGGTGCAGCGGCAGAGCGTGAGCGAGCCGCTGCAGACCGGCATCAAGGCCATCGACGCGATGACCCCGATCGGTCGCGGTCAGCGGCAGCTGATCATCGGCGACCGCAAGACCGGCAAGACCGCCGTCTGCGTCGACACCATCCTCAACCAGCGGGAGAACTGGGAGAGCGGCGACGAAAAGAAGCAGGTTCGCTGCGTTTACGTGGCCATCGGGCAGAAGGGCACCACCATCGCGTCGGTGCGGCGAGCGCTCGAAGAGGGCGGCGCGATGGACTACACCACCATCGTCGCCGCCCCGGCATCGGACTCCGCCGGCTTCAAATGGCTTGCGCCCTACACGGGTTCGGCAATCGCCCAGCACTGGATGTACGACGGCAAGCACGTGCTGATCGTCTTCGACGACCTGAGCAAGCAGGCCGAGGCGTACCGCGCGATCTCGCTGCTGCTGCGCCGGCCGCCGGGTCGCGAGGCGTACCCCGGTGACGTGTTTTACCTGCACTCGCGGCTGTTGGAGCGCTGCGCGAAGCTCTCCGACGACCTCGGGGGCGGCTCGCTGACGGGTCTGCCGATCATCGAGACCAAGGCCAACGACATCTCGGCCTACATCCCGACCAACGTCATCTCGATCACCGATGGCCAGTGCTTCCTGGAGTCCGATTTGTTCAACCAGGGTGTGCGGCCGGCCATCAACGTCGGTGTGTCGGTGTCCCGCGTCGGCGGTGCGGCGCAGATCAAGGCCATGAAAGAGGTGGCCGGCTCGCTGCGTCTGGACCTGTCGCAGTACCGCGAACTCGAGTCGTTCGCGGCCTTCGCTTCGGACCTGGACGCGACGTCCAAGGCGCAGCTGGAGCGCGGTGAACGGCTGGTCGAACTGCTCAAGCAACCGCAATACCAGCCCATGCCGGTTGAGGAGCAGGTGGTTTCGATCTTCCTGGGCACCGGCGGTCACCTGGACTCCGTGCCGGTCGAGGACGTCAGGCGCTTCGAAACCGAGTTGCTGGACCACATGCGGGCGTCGGAAGAGAAGTTCCTGGCCGGTGTCCGCGACAGCGGAAAGCTCTCCGAAGAGGGCGAGAACCAGCTGACCGAGATCATCAAGAACTTCAAGAAGGGGTTCGCTGCCACGGGCGGTGGATCGGTGGTGCCGGACGAGCACGTCGAGCCCCTGGACGAGGAAGATCTCGAAAAGGAGTCGGTCCAGGTCAAGAAGGAGAAGCCCAAGGACAAGAAGGACTCCAAGAGCGGCAAGGACAAGAAGTAACTAACAATGGCTGCCACACTTCGCGAACTACGCGGCCGAATTCGCTCGGCAGGGTCGATCAAGAAGATCACCAAGGCCCAGGAGATGATCGCGACATCGCGCATCGGAAAGGCGCAGGCTCGGCTGCAAGCCGCTAGGCCCTACGCGTTTCAGATCACCTCGATGCTGACCACGCTGTCCTCCGAAGCCGCACTGGATCACCCTCTGCTGGTCGAGCGAGAGGAACCCAAGCGGGCCGGCGTTCTGGTGGTGTCCTCCGACCGCGGATTGTGCGGGGCGTACAACTCCAGCATCTTCCGTCGGGCCGAGGAGCTGTTCTCGCTGCTGAGGGAGGAAGGCAAGACGCCGGTCGTGTACACGGTTGGCCGGAAGGCGCTGAACTACTTCAAGTTCCGCAACTGGGACATCACCGAATCGTGGACGGGATTCTCCGAGCAACCCAGCTACGAGAACGCCGCGGAGATCGCTTCGACCCTGGTCGAGACTTTCATGACGGGTGCGGGCGACGACGAGTCATCGGACGACCAAGGCGTGGACGAACTGCACATCGTCTACTCGGAGTTCAAGTCGATGATGTCGCAGGCAGCGGTGGCCCACCGCATCGCTCCGCTGGTCGTGGAATATGTCGAGGACACCGAGGAACTTCATACGCTGTACTCGTTCGAGCCAGACGCGACAACGCTTTTCGAGTCGTTGCTGCCGCGGTACGTGACGACCCGCGTCTACGCCGCGTTGCTTGAATCGGCGGCATCGGAGCTCGCGTCGCGCCAACGGGCGATGAAGTCGGCGACCGACAATGCGGACGACCTGATCAAAGAACTGACGCTGATGGCGAACCGCGAGCGGCAGGCTCAGATCACCCAAGAGATCAGCGAAATCGTCGGCGGTGCAAACGCACTCGCCGACGCCAAGTAGCACACGAGGAAGAAGAAAAATATGGCTGCTACTACCGAAGCAACGAAGAAGAACGATAAGTCCACCAACTCCGAGACCAGCGGCCGCGTGGTACGAATCACCGGCCCCGTGGTCGACGTCGAGTTTCCGCGTGGATCCGTTCCCGAACTGTTCAACGCGCTCAACGCCAAGATCACGTTCGAGGAACTCAAGAAGACCCTCACGCTAGAGGTCGCACAGCACCTCGGCGACAACCTGGTTCGCACCATTTCGTTGCAGCCCACCGACGGCCTGGTCCGCGGCGTCGAGGTGACCGACAGCGGCAAGCCGATATCGGTACCGGTCGGCCAAGAGGTGAAGGGTCACGTCTTCAACGCGCTGGGAGACTGCCTGGACAAGCCCGGATACGGCGAAGACTTCGAGCACTGGTCGATCCACCGCAAGCCGCCGCCGTTCGAAGAGCTCGAGCCCCGCACCGAGATGCTCGAAACCGGCCTGAAGGTCGTCGACCTGCTTACCCCCTACGTGCGTGGTGGCAAGATCGCCCTGTTCGGCGGCGCCGGCGTGGGCAAGACGGTGCTCATCCAGGAGATGATCAACCGTATCGCCCGAAACTTCGGTGGTACTTCGGTTTTCGCCGGCGTCGGTGAGCGCACCCGTGAGGGCAACGACCTCTGGGTCGAGCTCAAAGAGGCTGACGTGCTCAAGGACACCGCGCTGGTGTTTGGTCAGATGGACGAGCCGCCCGGCACCCGTATGCGGGTGGCGCTGTCGGCGCTGACGATGGCGGAGTGGTTCCGCGACGAGGCCGGCCAGGACGTGCTGCTGTTCATCGACAACATCTTCCGCTTCACTCAGGCGGGTTCCGAGGTGTCGACCCTGCTCGGCCGTATGCCCTCGGCCGTGGGTTACCAGCCCACGCTGGCCGACGAGATGGGCGAGCTGCAGGAGCGCATCACGTCGACGCGCGGGCGCTCGATCACGTCGATGCAGGCGGTCTATGTGCCCGCCGACGACTACACCGACCCCGCGCCGGCGACGACGTTCGCGCACCTGGACGCGACCACCGAACTGTCGCGTTCGGTGTTCTCCAAGGGAATTTTCCCGGCGGTGGACCCGCTGGCATCGAGCTCGACCATCCTGGACCCGAGCGTCGTTGGTGACGAGCACTACGCCGTGGCGCAGGAGGTCATCCGAATCCTGCAGCGGTACAAGGATCTCCAAGACATCATCGCGATCCTCGGTATCGACGAGCTCTCGGAAGAGGACAAGCAGCTCGTTCAGCGCGCACGACGCATCGAGCGGTTCCTCTCGCAGAACATGATGGCGGCCGAGCAGTTCACAGGTCAGCCGGGTTCGACGGTGCCGCTGAAGGAGACCATCGAGGCGTTCGACCGCCTGACCAAGGGCGACTTCGACCACATACCGGAGCAGGCGTTCTTCTTGATCGGTGGCCTCGACGACTTGGCCAAGAAAGCCGAAAGCTTCGGCGCCAAACTGGATTCCTGAGGACTGAGTCGAGGCTGTGAAGGGCACTGTGGCATGGCGGATTTGAATGTTGAGATAGTCGCCGTAGACCGGAAGATCTGGTCGGGTGAGGCGACTTTCCTGTTCACCCGCACCACCGTCGGCGAGATCGGCATCCTGCCGCGGCATATCCCGCTGGTAGCGCAATTGGTCGACGACGCAATGGTGCGCGTCGAGCGAGAGGGCGAAGACGATCTGCGGGTCGCCATCGAAGGCGGGTTCCTGTCGGTCACCGAGGAGACGGTCACGGTGCTGGCCGAGTCCGCCGCATTCGAATCCGAGATCGACGAAAGCGCCGCCAGGGAGGAATCTGAGTCCGACGACCCGCGCATCGCGGCGCGGGGGCGCGGCAGATTGCGCGCTGTCGGCGCGATCGACTAGCCACCCCGGACAAGAGGATGAGCGCGCCCATGGTCGGCATGGTCGTGCTCGTCGTTGTCCTCGCGTGCGCGGTCGTCGCGCTGAGTTATCGGTTGTGGAAGCTGCGTCAGGGCGGCACGGCGGGAATCATGCGGGACATCCCCGCGGTCGGAGGTCATGGCTGGCGTCACGGCGTGATTCGTTACCGCGGCGGTGAAGCGGCGTTCTACCGGCTGTCCAGCCTGCGTTTGTGGCCGGACCGTCGACTCAGCCGCAGGGGAGTGGAAATCGTCGCCCGGCGTGCGCCGCGCGGCGACGAATTCGACATCATGACCGACGAGATCGTCGTGCTGGAGCTGCGCGACACGACGCAGGACCGCAGGACCGGTTACGAGATCGCGCTGGACAAGGGCGCTTTGACGGCCTTCCTGTCCTGGCTGGAGTCCCGTCCGTCACCACGCGCTCGTCGCCGCAGCGTTTAGGCCTCGTGCCGCAGGCTAACCCGGGGTCGGCGCGCCTCCGCCGGGTTGCCACAACACGTCACCGTCGGGATTGGCCGCACGTGCCAGGATGAAAAGCAGATCCGACAGGCGGTTCAGGTATTTCGCCGGGAGCACGTTGATCTGCTGCGGCGCGGCATCGATCGCCGCCCAGGCCGATCGTTCCGCTCGACGGACGATCGTGCGGGCGACGTGCAGAAGCGCCGACAACGGCGAACCGCCCGGCAGCACAAAGGAATTCAGCGCCGGCAGGTGCTCGTTATATTTGTCACACCAGCCTTCCAGTCGATCGATGTAGGGCTGGGTGATTCGCAGCGGGGGATATTCGGGGTTTTCCACCACCGGGGTCGACAGGTCCGCGCCCGCGTCGAACAGGTCGTTCTGGATCTGCCGCAGTACGCCAGCGGTTTCCTCGTCGGGCTGCCCCAAGGCGATCGCGACGCCGATCGCCGAGTTGGCCTCGTCGCAGTCGGCGTACGCGACCAGGCGAGGGTCGTTCTTGGAGACCCGCGAGAAGTCACTCAACCCCGTCGTGCCGTCGTCACCGGTTCGCGTATAGATCCGGGTCAGGTGTATCGCCATGAGCAAGACGGTACTGCGGCCCGGGTGGGCATGGAGCCTCGGCTGACCGCTTGATTCCACCTCACTTCGCTCGGCGGAGCGCATCGCCGTCAAGCGGGCTGACTGACAAGGCGATACCGCTTCACTAGACTGACGCGGGTGGCTGAGCGATTCGTGGTGACCGGCGGGAACCGGTTGTCCGGCGAAGTCGCAGTGGGAGGCGCCAAAAACAGCGTGCTCAAGCTGATGGCAGCGACCCTGCTGGCCGAAGGCACCAGCACCATCACCAACTGCCCCGACATCCTCGACGTGCCGTTGATGGCCGAGGTGTTGCGTGGGCTCGGCGCCACCGTCGAGCTCGACGGCGACGTCGCCCGCATCACCTCACCCGACGAGCCGAAATACGACGCCGATTTCGCTGCGGTACGACAGTTCCGCGCATCGGTCTGCGTGCTTGGGCCGCTGGTTGGCCGGTGTAAGCGGGCCAGGGTCGCCCTGCCGGGCGGCGACGCGATCGGGTCTCGTCCGCTGGACATGCACCAGTCGGGCCTGCGCCAACTGGGCGCGCAATGCAACATCGAGCACGGCTGCGTCGTCGCCCAGGCCGACACGTTGCGCGGCGCGGAGATTCAGCTGGAGTTTCCGTCGGTGGGAGCCACCGAAAACATCCTGATGGCCGCCGTCCTCGCCGAGGGCGTAACCACGATCCACAACGCGGCGCGCGAACCCGATGTCGTGGACCTGTGCACCATGTTGAATCAGATGGGCGCGCAGGTCGAAGGTGCGGGTTCGCCGACCATGACCATCACCGGCGTTCCCCGGCTACACCCGACGGAGCACCGCGTGATCGGCGATCGCATCGTTGCGGCCACGTGGGGCATCGCGGCTGCGATGACCCGAGGCGACATTTCGGTGACGGGCGTCGACCCGGCCCACCTCCAGGTCGTGCTGCATAAACTGCACGACGCCGGCGCGACGGTCACCCAAACGGACAACAGCTTCCGGATCACGCAGTACGAGCGCCCCAAGGCCGTCAACGTCGCGACGTTGCCGTTCCCCGGGTTCCCGACCGACCTGCAGCCGATGGCTATCGCCCTGGCGTCGATCGCCGACGGCACGTCGATGATCACGGAGAACGTCTTCGAGGCGCGCTTCCGCTTCGTCGAAGAAATGATCCGGTTGGGCGCCGACGCCCGCACCGACGGGCACCATGCCGTCGTACGAGGTCTGCCGCAATTGTCGAGCGCCCCGGTGTGGTGTTCGGATATTCGGGCCGGTGCCGGCCTGGTGTTGGCGGGGCTGGTGGCCGACGGTGACACCGAGGTCCACGACGTCTTCCACATCGATCGCGGCTACCCCTTGTTCGTCGAAAACCTGGCGATTTTGGGAGCGGAGATCGAGCGGGTAGAGTAACCAAAGTCAGTGCCCCGCAGGGCCGGTCGCCACACCAGGCGGTCGACACCCCGGGCGCTTGACTCCCTCGCTGGATTGGTACTAGCCTGGCACGGCTGCTCCCGAAACGGTCTCTGGAAGACCAAAACTGGGAGTTGACTCCACTGCCGGACTTGTATTAAGCTGGCAGGGTTGCCCCAAAACGGGCGAAACAAGTGTTGTTTGAGAACTCAATAGTGTGTTTGGTCTTTTTATTTGTTGTTGTTTTTTTGGCCATACCTAAGCACTCCCCGTGTGCGGGTATGGCAATTTTTGATGCCAGTTATTTGGTGTCTTTTTGTTAGGTCAGATTTTCTCTGATTTGAAATTCACCTCGTTCTGCGAGGAGATTTTGTTTGGAGAGTTTGATCCTGGCTCAGGACGAACGCTGGCGGCGTGCTTAACACATGCAAGTCGAACGGAAAGGCCCCTTCGGGGGTACTCGAGTGGCGAACGGGTGAGTAACACGTGGGCAATCTGCCCTGCACTTCGGGATAAGCCTGGGAAACTGGGTCTAATACCGAATAGGACCACTCGGCGCATGCCTTGTGGTGGAAAGCTTTTGCGGTGTGGGATGGGCCCGCGGCCTATCAGCTTGTTGGTGGGGTGATGGCCTACCAAGGCGACGACGGGTAGCCGGCCTGAGAGGGTGTCCGGCCACACTGGGACTGAGATACGGCCCAGACTCCTACGGGAGGCAGCAGTGGGGAATATTGCACAATGGGCGCAAGCCTGATGCAGCGACGCCGCGTGGGGGATGACGGCCTTCGGGTTGTAAACCTCTTTCACCATCGACGAAGGCTCACTTCGTGAGTTGACGGTAGGTGGAGAAGAAGCACCGGCCAACTACGTGCCAGCAGCCGCGGTAATACGTAGGGTGCGAGCGTTGTCCGGAATTACTGGGCGTAAAGAGCTCGTAGGTGGTTTGTCGCGTTGTTCGTGAAATCTCACGGCTTAACTGTGAGCGTGCGGGCGATACGGGCAGACTAGAGTACTGCAGGGGAGACTGGAATTCCTGGTGTAGCGGTGGAATGCGCAGATATCAGGAGGAACACCGGTGGCGAAGGCGGGTCTCTGGGCAGTAACTGACGCTGAGGAGCGAAAGCGTGGGGAGCGAACAGGATTAGATACCCTGGTAGTCCACGCCGTAAACGGTGGGTACTAGGTGTGGGTTTCCTTCCTTGGGATCCGTGCCGTAGCTAACGCATTAAGTACCCCGCCTGGGGAGTACGGCCGCAAGGCTAAAACTCAAAGGAATTGACGGGGGCCCGCACAAGCGGCGGAGCATGTGGATTAATTCGATGCAACGCGAAGAACCTTACCTGGGTTTGACATGCACAGGACGCGTCTAGAGATAGGCGTTCCCTTGTGGCCTGTGTGCAGGTGGTGCATGGCTGTCGTCAGCTCGTGTCGTGAGATGTTGGGTTAAGTCCCGCAACGAGCGCAACCCTTGTCTCATGTTGCCAGCGGGTAATGCCGGGGACTCGTGAGAGACTGCCGGGGTCAACTCGGAGGAAGGTGGGGATGACGTCAAGTCATCATGCCCCTTATGTCCAGGGCTTCACACATGCTACAATGGCCGGTACAAAGGGCTGCGATGCCGTAAGGTTAAGCGAATCCTTTTAAAGCCGGTCTCAGTTCGGATCGGGGTCTGCAACTCGACCCCGTGAAGTCGGAGTCGCTAGTAATCGCAGATCAGCAACGCTGCGGTGAATACGTTCCCGGGCCTTGTACACACCGCCCGTCACGTCATGAAAGTCGGTAACACCCGAAGCCAGTGGCCTAACCCTTTGGGAGGGAGCTGTCGAAGGTGGGATCGGCGATTGGGACGAAGTCGTAACAAGGTAGCCGTACCGGAAGGTGCGGCTGGATCACCTCCTTTCTAAGGAGCACCACGAAAAACATCCCAATTGGTGGGATGTAAGCCGTGCGGGGTTCTCACCTGTAGTGGGTGAGGGCCGGGTGCACAACAGCAAATGATTGCCAGACACACTATTGGGCCCTGAGACAACACTCGGCCAGTCCGTGTGGTGTCCCTCCATCTTGGTGGTGGGGTGTGGTGTTTGAGTATTGGATAGTGGTTGCGAGCATCTAAACGGATGCGTTGCCGGCAACGGTCGCGTGTTCGTTAAAATGTGTAATTTCTTTTTGATTTTTGTGTGTATGTAAGTGTCTAAGGGCGCATGGTGGATGCCTTGGCATCGAGAGCCGATGAAGGACGTGGGAGGCTGCGATATGCCTCGGGGAGCTGTCAACCTAGCTTTGATCCGAGGATTTCCGAATGGGGAAACCCAGCACGAGTGATGTCGTGTTACCCGTATCTGAATATATAGGGTGCGGGAGGTAACGCGGGGAAGTGAAACATCTCAGTACCCGTAGGAGAAGAAAACAATTGTGATTCCGTCAGTAGTGGCGAGCGAACGCGGAACAGGCTAAACCGCACGCATGTGTAACCGGGTAGGGGTTGTGTGTGCGGGGTAGTGGGATTGATATGTCTCAGCTCTACCTGGCTGAGGGGTAGTCATAAAGTGTCGTGGTTAGCGGAAGTGGCCTGGGACGGCCTGCCGTAGACGGTGAAAGCCCGGTACGCGAAAACCCGGCACCTACCTTGTATCAATTCCCGAGTAGCAGCGGGCCCGTGGAATCTGCTGTGAATCTGCCGGGACCACCCGGTAAGCCTAAATACTTCTCGATGACCGATAGCGGATTAGTACCGTGAGGGAATGGTGAAAAGTACCCCGGGAGGGGAGTGAAAGAGTACCTGAAACCGTGTGCCTACAATCCGTCAGAGCCTCCTTGTGGGGTGATGGCGTGCCTTTTGAAGAATGAGCCTGCGAGTCAGGGACACGTCGCGAGGTTAACCCGTGCGGGGTAGCCGCAGCGAAAGCGAGTCTGAATAGGGCGCATCCCCTTTGGGGTGTAGTGGCGTGTTCTGGACCCGAAGCGGAGTGATCTACCCATGGCCAGGGTGAAGCGCGGGTAAGACCGCGTGGAGGCCCGAACCCACTTAGGTTGAAGACTGAGGGGATGAGCTGTGGGTAGGGGTGAAAGGCCAATCAAACTCCGTGATAGCTGGTTCTCCCCGAAATGCATTTAGGTGCAGCGTTACGTGTTTCACCACGGAGGTAGAGCTACTGGATGGCCGATGGGCCCTACTAGGTTACTGACGTCAGCCAAACTCCGAATGCCGTGGTGTATAGCGTGGCAGTGAGACGGCGGGGGATAAGCTCCGTACGTCGAGAGGGAAACAGCCCAGATCGCCGGCTAAGGCCCCTAAGCGTGTGCTAAGTGGAAAAGGATGTGCAGTCGCAAAGACAACCAGGAGGTTGGCTTAGAAGCAGCCACCCTTGAAAGAGTGCGTAATAGCTCACTGGTCAAGTGATTGTGCGCCGATAATGTAGCGGGGCTCAAGCACACCGCCGAAGCCGCGGCAACCGCAAGGTTGGGTAGGGGAGCGTCCCCCATGCAGCGAAGCTACCGGGTAACCGGTGGTGGAGTTTGGGGGAGTGAGAATGCAGGCATGAGTAGCGATAAGGCAAGTGAGAACCTTGCCCGCCGTAAGACCAAGGGTTCCTGGGCCAGGCCAGTCCGCCCAGGGTGAGTCGGGACCTAAGGCGAGGCCGACAGGCGTAGTCGATGGACAACGGGTTGATATTCCCGTACCCGTGTGTGGGCGTCCCTGACGAATCAGCGGTACTAACCACCCAAATGGTGGTCTATCAATCCCTTCGGGGTGCGAGGATCGCCGGCTGCGTGGGACCTTCGTTGGTAGTAGTCAAGCAATGGGGTGACGCAGGAAGGTAGCCGTACCAGTCAGTGGTAATACTGGGGCAAGCCTGTAGGGAGAGCGATAGGCAAATCCGTCGCTCATTAATCCTGAGAGGTGATGCATAGCCGATTGAGGTGAATTCGGTGATCCTCTGCTGCCAAGAAAAGCCTCTAGCGAGCACACACACGGCCCGTACCCCAAACCGACACAGGTGGTCAGGTAGAGCATACCAAGGCGTACGAGATAACTATGGTTAAGGAACTCGGCAAAATGCCCCCGTAACTTCGGGAGAAGGGGGGCCGGAATACCGTGAACACCCTTGCGGTGGGAGCGGGATTCGGCCGCAGAAACCAGTGGGTAGCGACTGTTTACTAAAAACACAGGTCCGTGCGAAGTCGCAAGACGATGTATACGGACTGACGCCTGCCCGGTGCTGGAAGGTTAAGAGGACCCGTTAACCGTAAGGTGAAGCGGAGAATTTAAGCCCCAGTAAACGGCGGTGGTAACTATAACCATCCTAAGGTAGCGAAATTCCTTGTCGGGTAAGTTCCGACCTGCACGAATGGCGTAACGACTTCCCAACTGTCTCAACCATAGACTCGGCGAAATTGCACTACGAGTAAAGATGCTCGTTACGCGCGGCAGGACGAAAAGACCCCGGGACCTTCACTACAACTTGGTATTGGTGTTCGGTACGGTTTGTGTAGGATAGGTGGGAGACTGTGAAACCTCAACGCCAGTTGGGGCGGAGTCGTTGTTGAAATACCACTCTGATCGTATTGGACACCTAACGTCGAACCCTTATCGGGTTCACGGACAGTGCCTGGCGGGTAGTTTAACTGGGGCGGTTGCCTCCTAAAATGTAACGGAGGCGCCCAAAGGTTCCCTCAACCTGGACGGCAATCAGGTGTTGAGTGTAAGTGCACAAGGGAGCTTGACTGCGAGACTTACAAGTCAAGCAGGGACGAAAGTCGGGACTAGTGATCCGGCACCCCCGAGTGGAAGGGGTGTCGCTCAACGGATAAAAGGTACCCCGGGGATAACAGGCTGATCTTCCCCAAGAGTCCATATCGACGGGATGGTTTGGCACCTCGATGTCGGCTCGTCGCATCCTGGGGCTGGAGCAGGTCCCAAGGGTTGGGCTGTTCGCCCATTAAAGCGGCACGCGAGCTGGGTTTAGAACGTCGTGAGACAGTTCGGTCTCTATCCGCCGCGCGCGTCAGAAACTTGAGGAAACCTGTCCCTAGTACGAGAGGACCGGGACGGACGAACCTCTGGTATACCAGTTGTCCCACCAGGGGCACGGCTGGATAGCCACGTTCGGACAGGATAACCGCTGAAAGCATCTAAGCGGGAAACCTTCTCCAAGATCAGGTTTCTCACCCTTTTAGAGGGATAAGGCCCCCCGCAGACCACGGGATCGATAGGCCAGACCTGGAAGCCCAGTAATGGGTGTAGGGAACTGGCACTAACCGGCCGAAAACTTACCAACACACAATCGCAACCACTTTTCAGTTCCAGCGACTATTAGTCGCGGGACGCTCTGACGCCACACCCCCCACCGAAACCAAATTTAAATAGAGTTACGGCGGCCACAGCGACAGGGAAACGCCCGGTCCCATTCCGAACCCGGAAGCTAAGCCTGTCAGCGCCGATGATACTGCCCATCCGGGTGGAAAAGTAGGACACCGCCGAACATACACAAAAACACCCCCGGCAACGGGGGTGTTTTTGCATTCGCTGATTCCGGTGCGTTATTAGTCGAATAGTGTCAGAGCCGAATTCACCGATGCGCGTTTCTTTTCCAATGCGAGCAGCGTTCGCTTTCGGTCGAGGCCGCCGCCGTAGCCGGTGAGGCTGCCGTTGGCACCGATGACGCGATGGCAGGGGATGACAATTGCGATCGGGTTGTGGCCATTGGCCAACCCAACGGCCCTAGCGGAGCCGGTGGCGCCGATCTGTGCCGCGATTTGTCCGTACGATCTGGTTTCGCCATAGGGGATAGTCCGAAGGGCCTCCCACACTCGCCGCTGAAATGCGGAGCCGCGCAGCTCGAATTTGAAATCGAACTCCGTGAGTTCGCCCTCGAAATAAGCGTTGAGTTGCTCAGTGGTCTCGTTGAATGCCGCCGGATTCGGGGCCCAGCCGGTGCGGCTCGGCTCGTAGGTCTGGTCGACCATCCGAAGCATGGTCAGAACCGAGTCCTGGCCGGCAAGGGTCAGCGGCCCGATCGGGCTGTCGATGGTGCGGTACTCGATCATGCGACCTCCTGTGGTGGCCATTGGTTAACCGGATGCTCGAGGGTGGTCCATAGGTATTGGGTGGCGTAGGAGCGCCAAGGGCGCCACTGGACGCCATGGGCGACCAGGGCCCGTTCGCCAATCGGTAAGCCCAGCTGCTTGGCGGCCAGGCGAAGGCCAAGGTCGGTGGCGGGGAACGCGTCCGGATCACCGAGGCCGCGCATCGCGATCACCTCTGCGGTCCATGGGCCTACTCCGGGCACGTCCAGCAATTGCCTGCGGGCGGATTCCCAGTCGCTCCCGCTGTCCAGGACGATACTGCCGTCGGCCAGGCCGGCGACCAATGCGTTGAGGCTTCGCCGGCGCGCTTTGGGGACCGCCAAGTGGACGGGGTCGATCTCGGCGAGCTGCTCCGCTGACGGGAAGGTGCGGGTCAATCCGCCGTCGGGGTCCGCGACCGGCTCACCGTATGCCGCGACCAGGCGGCCGGCGTGGGTTCGGGCCGCCTTGGTGGACACCTGCTGCCCCAGGACCGCCCGCACGGCCAGCTCAGCCTCGTCGACGGTGCGCGGAATGCGTTGGCCGGGCGCCTTGGCCACCACGGGAGCCAGGTACGGGTCCCCGGCCAGCGCGTCGTCCACCGCCTCGGGGTCGGCGTCGAGATCCAGCAGCCGGCGACAGCGGGCAATCGCCGTCGTCAGGTCACGGAAATCGTCGAGGGTGAGCACACAGCGGACATGGTCGATCACCGGTGTCAGGGCGACCACGGCGCTGCCGAACGGAAGGCGCAGACTGCGTCGGTAGGCACCTTCGCGGACCTCCTCGCAGCCGGGCACCGTGCCGGCGGCGAGATGACCGAAGACGCCCTCGTAGGCGAACGGCGTGCGCACCGGCAACCGCAGGCTGACCGTCCCCGCCGAAGCGGCTCCGAGTTTTGCGGCGCTCGATGGATCCGCGGCGCGCCGGCGCAGCTCCGTCGGCGCATTGTCGAAGACCGAGCGCACGGTGTCGTTGAACTGGCGAATGCTGGAAAATCCCGAAGCGAACGCGATGTCGCCGAACGGCAGGTTGGTGGTCTCGACGAGCAGGCGGGCGGTCTGCGCTCGTTGGGCGCGGGCCAGCGCGAGCGGGCCGGCGCCGACCTCGGCCTGCAACAGCCGCTCCAGCTGGCGGGTGGTGTAACCGAGATGGGCCGCCAGGCCGCCGACACCTTCACGGTCCACCGTGCCGTCGGCGATGAGCCGCATCGTCCGTGCGACGACGTCACCGCGCACATTCCATTCCGGCGACCCCGGAGATGCGTCGGGACGGCACCGCTTACATGCCCGGAATCCTGCGCGCTGAGCAGCGGCGGCGGTCGGGTAGAACCGGACGTTGCGAGCGAAAGGCGGCCGCACCGGGCAGCTGGGCCGGCAATAGATGCCGGTTGTCAGCACCGCCGTGACGAACCAGCCGTCGAACCGGGCGTCCTTGGACTGGACGGCGCGGTAGCAGCGTTCGAAGTCTTCGTGCACGCTTACAAGACTTACACCCGCCCGCCGACAAAACTGGCGGAAAAACGACATCGTAGTGCGGACGGATCGGGAGCCCTGACGGACGGCGGCCCCGCACCAAAACGGCGCATCGGTGCAACTACGGCTACCGGCCGGTGACCCGGCCGGTAGCCGTAGCTCGAGCGTTACGGGGCGGGAGGGGTTCCGACGCAAACGCCGCCGGCGCAGGCGCCCGCTCCGCCGGGTCCGGCGGAAGCCCCCGCGCCGGGCACACCGGCACTCGCCCCGCCGGGACCGGCGCCGGCGCCGGAACCACCCGGTCCGGCGGTCGTGGCGCCCCCGGGTCCGGTCTCGGGGCCGCCGCCGCCCGGTCCGGCGGGAGTCGTTGCGGCCGGTGCCGTCGTTGTGACGCTCGCGGGCGTCGTGACGGTGGTGGTGACGGTCGAAGTCGTCGGGCTCTTGTTGTTGTTGTTCGAACTGCATCCCGCGGTGAACGAACTCAGGGCGATTGCCGCGGCGATGCCCGCGGCCAGGGAAACACGGCGGGCAGTCCCACTACCGGTCATGTCAACACCAATCTCTCGAGGGGCGATGTCCTTAGTCCCCTTACCCATTCGGGCCCGAAATCAATCGCGTTGAGCCGGCGGGTCGGCGGGCGTGGCGAGGCGGGTTGGTTGCTCGTGTCCGCGGAGGGTCACGGTCTCGCCCAAAGACCAACGGGCGCGCTCCTTCTCGCTCACACCTTCCAGCGCGTCGGCCGCCGCAAGCAGTAGGCCCGGGTACGACTTGGCGAGCTCGCACAGGCGGGCTGCCTCGTTGACCGGCCCGCCGATTACGGTGTACTCGAAGCGTTCCCGGGCGCCGACGTTCCCGGCAACGACTTGCCCCGCCGCCACCCCGATACCGGCCCGGCACACCGAGATTTCGTTGTTCAGTCGCTCGGAGATGGCGCGCGCGGCGGCCAGCGCTTGCTCTTCGGGGCAGTCCAGATGATTGGGCGCCCCGAACACGGCCAGCGTTGCATCGCCCTCAAACTTGTTGACCAGCCCGCAGTGTCGGTCCACTTCCTCGACGACTATCGCGAAGAACTGGTTGAGCAACTGGACGATCTCCGCCGCGGGCCGGGTCGTCACCAGCCTGGTCGACCCGACGATGTCGATGAATACGACCGCCACATGCCGTTCTTCTCCGCCCAGCTTCGGCCGCTCGCGTTCGGCGGCCAGGGCGACCTCGCGCCCGACGTGCCGGCCGAACAGATCGCGAACCCGTTCGCGCTCGCGCAGCCCGTCGACCATCGCGTTGAATCCGCGTTGTAGCTCACCGAGTTCGGTTCCGTCGAACACCACCAGGTCGCCCCGCAGATCACCGCGCTCGACACGCCTCAGCGCCGCGCGGACCACGCGGACTGGAGTTGCGGTGAGCCAGGCCAGGATCCACATCAGAAGGCAGCCGAAGATCAGCGTGGCGATCGACACAATCAGCACGCCGACGGCGAATTGTGTCTCGGTCAGATTGCGCATCAGGGCCTGGAAGCCGGCCAGGAAGCCGATGCCGAGAACGGGCAGGCCCGAGCCGAGGAACCAGACCACCATGGTCCGGCCCATGATCCCCGAGGCGAATCGCCGCGGTGGTGGGCCTGCTTCGAGCGCCTGAGCCGCCGCCGGGCGCAGTGCGAACTCGGCGAGCAGATAACTGCCTGTGGCCACCAAGATGCCGCAGATGCCGACCGCGATGAGGAAGCGCGGGATGAACAGCGTGTTGACCAGTCCGTAAAGCGTCGTCAGGACCGTCGCCCCGACACCCCACAGGATGAGATCGAAGCGGGCGATGCGCCATGGGGCCAGAAAAGTGTTTCGCTCGTCCTCCCGGTTCGGCGTGCGTTCCTCGATCGCCCAGCGCAGCGAGACGACGGTCCTGCGGGTGATCCAATAGGTGCCCACCGCCAGTGCCAGCGCGATATAGGCCGGTGACGCCGCGAAGGTGATCCACCCGGGCGCGTCGAACACGCTGGGCTGCGGAATGGCGATGGTCACCAGGAGCAGCGCAACGGCGATGCCGATCAGGTTGGCGCCCAAGACCAACACCGTCAGGATGACCTGGATGCGGATGCGGCGACGTCGCTGGCTTTCGGAAACCCGTCCCAGCAGCAGCGAGCCGTACGCCGGGGTCTCTGGTAGCCGCCCGCTCTGCCGGGTGACCGTCTCGAGCACCCGGCCGATCCGTTTTGCCAAGCTCTGGTTGGCCGACATGGTGGCGTCAGCCTAATTTGTCGGCCACGCTCTAAGGTGAGTCGGGTGCGTCTAGTGATCGCCCAGTGCACTGTGGACTACGTCGGCCGGCTCACCGCGCATCTTCCGTCGGCCCGCAGGCTGTTGCTGTTCAAGGCCGACGGATCGGTCAGCGTGCACGCCGACGACCGCGCCTACAAGCCGCTGAACTGGATGAGTCCACCTTGCTGGCTCACCGAGGAGCCCGGTGATCAGCTGCCCGTGTGGGTCGTCCAGAACAAGGCCGGGGAACAGCTGCGCATCACCGTCGAGGAGGTCGAGCACGACTCCAGCCACGATCTGGGCGTTGACCCCGGGCTGGTCAAGGACGGCGTCGAAGCCCACTTGCAGGCGTTGCTCGCCGAACACGTGCAGCTGCTCGGTGCGGGCTACACGCTGGTGCGTCGCGAATACATGACCGCCATCGGGCCCGTCGACCTGCTCTGCCGTGACGAGCAGGGCGGTTCCGTCGCGGTGGAAATCAAGCGGCGCGGCGAGATCGACGGCGTCGAGCAGCTCACCCGCTACCTCGAGTTGCTCAATCGCGACAGCGTGCTCGCGCCGGTGAAGGGGGTGTTCGCCGCCCAGCAGATCAAGCCGCAGGCGCGCACGCTGGCTACTGACCGCGGGATCCGTTGCATCACATTGGATTACGACAAGATGCGGGGGATGGACAGCGACGAGTACCGGCTGTTCTGAACCCCGCTAGGCTGGCGGCATGGCTAGGCGCCGCACACCGCCACGCCGGCAGCGGGCGTCACCGCCGCCCCTGGTGCCGCGCCGGGTGGAGACCGGGCCCGACGGCCACGAGTACGAAGTCCGTCCCGTCGCCGCGGATCGTGCGGTCAAGACGTACCGCTGCCCCGGTTGTGACCACGAAATACGCGCCGGCACCGCACATCTGGTGGTGTGGCCGATCGATTCGACGCTCGGGGGAGCTGACGATCGGCGGCATTGGCATGCCCCGTGCTGGAGCCACCGCGCCACGCGCGGCCCGACCCGGAAGTGGTCGTGATCTGAGGGACTCAGGCGGCCGGTTCGACCAGCTCGATGAGCACGCCGCCGGCGTCCTTGGGGTGGATGAAGTTGATCCGCGAGTTTGCCGTGCCGCGACGCGGCGCGTCGTAGATGAGCCGGATGCCCTGGGCGCGCAGATGCTCGATCACGCTGTCGAGGTCGCTCACGCGAACCGCCATCTGCTGGATGCCGGGCCCGCGCTTGTCGAGGAACTTCGCGATGGTCGAGGAGTCGTCGAACGGGGCCATCAGCTGGATCTGCGCGGTACCAGCCGGCGCACCGCGCACGGCCAGCATGGCCTCGCGGATTCCCTGCTCCTCGTTGACTTCCTCGTGCACCAGGTTCATGCCGAGGTGGTCGTGATACCAGGCGATTGCCGCGTCCAGGTCGGCGACTGCGATGCCGACGTGATCGATCGCCGTCACCAGGCCGGTGGCCAGGATCTGACGGGCGTCAACTTGATCGGTCGTCATCACATAAAGGTAACCTGGCGGCAAAGATTGCGCTTCTCCGGGAGGCCGAACCGGCCGTCCACGGACCCCTAGGAGGTTTTCATGACGACGTCGGTGATCGTTGCTGGAGCGCGCACGCCGATCGGCAAGTTGATGGGTTCGCTGAAGGGTTTCTCGGCCAGCGACCTGGGTGCCATCGCGATCGCCGGCGCGCTGGAGAAGGCCAACGTGCCCGCCTCGGCGGTCGAATACGTGATCATGGGGCAGGTGCTGACGGCCGGGGCCGGCCAGATGCCCGCGCGCCAGGCGGCCGTTGCGGCCGGCATCGGCTGGGACGTCCCGGCGCTGACCATCAACAAGATGTGCCTGTCCGGCATCGACGCCATCGCGCTCGCTGACCAGCTCATTCGCGCCGGAGAGTTCGACGTGGTGGTGGCCGGGGGGCAGGAGTCGATGACCAAGGCGCCTCATTTGCTGATGGACAGCCGGGCGGGCTACAAGTACGGCGACGTCTCGGTCCTTGACCACATGGCCTACGACGGTCTGCACGACGTGTTCACCGACCAGCCGATGGGCGCGCTCACCGAGCAGCGCAACGACGTGGACAAATTCACCCGCCAGGAGCAGGACGAGTTCGCTGCGCGGTCGCATCAGAAGGCGGCCGCGGCGTGGAAGGACGGCGTCTTCGCCGACGAAGTCGTGCCGGTCAACATCCCCCAGCGCAAGGGTGATTCGCTGCAGTTCACCGAGGACGAGGGGATCCGCGCCAACACCACCGCCGAGTCCCTGGCCGGCCTCAAACCGGCCTTCCGTCGCGACGGCACCATAACCGCCGGTTCGGCGTCTCAGATCTCCGACGGGGCGGCCGCCGTGGTGGTGATGAACAAGGCCAAGGCAGAAGAGCTCGGGCTGCCCTGGCTGGTCGAAATCGGCGCCCACGGTGTGGTGGCCGGGCCGGACTCCACTCTGCAGTCGCAGCCCGCCAACGCGATCAAGAAAGCGCTCAGCCGCGAGGGCATCTCCGTCGACCAGCTGGACGTCGTGGAAATCAACGAGGCGTTCTCGGCGGTCGCGCTGGCATCGACCCGCGAACTCGGCCTGGATCCCGAGATCGTCAACGTCAACGGCGGTGCGATCGCCGTCGGGCATCCCATCGGGATGTCGGGCGCGCGGATCACGCTGCATGCGGCCCTGGAACTGGCCCGCCGCGGCTCCGGCTACGCCGTCGCCGCCCTGTGCGGCGCGGGTGGCCAGGGCGACGCGCTGATTCTGCGGGCAAAGTAGCTCGACCGGGGGGCGCTAGCGCCCTCAGAAGACGTTGCTGGCTCCAGACGTACGGGAAGTTTTGTGATCTTGGTCATATCTGCCGGTCGGGCCTGTTGGTGCGACCTCCGGACCGGCCCGGACGTCCTCGCCACCGGGTGGATAGGTCACCGACGCCCATGACAAACTTGACGACGTGACGCGCCCGCGACCCTCGATAGGCCCGGCGATGGCCGGTGCGGTCGACTTGTCCGGCCTGAAGCAGCGGGCCCAGCAACAGCCGCCGGCCGGCGCGACGGGCGCCGGCGCAACGCCGGCCGCTGAGGCCGGTCCCGGAGTTACCGCGATCACCGAGGCCAATTTCGAAACCGAAGTCCTGCTCCGGTCCGAGGAAGTGCCGGTCGTGGCGCTGCTCTGGTCCCCGCGCAGCGATGCGTGTGTCCAGCTCGTCGACATCCTGTCCGGCCTGGCCGCCGAGGACGACGGCAAGTGGTCCCTGGCGACGGTCAACGTCGACGTGGCGCCAAGGGTGGCCCAGATATTCGGTGTCGATGCGGTGCCGACCGTCGTGGCTCTGGCCGGCGGGCAGCCGCTGTCCAGCTTCCAGGGGATGCAGCCGCCCGACCAGTTGCGAGGCTGGGTGGATTCGCTTCTCTCGGCCACGGCCGGAAAGCTCAAGGGCCCAAGCGGTTCCGCGGACTCCGATGAGGTCGACCCCGAGCTGGCAGCGGCCCGCGAACAGCTCGAGACCGGTGATTTCGAGGCGGCCAGAGCCTCGTATCAAGCGATCCTGGACGCCAACCCGGGCAGCGTCGAAGCCAAGGGCGCGATCCGGCAGATCGATTTTCTGACGCGCGCAACCACCCACTCGCCGGATGCCCTCGCGGCTGCCGACGCGGCACCGAGCGACATCGACGCGGCCTTCGCCGCCGCCGACGTGCAAATCCTCAACCAGGATGCGAGCGCGGCCTTCGACCGCCTGATTGCCTTGGTGCGCAGCACATCCGGGGACGAGCGCACCCGGGTGCGCACCCGATTGATCGAGCTTTTCGAACTTTTCGATCCTGCCGATCCCGAGGTCGTCGCCGGACGGCGCAACCTCGCCAACGCGCTCTACTGACGGCCTACTCGGGCTCCAGCCATAGGGCCGAGTTGGGCGGCAGCACCAACACCGCCGACGCGGGTCGCCCGTGCCACGGGTCCTCGGTGGCGTCGACACCGCCCATGTTGCCGATGCCGGTGCCGTTGTAGTCGGTGGCGTCGGTGTTGAGCACCTCGCGCCAACGGCCGGCGGACGGCAGGCCGAGGCGGTATCCGCTGTGCTCGTTGCCGGCGAAGTTGAAGACGCAGGCCATGACCGAGCCGTCACTGCCGTACCGCAGGAAGCTCAACACGTTGTTGGCGGAGTCGTTGGCGTCGATCCAGGAGTAACCGTCGGGGACGGTGTCCTGGCTCCACAGCGCGGGGTGGTTGCGGTAGATGTCATTAATGTCGCGCACCAGACGCAGGACGCCGTTCGAGAAGCCTTGCTCGTCGAGCTGCCACCAATCCAGGCCGCGCTCCTCGGACCACTCGGCGCGCTGGGCGAATTCCTGGCCCATGAACAGCAATTGCTTGCCGGGGTGCGCCCACTGGTAGGCGAGCAGGCTGCGCAGTCCGGCCGCCTTGACATGGTTGTTGCCCGGCATGCGCCCCCACAGCGTGCCTTTGCCGTGCACGACTTCGTCGTGGCTGATCGGCAGCACGTAGTTCTCGCTGAATGCGTAGAGCATCGAGAACGTCATCTCGTGGTGGTGGTAGTTGCGGTAGATCGGGTCGCGGCTGATGTAGTCGAGCGTGTCGTGCATCCAGCCCATGTTCCACTTCATCGAAAAGCCCAGGCCGCCAAGGTTTGTCGGGCGGGTGACGCCGGGCCACGACGTCGACTCCTCGGCGATGGTGACGATGCCCGGGGCCGACTTGTGCACCGTGGCGTTCATCTCCTGCAGAAATTGCACGGCCTCCAGGTTTTCCCGCCCGCCGTAGATGTTCGGCGTCCAGCCGCCCTCGGGGCGCGAGTAGTCCAGGTACAGCATGGAGGCAACGGCGTCGACCCGTAGCCCGTCGACGTGGTACTCCTCGAGCCAATACAGCGCGTTGGCCACCAAGAAGTTACGCAC
The DNA here is from genome assembly GCF_001667425.1 of Mycobacterium sp. 852002-51613_SCH5001154. Classification (NCBI taxonomy): domain Bacteria; kingdom Bacillati; phylum Actinomycetota; class Actinomycetes; order Mycobacteriales; family Mycobacteriaceae; genus Mycobacterium; species Mycobacterium sp. 852002-51613_SCH5001154. The sequence goes on along the minus strand of NZ_LZII01000031.1, from coordinate 25,313 downwards.
CTCGGCGCGTCCGAAGTCGAAAACGTAAGTGCCCCAGTCGAGTTGCTCACCGCGCTTGGGATCAGCGTGTTCGTAAAGCGGGGTGCCGTCAAACCGTCCCAGCGCCCACGCATCCTTCGGGAAGTGCGCCGGCACCCAGTCGACGATGACGCCGATGCCGGCGTGGTGCAGCGCATCGACCAGCGCCCGGAATTCGTCGGGCGTGCCGAATCGCGATGTCGGCGCGTAGTACGACGTCACCTGGTAGCCCCACGACCCGGCGAACGGGTGCTCGGCGACCGGGAGCAACTCGACGTGGGTGAACCCGTGCTCGACCACGTAATTGGTCAGCTCTTCCGCCAGTTGCCGGTACCCGAGTCCTGGGCGCCACGAGCCGAGGTGGACTTCGTAGGTGCTCATCGGCTCGAACACCGGATTGCGCTGGGCGCGCCGTTCCATCCATTCGGCGTCCTGCCACGTGTATTCGCTGCGCGTCACGCGGGACGCGGTGTGCGGCGGCACTTCGGTGGCGAACGCCATGGGGTCGGCCCGATCGGTCACGACGCCGTCGGCGCCGTGCACGCGAAACTTATACAGGCCGTTGGCGGGGAAGTCGGGCCAGAACAACTCCCACACACCCGAGGAGCCCAGCGACCGCATGGGGGCATCGCTGCCGGTCCAGCCGTTGAACTCGCCGATCAGGCTGACGCCCTTGGCGTTGGGCGCCCACACCGCGAACGACACGCCGTTGACGACGCCGTCGGCTGTGGTGAACGAACGGGGGTGCGCGCCAAGGGCTTCCCAGAGTCGCTCGTGCCGGCCCTCCCCGAACAGGAAGAGGTCGATCTCGCCCAAAGTGGGCAGGAAACGGTAGGCGTCGGCGACGGTGTACGGGTCGGAACCCTCGTATTTCACCTGCAGGCGGTAGTCGATCAGGTTGACGAAGGGGAGCGCTACGGCGAACAGGCCGGACTCGATGTGCTCCAACGGAAACCGGTCGTCTCCGACGAGCGCCACGACCTCGGCCGCGTGCGGGCGGAACGCCCGGATGACGGTGTGGTCGGTGTACTCGTGGGCGCCCAGGATGCCGTGCGGGTTGTGATGGGTTCCGGCCAGCAGGCGCGACAGGTCGGCGGGGTCGGGCGCCAGGTGTGTCCTGGCGAGTTGGTCGGCTTGGCTCATGTCACAATCCCTCCGGTCCTTTTGGTGGCCTGCGGAGCAGCGTCATTCGGGACTCCTGCGGGATGAGTGGCATGTTGATGACATGCGCGACCGCTCGCGCAGGGTCGATGCGAATGTAGTTTGTTTGCCCCCATTGGAATTCCTGGCCGGTGATTTCGTCGCGCACCCAGAAACGCTCATAGGGCTCCATACCCAAAGCCGCCATATCCAAAAACAGCGTGGCCTCTTCGGCCCCGAACGCGTTGAGCGTCACGACCACCAACACGCAGTCGCCGGTCGCCGGGTCGAACTTGCTGTAGGCAAGCAGCGCATCGTTGTCCACGGCGTGGAAATGGATGGTACGCAACTGCTGCAGCGCCGGATGTAGCCGGCGTATGGAGTTGAGCCGCGTGATGAACGGTTCGAGCGAGCGCCCTTCGGCCAGGGCGCCCGCGAAATCACGAGGCCGCAATTCGTACTTCTCCGAGTTCAGGTACTCCTCACTGCCTTCCCGCACCGCGCGGTGCTCGAAGAGCTCGTAACCCGAATACACGCCCCAGGCCGGGCCCATGGTCGCCGCCAGTACCGCCCGGATCGCGAACATGCCAGGGCCGTTGTGCTGCAGGATGGCGTGCAGGATGTCCGGGGTGTTCACGAACAGGTTCGGGCGCCGAAAGTCCGCGGCGGCGGCGATGGCGTCGCCGAACTCGGTGAGCTCCTGCTTGGCCGTGCGCCAGGTGAAGTAGCTGTAGGACTGCGTGAACCCGAGCTTGGCCAGTCCGTACTGGCGGGCCGGGGGCGTGAAGGCCTCCGAGAGGAACAGCACATCGGGGTCGATGCTCTTCGCCTGGGCGATCAGCCATGCCCAGAAGTTCGGCGGCTTGGTGTGCGGGTTGTCGACCCGAAAGAACTTGACGCCGTGGTCCATCCAGTGCCGGACGATGCGCAGCACCTCGTCGTAGAGGCCCGCCGGATCGTTGTCGAAGTTGAGCGGATAGATGTCTTGGTATTTCTTGGGCGGGTTCTCCGCGTAGGCGATGGTGCCGTCGGGCAGCTCGGTGAACCACTCACGGTGATCGCGCGCCCACGGATGGTCCGGGGCGCACTGTAACGCCAGGTCCAGCGACACCTCCATGCCCAGCTCACGCGCCGCGGCGACGAATGCGTCGAAGTCTTCGATCGTGCCCAGGTCCGGGTGGACGGCATCGTGGCCGCCCTCGTCGCTGCCGATTGCCCACGGAGAACCGACATCTCCGGGAGCGGCGGTGGGAGAGTTGTTGCGGCCCTTGCGGTGTACCTTGCCGATCGGGTGGATCGGCGGCAGGTACACCACGTCGAATCCCATTGCCGCGATGCGCGGAAGCTCGGCGGCCGCGGTGGCGAACGTGCCGTGCACGGGCTTGCCCTCGGCGTCCCACCCGCCGGTCGAGCGGGGGAACATCTCGTACCAGGAGCCGAAGCGGGCAAGCGGCCGGTCCACCCAGACCCCGTACTGGTCGCCGCGGGTGACCAGATCGCGCAACGGATACTCGGCCAGGATCTCGTCGATTTCCGGCCCCAGGGCCAGCACGGTGCGGGTGATCGGGTCCCCGGGGCTTCGCAACGCCGTCGCGGCCGCCATCAGCGGTTCGCGCCGCGCGCGCGGCACCCCCATCGCGGCGCGCTCGAACAGCGCGGCCCCGACCAAGAGGTCGTTGGACAGTTCCGTCTCGCCCTGGCCGGCCTCGAGCTTGGCAACCAGGCCGTGCCGCCAGGAGTGGATGGGGTCGCCCCACCCGTCGATTCTGAAGGTCCACAGGCCCACCCGGTCGGGCGTGAATTGCCCGTGGAAGACATAGGGCTCGAGGCCCAACGTCATCGGCAGCAGCAGCGGCTTGATCCGTTGCTGATCGCCGGCCCCGTCGACTTCCGTCGCGGCCTTCACCGGGGCCTGGACCGCTTTGATCCGGCGGGTTTCGTTTACCTGCGGATAACGCGGCCCGAGGTATCGCACGACCAGCGTCGCCGCGACGGCCTCGTGGCCCTCCCGCCATACCGCCGCGCTGACCGGGATGGTCTCACCAACCACCGCCTTGGCGGGATACGCGCCGCAGGAGACGACCGGTTGTACGTTATCGATCTCGACACGACCAGGCACAACACTCCGTTCCGATTTGCCAGCTCTTCTTCGGCCCGCTTCGCGGACCGCATCGTCGCCGGCAGTATTCCGACTAGCCGACTCCTCCTCGGTCCGCATTCTCGGACCGCATCGTCGTCGACTGGTTCCGATTGTGTGCGGCCCAACCGCGGTGTGCTCCGCCGCGGAAGGCCTCTCGTCTGGCGAAACTTCCTGTCGTGGGGAACTTCCTTTGTGGGGAAGCAGCGTTGCGGCCCCAATAACTAACCGATACCCAGCCTAGTGTCCGGTCACACCCTCGGCGGGAAAAGCGGTCTCTACCGCCGCCGTGCGTGGGGCGAAATCCTCAGTAAGGTAAGGACGCGTGAAAGCCCTCCGCCGCTTTACCGTCCGCGCTCACCTACCCGAACGGCTGGCCGCGCTGGATCAGCTGTCGACCAACTTGCGATGGTCATGGGACAAGCCGACCCAGGACTTGTTCGCAACCATCGACGACGGCCTGTGGGAGCGGTGCGGCTCTGATCCGGTGGCGTTGCTGGGCGCGGTGAACCCGGCACGACTCGATGAGCTGGCGCTCGACGAAGCGTTCCTCGGCCGGCTCGATCAGTTGGCCGCCGACCTGAACGAGTACCTGAGCCGTCCGCTGTGGTACCAGCAGCAGCAAGCCGAAGGCGTGGCGATGCCGACGGCGATCGCCTACTTCTCGATGGAGTTCGGCGTCGCGGAGGTGCTGCCCAATTACTCGGGCGGCTTGGGCATCCTCGCGGGGGATCACCTGAAGTCGGCCTCCGATCTGGGGGTGCCCCTGGTGGCGGTGGGCCTCTACTACCGGTCCGGCTATTTCCGCCAGTCGCTGACCGCAGACGGCTGGCAGAACGAGACCTATCCGTCGCTGGATCCGCAAGGGCTGCCGCTGCGGCTACTCACCGATGCCGCCGGCGATCCCGTCCTGGTTGAGCTCACGCTTCCCGACTCCGCCCAGCTGCACGCGCGGATCTGGGTTGCTCAGGTGGGCCGGGTACCGCTGCTTCTGCTCGATTCCGATGTCCCCGAGAACGAGCATGAGCTGCGCGGCATCACCGACCGGCTCTACGGCGGTGACCAGGAACACCGGATGAGGCAGGAGCTGCTGGCCGGCATTGGCGGGGTGCGGGCGATCCGCGCGTTCACCGCCATCGAAGGCCTGCCCGCGCCCGAGGTGTTCCACATGAATGAGGGGCACGCGGGGTTCCTCGGAGCGGAACGCATCCGCGAGTTGATGGTCGATGCCGGGTTGGACTTCGACACCGCGCTGGCCGTCGTGCGATCCAGCACCGTGTTCACCACTCACACTCCGGTGCCCGCGGGTATCGACCGGTTCCCCATCGACATGGTGCGGCTCTACTTCGACGGTCACGTCGAGGACGATCCCGGTAAGAAGAAAGCCGGTGCCAAGAGTGCGCCCTCGTTGTTGCCGGGCGTACCGACGGCCCGGATTCTCGCGCTCGGCGCCGAGGACGATCCGACCAAGTTCAACATGGCGCACATGGGTCTGCGGCTGGCGCAGCGGGCCAACGGAGTCTCTTTGCTGCACGGTGAGGTGAGCCGGGCCATGTTCAACGAGCTGTGGTCCGGGTTCGACGCGGACGAGGTGCCGATCGGGTCGATCACCAACGGAGTTCACGCGCGCACCTGGGCGGCGCCGCAATGGTTGCAGTTGGGGCGCGAACTGGCCGGGTCGGATTCGTTCGGCGATCCGGGCGTCTGGCTCCGACTGAACCAGGTTGACGCGGGGCATCTCTGGTGGATCCGCTCGCAATTGCGGTCGCTGCTTGTCGAGGACGTCCGGCAGCGACTGCGTAAATCCTGGCTGGAACGCGGCGCATCAGACGCCGAATTAGGCTGGATAGCAACGGCATTCGATCCGAATGTGCTCACCATCGGGTTCGCCCGGCGGGTGCCCACGTACAAGCGGCTGACGCTGATGCTGCGCGACCCGGAGCGGCTCGAACGTCTGCTGCTCGACGAGGACAGGCCGATTCAACTGATCGTCGCCGGGAAGTCGCACCCGGCCGACGACGGGGGGAAGGCGTTGATCCAGCAGGTGGTGCGTTTCGCCGACCGGCCGGAAGTGCGCCACCGCATCGCGTTTTTGCCCGACTACGACATGTCCATGGCCCGGCACCTGTACTGGGGTTGCGACGTCTGGCTGAACAATCCGCTGCGGCCGCTGGAGGCCTGCGGCACCTCCGGGATGAAGAGCGCCCTCAACGGTGGGCTGAACCTGTCCATCCGAGATGGGTGGTGGGACGAGTGGTACGACGGCGAAAACGGTTGGGAGATACCGTCTGCCGACGGCGTGGCCGACGAGGCTCGCCGGGACGACCTGGAGGCCAGCGCGCTCTACGATCTGCTGGAGCAGGCCGTGGCGCCGAAGTTCTACGAACGTGACGAACACGGGGTGCCGCCACGGTGGATCGAGATGGTGCGGCACACACTGCAGACGCTCGGCCCGAAGGTGCTGGCCTCGCGCATGGTGCGCGACTACGTCGAGCGGTACTACACGCACGCGGCGCAGTCGCTGCGCAGGACCATCGGTCCCGCCGAGGACGGTGCGGACGGCGCTGAGTTCGGGGCGGCCCGCGAGGTGGCCGCCTACCGTCGGCGCGCCGAGGAGGCCTGGCCCAAGATCACCATCACCGATGTGGACAGCACCGGGCTGCCGGACACGCCCGTGCTCGGCTCCAAGCTGACCCTGACCGCCACCGTGGCGCTCGCCGGGCTGGCGCCCGACGAGGTCACGGTCCAAGGGGTGGTGGGCAGGGTCGACGCCAGCGACGCGCTGCTGGACCCGGTCACCGTCGAGATGTCGTATACCGGGACCGCCGAGGGCGGCAACCAGGTGTTCTCGACGACGCTGTCGTTACCGCTGGCCGGGGCGGTCGGATACACCGTTCGCGTGCTGCCCCATCACCCGATGCTTGGCGCCGGCACCGAGCTGGGTCTGGTCACTCTGGCCCGCTGACCTCACGCGGGAAGGCCCTCCGACGCGGTGCGCAGCCGCTCCAAGGCGGCGCGGACCTGCGCCGGATTCGTGGTCTGCCAGAACGGCGGCAGCGAGGCACGCAGGTAGCCGCCGTAACCGGCGGTGACCATCCGCGAATCCAGCAACGCGACCACCCCGCGGTCGGTGATGCGGCGCAACAGCCGACCCGAGCCCTGCGCCAACAGCAACGCGGCGTGGCTGGCGGCGACCGCCATGAAGCCATTGCCGCCGCGCGCGGCCACCGCTCGCTGGCGCGCGCCCAGCAGCGGGTCGTCGGGCCGCGGAAACGGGATGCGATCGATGAGCACCAGGGACAGGGACGGCCCCGGAACATCGACGCCCTGCCAGAGCGACAGCGTGCCGAACAACGAGGTCTGCTCCTCGGCACTGAACTGCTCCACCAGCGCGGAGGTGCTGTCGTCGCCCTGACACAGCACCGGCATCGACAGCCGTTGGCGCATGGCTTCCGCGGCGGCCCGCGCGGCGCGCATCGACGAGAACAATCCCAGCGTCCGCCCGCCCGCCGCCGTGATGAGCTCCGCGATCTCGGTCAGCTGCTCGGCCGACCCGGTGCCGTCCCGCCCAGGTGGCGGTAGGTGTGCGGCGACATAGAGGATTCCGGCCTTGGCGTGCTCAAACGGCGAGCCGACGTCGACGCCGCGCCATGGCATTTCGGTATCGGCAGCGGTCAAACCCCACGCCGCGGCCATCGCGTCGAAGGACCCGCCGATGGTCAGGGTCGCCGACGTCAACACGGTGGTGGAACGGGCGAACACCCGGTCGCGCAGCAGGCCCGCGACCGACAGCGGCGCCACCCTCAGCACCGGGCGCATCGCCCCCCTGTTGTCCTCGTGATCCAGCCACACGACTTCGGTGCGATCGGGAATGGCCGGGGTGAACGACGACAGGACCCGCGAGGCGGCGTCGGATATCTCGCTCAACGCCGCTATCGCTTCGGCGCGTGCGGCGGCGGCTTTCGCGTCGCTCGTGGTGTCGATCGCCGAGCGCGCCGCGCCGGCCGCGTCGCGCAGGGCGGTCACGTACGTCGCGAGCTCCTCGTCGAGGCGGTCGATGCGGCCCGGTGTGCCGTCATGGATCGCCGCGGCGAAGTTGGCCGTCGCCGCCTCCAGCCGCTGGGTCAGTTCCGGATTGACCAATCGGGCGATCCGCCGCGCCGCGACGCCCAGGGCGGCCGGTGTCAGCTCCGCGGTGGCCACCGACGTCACCCGGTCGACCAGTTCGTGGGCCTCGTCGACGACCAGCAGCGCATGTTCGGGCAGCACCGCAGACTCGGCGACGGCGTCGATGGCGAGCAGCGCATGGTTGGTGACCACGATGTCGGCACCCCCGGCCCGGCCGCGCGCCCGTTCGGAGAAGCATTCGGAGCCAAACGGGCAGCGGGCCACGCCTATGCATTCCCGTGCCGAAACGCTGACCTGGGACCAGGATCGATCCGGCACACCGGGTTTCAGGTCGTCGCGGTCACCGGACTCGGTCGTCGACGCCCACGTGGTGAGCCGTTGGACGTCGCGGCCCAGGGCGGTGGACGCCATCGGATCGAAGAGCTCCTCCTGCGGCCGGTCGCCGGCGTCTTCCTCGGCCTCGGCGCCGCCATTGTGAATCTTGTTCAGGCACAGATAGTTTCGGCGGCCCTTGAGCAGCGCGAACTGCGGGCGGCGCGGAAGGGCGTCGGCGATCGAATCGATCAGCCTGGGTAGGTCCCGATCGACGAGCTGCCGCTGCAGCGCGATGGTGGCCGTGGATACGACGACTGGCGAGTCGTCATCGATGGCGCGGACGATCGCGGGCACCAGGTAGGCCAGCGACTTTCCGGTGCCGGTACCGGCCTGCACGACGAGATGCTCGCCGGTGGCAAACGCCCGCGCGACGGCGTCGGCCATCTCGAGCTGGCCGCTGCGCTCGCTGCCGCCGAGCGCAGCCACGGCGATGGCCAGCAACTCGGGCACGGACACTTCGGACGTGGTCAGCCTCTTTTGCTCTGCGGTGCTACCGGCGGCCGGCGGGGATCTGCGTGGTCGGGATCGCAGGTTCTCCGTGGGACAGGTTCAGCCCTTCCCACGGCAGACTGCGCAGCCCGGAAGCTACCAGCTCGCGTGCCGCGGCCACATTCGGTTTGGACACCACGTCGCCACCACGGACCAGCGGGACGGTCAACACCCGCGACGGCTCGGTGACCGAGGGCCGGCGGCCGGCCGGATACACCAGCTCCTCGGTGACGGTGCCGGACGTGCGCGTCAGGCGCAGCGCCTCTTTGCGGCCGCCGCGGGATTCCTTGTGGCTACTGCGCTTTTGCACCGGCATTCCGTCGACCTCGACCAGCTTGTAGACCATATTCGCCGTCGGCGCGCCCGAACCCGTCACGAGCGACGTGCCGACGCCGTAACTGTCCACCGGTTCGGCAGCCAGGGCGGCGATCGAGAACTCGTCGAGGTCGCCGGAGACCACGATGCGGGTTGCGGTGGCTCCCAGACCGTCGAGCTGCTCGCGGACCTGGCGGGCCAGCACGCCCAACTCCCCGGAATCGATACGGACCGCGCCGAGCGACTCCCCGGCGGCGGCCACGGCGTTGGCAACGCCGGTCGTCACGTCGTAGGTGTCCACCAGCAGCGTGGTGTCGACGCCCAACGCGTCGACCTGCGCGCGGAAAGCGGCCAGTTCGGTCACATCGGCGGGCTCTCCGCTCGCGTGCAGCATGGTGAACGCGTGCGCCGACGTGCCCTGCGCGGGGATTCCGTATCGGCGCTGGGCCTCGAGGTTGGAGGACGCGGCGAAGCCGGCGATATAGGCCGCGCGTGCCGCGGCGACCGCGGCATGCTCGTGGGTTCGCCGTGACCCCATCTCGATCAGCGGACGGTCCCTGGCCGCGCTCACCATTCGCGCAGCTGCGGACGCGACCGCCGTGTCGTGGTTGACGATCGACAACGCCAGTGTCTCGAGCACGACGCATTCGGCGAACGTGCCGGTCACCGACAAGACGGGAGAGCCGGGGAAGTACAGCTCGCCTTCGGCGTAGCCGTCGATATCACCGCGGAACCGGAAATCGCGCAAGTAGCGCAACGCATCTGGATCGAGGAATTGCGCCAGCAGCTGACACGCCTCGTCGTCGAAGCCGAACTGCGGCAACGCTTCGAGCAGGCGCCCGGTCCCACAGACCACGCCGTAGCGGCGCCCCTCGGGGAGTCGGCGCGCGAACAATTCGAAGGTCGTCGGTCGGTCGGCGGTACCGTCTCGCAGCGCCGCCGCCAGCATCGTCAACTCGTACTTGTCGGTAAGCAGCCCAGTTACGACCGGGTCGTTCATTCCATAACGGTATCGGCTGCCCTCGGGGGCTCGGAAACCTCGCCGGTCGCTCGGTATCGTGGAGGCCATGGTTGTTATGTCAGCGCCCACTAAGCCGGGCACTACAGGACAACGCGAGTCCGCTCCGGTAGACGTCACGGCGAGTCCGTGGGTCACGGTCGTGTGGGATGACCCGGTCAACCTGATGACCTACGTGACGTATGTGTTCCAGAAGTTGTTCGGCTACAGCGAGCCGCACGCCACCAAGCTGATGCTGCAGGTGCACAACGAAGGCAGGGCGGTGGTGTCGGCCGGCAGCCGGGAGTCCATGGAAGTCGACGTGTCCAAGCTGCATGCGGCCGGGTTGTGGGCGACGCTGCAGCAGGACCGCTGATACTCGGGGCTGCGGCGAATACCTGTGCGCAAGTGGAAGCGCGTCGAGACCGCGGACGGTCCCCGTTTTCGGTCCGCCCTGGCGTCCCACGAGGCCGCCCTGCTGAAGAACCTGGCAACCGCCATGGTCGGGTTGCTCGATGAGCGTGAATCATCCTCGCCCGCAGACGAACTCGAGCAGATCACCGGCATAAAGACCGGAAACAGTGATCCGCCGAAGGACCCGACCCTGCGCCGGCTGCTGCCCGACTTCTTCCATCCCGACGACGACGACCCATCGGCTTCCGGCGCCGTAAATAGCCTCAACGCCGCGCTGCGCAGCCTGCACGAGCCCGAGATCATCGACGCCAAACGCCTTGCGGCGCAGCGGATGTTGGACACCGTTCCGGCAGACGGTGGCCGGTTCGACCTGACCGAGGAGGACGCGAACGCCTGGGTGGCGGCGGTGAACGACATCCGGCTCACGCTGGGGGTGATGCTCGAGGTCGGGCCCGAAGGGCCGGAGCGGCTGCCCGCTGACCACCCGCTGGCGGTGCACTTCGACGTGTACCAGTGGTTGACCGTCTTGCAGGAATACCTCGTCCTGGTGCTGATGGGGTCCCGATGAGCCCCGATGGACGCCGGATGGACGCCATCACCGACGTGGGGGGTATCCGCGTCGGTCACCATCATCGACTCGACCCCGACGCGTCCATGGGCGCCGGATGGGCCCGCGGCGTCACCGTCGTGCTGACCCCGCCCGGCACCGTCGGGGCCGTCGACTGTCGCGGCGGCGCCCCCGGTACCCGGGAGACCGACCTGCTGGATCCGGCCAACACCGTCCGCTACGTCGACGCCGTGTTGCTCGCCGGCGGCAGCGCGTACGGTCTGGCCGCCGCCGACGGCGTGATGCGCTGGTTGGAAGAACGCGAACGTGGGGTGGCGATGGATGGTGGCGTGGTGCCCATCGTGCCCGGCGCCGTGATCTTCGATCTGCCGGTCGGCGGCTGGGATCGCCGCCCGACGGCGGAGTTCGGCTACCTGGCTTGCGAAGCCGCGGCGGCGAGTGGCGAGGGGGCGCCGGCCGTCGGGAACGTCGGTGCCGGCGTCGGGGCACGTGCCGGGGTGTTCAAGGGCGGAGTCGGGACCGCTTCCACGACGCTGCCGTCCGGGGCGACCGTTGGCGCGGTGGTAGTGGTGAATTCCGCCGGCGACGTCGCCGACCGGGCCACCGGCCTGCCGTGGATGGCGGACCTCATCCAGGAGTTCGCGCTGCGGCCACCGCCGAGGGAGGAGATCGACGCGTTCGCGCAGTTGCCGACTGCGTCGAGCTCGCTGGACAGCCCGCTGAACACCGTCATCGGCGTGGTGGCGACCGACGCGGCGCTGAGCCCGGCCGCGTGCCGGCGCGTCGCCGTGGCCGCGCAGGACGGCCTGGCCCGTACCGTCCGGCCGGCGCACACCCCGTACGACGGCGACACCGTGTTCGCACTGGCCACCGGGGCGGTCGAGGTGCCACCCCCGCCCGACGCGCCCGCCTCGTTTTCGCCCGAGATGCGGCTGGCCGCGGAGGTCGGTGCCGCCGCGGCCGACTGCCTGGCGCGCGCGGTGCTGGTGGGCGTGTTCGCCGCGGATTCGGTGGCCGGCATACCGGCCTACCGCGACGTGTTGCCCGGGGCGTTTAACCGATGAGAAGTTCCCCGCCGTCCGCGCCGGTAACCTGCAGCTATGGGTAAGACCACGGGGCGCTCCGGGACACCGGCGACGTCGGCAAAGCGTCCTCCGTGGGTGGTCGGCGCAGCCACGATCCTCACCTTCGTCGCGCTGCTTTACCTGATTGAGCTCATCGACCAGCTCACCCGGCATTCCCTGGACGAGAACGGCATCAGACCGCTGGAGGCCGACGGGCTGTGGGGGATCGTCTTTTCCCCGGTACTGCACGCCAGTTGGCAGCATCTGATGGCCAACACGGTCCCGCTGTTGGTGCTCGGCTTCCTCATGACGCTCGCCGGCCTGAGCCGGTTCGTCTGGGCCACCGCGATCGTGTGGATCCTCGGCGGCTTCGGCACTTGGCTGATCGGGGACATGGGCAGCTCCTGCGGGCCGACGGATCACATCGGGGCCTCCGGCCTGATCTTCGGCTGGCTGGCCTTCCTGCTCGTGTTCGGGATCTTCGTGCGCCGCTTCGCGGACATCGCGATCGGGCTGGTGGTGTTGTTCGCCTACGGCGGAGTGCTGCTGGGTGCCATGCCGGTGCTCGGCAGATGCGGTGGCGTGTCGTGGCAGGGTCACCTGTGCGGTGCGATCGCCGGCGTCGTCGCCGCGTACTGGTTGTCCGCGCCGGAACGCAAAGCCCGCGCGAAGAGAAAAGCCGGCGCCGCCACGCCGCGCCCCAAGACATGACCTCGCCGTTGGCGCCCGTCGGGATCTTCGACTCCGGCGTGGGGGGCCTGACCGTCGCGCGGGCCATCATCGACCAACTGCCCGACGAGGACATCGTCTATGTGGGCGACACGGGTCACGGGCCATACGGTCCGCTCACGATTCCCGAGGTCCGCGCGCACGCGTTGGCCATCGGGGACGACCTTGTCGGGCGCGGGGTGAAGGCGTTGGTGATTGCTTGCAACACCGCGTCCGCGGCTTGTCTGCGGGATGCCCGCGAGCGGTATGACGTACCGGTCGTCGAGGTGATCCTGCCGGCGGTCCGTCGTGCCGTCGCCACGACGCGCAACGGCCGCATCGGTGTCATCGGCACCCAGGCGACCATCAACTCGCACGCCTACCAGGACGCGTTCGCGGCCGCGCGCGACACCGAGGTCAGCGCCGTGGCCTGCCCGCGATTCGTCGACTTCGTGGAGCGCGGCGTGACCAGTGGCCGTCAGGTGCTCGGGCTGGCCGAGGGCTACCTCGAGCCGCTGCAACGCGCCCAGGTCGACACCCTGGTGCTCGGGTGCACGCATTACCCACTGCTGTCCGGGCTGATCCAGCTGGCCATGGGCGAGCAGGTGACGCTGGTGTCGAGCGCCGAGGAGACGGCCAAGGAGGTACTCCGCGTGCTCACCGAGCGTGACCTGCTGCGCCCGCATGACGCGCCGCCCGCGACCCGGGTCTTCGAAGCCACCGGCGACCCCGAGGCATTCACCAAGTTGGCCGCGCGATTCCTCGGTCCCGCGGTCACCGGCGTGCAGCCCGTTCACCACGTGCGGATCGACTAGTGCTGACGAGATTCTCATCACACCAATGCGGCGATGTTTTCGTCACGGTCCTATCGGGCATGGCACAGTAGTGTCCGTGCGAATAACCGTGCTCGGCTGCTCGGGCAGCGTGGTAGGGCCGGATTCGCCCGCGTCGGGATATCTGCTCCGGGCACCGGACACACCGCCGATGGTCATCGACTTCGGCGGCGGCGTGCTGGGCGCGCTCCAGCGCTATGCCGATCCCGCCTCCGTGCACGTGCTCTTGTCCCATCTGCACGCCGACCACTGCCTCGATTTGCCCGGTCTGTTCGTGTGGCGGCGCTACCACCCGTCGCGGCCGGACGGCAAGGCGTTGTTGTACGGCCCCGGCGACACCTGGTCTCGGCTGGGTGCGGCGTCGTCACCGTATGGCGGTGAAATCGACGACTGCTCAGACATTTTCGACGTTCGGCACTGGGTCGACGGCGAACCGGTCACGCTCGGCTCGCTGACCGTGACACCGCGGGTGGTCGCCCACCCCACCGAGTCGTACGGCCTGCGGTTCACCGATTCGACCGGCGCCTCGTTCGTCTACAGCGGCGATACTGGCGTCTGTGATCAGCTGGTCGAGCTGGCGCGGGACGCCGACGTCTTCCTTTGCGAAGCCTCTTGGACGCACTCGCCGGACCGCCCGCCCGCTCTGCATCTGTCGGGCACCGAGGCCGGCCGGATCGCGGCGCAGGCCGGCGTTCGCGAGCTGTTGTTGACCCACATCCCGCCGTGGACCTCACGCGAGGACGTGATCAGCGAGGCCAAGGCCGAGTTCGACGGCCCCGTACATGCGGTGGTGTGCGGCGAATCTTTCGATATCCGCCGCTCTGAAAGGGTCTGAGCAAGCCCGCGTTAGGGTTGGCGTCGTGACCAGAAGAGAAGACGGTCGTCTTGACGACGAGCTCCGTCCCGTAGTCATCACCCGCGGATTCACAGACCACCCCGCGGGATCCGTACTCATCGAATTCGGCCACACCAAGGTGATGTGCACCGCCAGCGTCACCGATGGGGTGCCGCGCTGGCGCAAGGGGTCGGGTTTGGGATGGCTGACCGCCGAGTACGCGATGCTGCCGTCGGCAACCCATACGCGCTCCGATCGCGAATCCGTGAAGGGGCGGCCGTCCGGGCGCACCCAGGAGATCAGCCGACTAATCGGCCGGTCGCTGCGGGCCTGCATCGATCTGGCGGCGTTGGGGGAGAACACCATTGCCGTCGACTGCGACGTGCTGCAGGCCGACGGCGGCACCCGCACCGCCGCCATCACGGGCGCCTTCGTGGCGCTGGCCGACGCCGTGACCTACCTGGCGGCGGCGGGCAAGTTGTCCGATCCGCGGCCGCTGTCGTGTGCCATCGCTGCGGTCAGCGTCGGGGTGGTCGACGGCAGGATCCGGGTGGACCTGCCCTACGAGGAAGACGCGCGGGCCGAGGTCGACATGAACGTCGTCGCCACCGACACCGGGACACTCGTGGAGGTGCAGGGCACCGGCGAGGGCGCGACGTTCCCGCGTTCGACGCTGGACAAATTGCTCGACGTGGCGCTAGCCGCTTGCGACAAGTTGTTCGCCGCCCAGCGCGAGGCGCTGGCCCTGCCCTATCCGGGTGAGCTGCCCGAGGGCTCGGCGCCGCCGAAGGCGTTCGGCAGCTGACCCGGCTTCTGGTCGGCAGCTTGACCTTGGCCTGACTGCCCGCGTTTACCATCGCCGACGCCGCGGCCAAGACGAGACCCCTTCCGGTCGGTCATGACTCGTCCTTCTGCAGCTCGAATATTGGGATGGTGCGTGTGGTTTTTGACTGGTAGTTCGCGAACGCGAACGCGGGTACGGTCGCGTTGATCTTGGGGATGATCGCCTGGCGTTCGGACGAGTCGAGCTCGTGCGCGACGACGTCGAACGAGTCGGAAGCGACTTCAACGCGCGCCCGCGGGTTGGCCCGCAGGTTGTGGACCCACCCCGGGTTGACGTCGGCGCCACCGTAACCCGCGACGATCAGCAGCTTGCCGTCGATACGGAAGACCACCAGCGGCGCGACGCGCGGCTCGCCGGACTTCGCGCCCTTCGTAGTGAGTAGCAACAGCTCGTTGCCCTCGAATCGTCCGCCGACCTTGCCGGCATTGGCGCGAAACTCATCGGTGATGTTGTTATTGAGCGCCTTGAGCGTCTCGTTATCGGGTTTTTGACTCACTCTGGACGAAGCTACTTCGGCGCCCTGGCTATTCCTTGCGGAGCGTGTCGCGTTGTACGCCGGCACTGCTGATGCCCTTCGCGTCGCCGACCCATATCTCGCGGTCCGTAAGGTGGCCGGGGTGCATCGGCAACGGCCCAGACGCCTATTTAGGAATAGATGATGACCCGGCTTCTGGTCGCCAGCCGCAACCGCAAGAAGCTGGCCGAATTGCGCCGGGTGCTCGACGCGGCCGGCCTGACGGGGTTGACACTGGTCTCATTGCATGACGTGCCGCCCTTCGACGAGGCGCCCGAAACGGGCGCGACGTTCGAGGACAACGCGTTGGCCAAGGCGCGGGATGCATTCGCCGCGACGGGCCTGGCTTCGGTGGCCGACGACTCCGGCCTGGAGGTGGCCGCTTTGAACGGCATGCCCGGTGTCCTGTCGGCGCGCTGGTCGGGTGATCACGGCGACGACGCCGCCAACACCGCGCTGCTGTTGGCGCAGTTGCGCGACGTGCCCGACGAACGGCGCGGAGCGGCGTTCGTGTCGGCGTGCGCCCTGGCCGGGCCGTCCGGCGAGGTCGTCGTCCGCGGGGAGTGGCCCGGCAGCATCGCCCGGGAACCGCGGGGGGACGGCGGCTTCGGGTATGACCCGGTTTTCATTCCAGAGGGTTCCGACCGCACCGCGGCCGAGCTCAGCCCCGAGGAGAAGGACGCGGTCTCCCATCGCGGTCGTGCTCTCGCTTCGCTAGTGCCGGCGCTGCGCGACCTGCCCTAGAGCCTGCCGAGTGTGAAGCTGGCCGCACGTTCGGCCTCGAGTGTGAAGCCAGCCGCACACTCGAGCCCTACAGCCCGAATCGGGCCTTCACATCCCTGGTCTGGACTTGCTCGACGATGATGCCCAGGAGGGGGATGGTGCCGGCAAGCAGCACACCGATCGTCTTGGGAATCGGCCACCGCACCTTGACCGCGAGATTGAACGCGGTCAGGACATAGATGAAGTACACCCAACCGTGAACCACCTCGATCCAGCGGATCTCGTGGTGCAAGACGAGATGCGAGACGATCTCGTAGCACAGCGCGATTAGCCACAGACCCGTCGCCCACGCCATGACCCGGTAGCCGAGCAACGCGGTGCGGATCTTCTCGACGGGGAATGCCGACGCTGATCTCTCCGGTGTGGTCATGCGGTGGTCCTGTTCTGTTTTTCGGTGTCTTGTTTGGCAAGCTCGGCCAGGTAGGCGTTGTACTCCGTCATGGCGGGGTCATCGGAAGTCTGTTGCGTCGGCTTGGGGCGCTCGGGCAGCAAGCCGGCGGGTATCTCGGTGACGGCGGCGTCCTGCCGAGGCTCCGGTGGCATCTCTTCGTAGCGCACGTACTTGCGGTACGCGTACACGCAGAACCAGGCGAACAGCGGCCACTGCAGCGCATAGCCGAGGTTCTGGAACGTGCCTGACACCGACTGGAACCTGGTCCACTGCCACCAGCCCAGCGCGAGGCAACCGCACGCCGCGACGATCACCAAGGCGATCAGCGCGGGCCTGCGACGATGCGTAGTGGACACCCCTTGACGGTACCGCTCACGATCTGGGTCCGACGAATTCGTCGAGGCGCCGCCGTCCGGTCGCTTCCTGTACTGGGCGGTACGATCGCTGAGGCGCGCGGGCGTGGCGAAATGGCATACGCGCCGGCTTTAGGTGCCGGTGCTCGAAAGAGCGTGAGGGTTCGAGTCCCTCCGCCCGCACTCATCTTCAAGGGCGGTCCATGCAGCGGTCTGACTGGCTTCGACATCATCAGCACGTGGTATTGGAGTGAGCTTTCTCTGGGCCCTTTTGGTACTTCTGTACGAAAACCGCCTCTCGGAGGCGGCTGTCACGCTAACCTCCCCCAAGGCGGCGCTCGGGACTGCCACGGCAGGTTCACAAGCCAAATTCAGGGGGAAATACGCATGGTTCGTTCTGTGCTCGTCGGCGCCGCAATGTTCATCTCGGCTGCCATCGGTTCGGCGCCCATCGCGAGCGCTCAACCGCCTTTAGTGGTCGCCCCGCTGTCGCCGCACGCGCCACTTCCGTTGTGCGGCGGCTACACCGACGTCGACGGAAACTGCGTGCCATCGCCGGACCACACCCGGAGCAACCTTCCGGACGGCGACGGCACATACAGCCACTCCCAACACAAGCAGGGGTCGGGCTCCTGGCACGGCGGCACCGGTCGGTCGAAATAGGTCAGCCTGCTTCGCTGCGTCGCCAATCGCGGTGTCTCCCTGAGGTCGTTGCGAGTCAGCCGATTTGGCTGCGAAATCGGCTGAGCAACATAAGGTTTCACTCCATGCGACGGGGGTAGGGCGAGGAGCTTTCGGCGTCCGAGGCGTTATCTCAACGCGAGGGATTGGGGCGGTGTTGGCCCGTTCTCGGCGGGCACGTCATGACGGGGAGAAGATCACGAGGCGGCGGTGATGATGGGTGAAAACCGCGAATCGGCCACCGCAAGCTCGCCGAGCTGAAGCGCAAAGAGTCCGAGGCCGACCTGGTTATCGACTAGGCGTCGAGGAAGCGTGCCCGAACCTCCGGCGGCGGCAGCGGACAGGTGTCGTACTTGCCGAAGATGCGGTAGCGGACGTCGGCGACCCTGTCGTATAGCCAGTCCCGTAGGGGAGTGGGGATGACGCGGGCGACCTCGAGCAGCTTCCACGGCCCGCCAAGGTAATCCACCACCCGCAACGCGGCGGCGGATCGCACGGCGACGCGTTCTCCAGGCTGCTCGGGCTCGTCGACGAACACCACGGAGTCCACGTCCTTGATGGATGGGTGCCGGGCAAAGACCGCTTGGGCGAAGTCGCTGTCCAAGGCCGCAAAGCGCAGGGTGCCGTGGTGATCGAACCGAAGTATCGTGCGCACCGCGGCGTTGCAGACGCCGCAGACCCCGTCGTAAAGCAACACGGGCGGCACCGTTTCGCTGCTCACGCTTCCAGGCTACTGGCCCAACAGCCCGCGGGCCACGAGTTGACCTTTGGTAAGGCAACCCTTAGTTTTGCGGTAACTTGTCGAGCGGAGGGTCCGCCGGGCCCCGGTTCGGTGAAGTCGTCGCGGAGTTGAGCGCCGCAGGAAGGGACCGTTGATGGCGCGCGGGTTCTCCGGTGTGATGTTGCGAAGCTTCGGCGCACGTGACCACACCGCAACGGTGATCGAAACCGTCCGGATTGCGCCGCATTTCGTGCGGGTGCGCATGACATCCCCGACGTTGTTCGAAGACGTGGACGCCGAGCCCGCCGCGTGGCTGCGGTTCTGGTTTCCGGACCCGGACGGATCCAACACCGAGTTCCAGCGTGCCTACACGATCTCGGAGGCCGACGTCCCCAGCGGCCGCTTCGCCGTCGACGTCGTGCTGCACGAGCCCGCCGGCCCGGCGTCGAAGTGGGCGCGCACCGTGCAGCCCGGCGCGACGATCGCCGTCATGGCGCTGATGGGCTCGTCCCGATTCGACGTGCCCGACGAACAGCCGGCCGGCTATCTGCTGATCGGCGACT
This sequence comes from Mycobacterium sp. 852002-51613_SCH5001154, assembly GCF_001667425.1. Taxonomy (NCBI): domain Bacteria; kingdom Bacillati; phylum Actinomycetota; class Actinomycetes; order Mycobacteriales; family Mycobacteriaceae; genus Mycobacterium; species Mycobacterium sp. 852002-51613_SCH5001154. The sequence continues at coordinate 6,442 of NZ_LZII01000031.1, read as the reverse complement.
CGGCGTCGATCCCGGGGATGAACGGGATCATCGGGGTCATCCCCGACGACGTCCCGATCGAGATGTATCTCGAGCAGCACGACGACAACGACGTCCTGATCCCGCTCGCCCAGCATCCTCGCCTGCAAGTGCACTGGGTCACGCGGCGCGACGAGCGGTCGCTTGCCGCGGCGATTGATAATCGCGACTGGTCCAACTGGTATGCCTGGGCCACGCCCGAGGCGGCGGTGCTCAAGCACGTGCGGACACGGCTGCGCGACGAGTTCGGTTTCCCCAAGTCGGTAATACATGCGCAGGCGTACTGGAGTGCCGGGCGTGCGATGGGCACCCGCCGCGGCGACGAGCCGGAGCCGGTGAATGACGTTGTCCCCGAGCATGTTTGCCCACCAAAGCCGCCTGACAAGACGCCCGCCCCCGCGGCCCGGGGAAGTTGGCGCGCCCAGGGCGCCGGCCGGTTGCTCGCGCCGCTGCGGTCGGCGCTGATCCTCTCCGGTGTGTTGCAGGCCGTCATCACGGTGGTGCAGCTGGCGCCGTTCGTGCTGTTGGTCGAGCTGTCCCGGCTGCTGGTCGCCGGGGCACCCGCATCGCGACTCTGGGACGTAGGGATCGCCGCTGTCGCGCTGCTCGGAACGGGAACCGTGCTGGGTGCGGCCCTCACGCTGTGGTTGCACGTCATCGACGCGCGATTCGCCGCCGACCTGCGTTCGCGGTTGTTGCGCAAGCTATCTCGGCTACCGCTGGGCTGGTTCACCGCGCGCGGATCGGGCTCGATCAAACAGCTGCTGCAGGACGACACGCTCTCACTGCACTATCTGGTCACCCACGCCATCCCCGACGCGGTCGCGGCGATCGTCGCGCCAGTCGCGGTGCTGGTCTACCTCTTCGTCGTCGACTGGCGCGTAGCGCTCGTGCTATTCCTGCCCGTCCTGGTGTACCTGGTGTTGACGTCGTCACTCACCATTCAGTCGGGCCCGCGCATCCCCCAATCACAGCGCTGGGCCGAGAAGATGAGCGGTGAGGCCGGCGCCTACCTGGAGGGCCAGCCGGTGATCCGCGTCTTCGGCGGGGCGGCCCCATCAAGCTTCCGCCGCCGCCTGGACGAGTACGTCGAATTCCTGGTCTCCTGGCAGCGCCCGCTGGCCGGCAAGAAGACGCTCATGGACCTGGTTACCCGGCCGTCGACATTCCTGTGGCTGATCGCGCTCACGGGCACCCTGCTCACCGTCACGGGGCGAATGGATCCGGTGAACCTCTTGCCGTTCCTGTTGTTGGGCACCACCTTCGGCGCGCGACTGCTCGGGATCGCGTACGGGGTCGGCGGTATCAGTGCCGGCATGCTTGCCGCCCGGCGCCTGCAGAACACGCTCGACGAGCCCGAGCTCGACGTGCGTGAGCAGGAGCGGTCCGGAGATTCGTCGGCGGCGGTGGCGTTCGACGACGTCAGTTTCGGCTATCGCCCGGGGGTTCCGGTGATCCAGGGCGTCTCGCTGACGCTGCGGCCCGGCACGGTCACCGCCCTCGTGGGGCCGTCGGGGTCCGGCAAGTCGACGTTGGCCGCCCTCCTGGCCCGCTTTCACGATGCCGACCAGGGCGTGATACGCGTTGGGGGACAAGATATCCGGGCGATGACCGCCGACGAACTCTACGCAAAGGTCGGCTTCGTCCTGCAGGAGACGCAGCTGGTGCACGGCACCGTCGCGGAGAACGTCGCGCTGGCCGTCCCCGATGCCACCGAGGGGCAGATCCAGGAGGCGGCGCGTCAGGCGCAGATCCACGACCGGATCATGCGATTGCCCAACGGCTACGACACCGTGCTGGGCGCGGAAACCGCCCTTTCGGGCGGCGAACGACAGCGGCTGACCATCGCCCGGGCGATCCTGGCGGATACCCCGGTGCTGATCCTGGACGAGGCCACCGCGTTCGCCGATCCGGAATCGGAATACCTTGTGCAGCAAGCGCTTAGCCGGTTGACTCAGGATCGAACCGTTTTGGTGATCGCCCATCGATTGCACACCATCACCGGAGCCGACCAGATCGTCGTGCTCGACCACGGCCGGATCGCCGAACGCGGCACGCACGACGAGCTTTTTGCCGCTGACGGTCGGTATCGACGGCTGTGGGAGCGTGGCCGTCGAGAACCGGTCGCGGCCACCACGGTTCAGGAGGGGGCGCGATGATCCGCACGTGGTTGGGCTTGGTGCCCGCGGATCGCCGCGCCAAGGTGATCGCCTACGCCGCGCTCGCGGTGCTCTCGGTGGTGGTGCGGGCGGTGGCCACCGTCCTGCTGGTTCCCTTGGTGGGCGCCCTGTTCGGCGATGATCCGCGCCGCGCGCTGGTGTGGCTGGGCTGGCTCTCCGCCGCCACCGTGATCGGATGGGTGATCGACACCGCGACCGCGCGCATCGGCTTCGGCCTCGGCTTTGCCGTGCTCGACCACAGCCAGCACGATGTGGCGGACCGGTTGCCCGGCGTCCGGCTGGACTGGTTCACCGCCGAGCACACCGCGACCGCACGGCAGGCGATTGCCGCCACGGGACCCGAACTGGTCGGCCTCGTCGTCAACCTGTTGACCCCGCTGATCTCGGCCATCCTGCTGCCCGCGGCCATCGGGCTGGCCTTACTCCCGGTTTCATGGCAGCTCGGCGCGGCCGCGCTGGGCGGCGTGCCCCTGCTGCTGGGGGCGCTGTGGGCGTCGGCGCGGCTGACGCGGCGAGCCGACGCCGCGGCCGACGAAGCCAATGGCGCCCTCACCGAACGGATCATCGAGTTCGCCCGCACCCAGCAGGCGTTGCGGGCCGCGCGGCGCGTCGAGCCCGCGCGCAGCCTGGTCGGGGATGCGCTGGCCGCGCAGCACGGTGCGACCATGCGGCTGTTGTCCATGCAGATCCCGGGCCAGCTGCTGTTCAGCCTTGCCAGCCAGCTCTCCCTGATCCTGCTGGCAGGCGCGGCCGCCGCGCTGACGGTAAACAAGACGGTCACGATCCCGGAAGCCATCGCCCTGATCGTCGTGATCGTGCGCTATCTGGAGCCGTTCACCACGATCAGCGAGCTGGCACCGGCGTTGGAGAGCACCCGCGCCACGCTCGATCGCATTCGCTCGGTCCTCACCGCGCCGCTGATGAACGCCGGGGCGGCCACGTTGCCCGACGCCGCCGCGGCGCCGCGCATCGAGTTCGACGACGTCACTTTTCGCTATGACGGTGCGACCGTGCCGGTGCTCGATGGGGTGAGCTTCACCTTGGCGCCGGGGGGCACCACGGCGATCGTCGGACCGTCAGGATCGGGCAAGAGCACCATCCTGGCGCTGATCGCCGGACTGCACGAACCCACCCGCGGCCGGGTCCTGATCGACGGCGTCGACACGGCGACGCTGGACGCCGAAGCCCGCCGGGCGGCGAGCAGCGTGGTGTTCCAACATCCCTATCTCTTCCACGGGTCGATCCGCGACAACGTGTTCGCCGGGGATCCCGGCGCCGGCGACGGCCAGTTCAAACGAGCCGTCGCCCTCGCCCGTGTAGATGAACTCATCAATCGGCTGCCCGACGGTGCCGACACGATCGTCGGCGAGGCCGGTTCCGCGCTTTCCGGGGGTGAACGCCAACGGGTCAGCATCGCGCGGGCACTGCTCAAGCCGGCGCCGATCCTGCTGGTCGACGAGGCGACCAGCGCCCTGGACACCGAGAACGAGGCCGCGGTGGTCGACGCGCTCACACTAGACCCGCGCTCACGCACCCAGGTGATCGTCGCGCACCGGTTGGCCAGCATCAGCCACGCCGACCGCGTCCTGTTTCTGGACGACGGCCGAGTGATCGAGGACGGCACGGTCGACGAATTGCTTGCGGCGGGTGGGCGTTTCGACGAGTTCTGGCGCCAGCAGCACGAGGCCGCCGACTGGCGGATTCTCGCGGACTAGGTCACCGTAGTTGACCGCAGCACTTGCGGTATGCCTTACAGTTTGTCAGTCGGACGGAGCGGTCCGGGTACAGGAGGCGTGCTGTTCATGAGTGCTGTGGTGTCGATTCCGCGGTATCCCGGCGACGTGACCCCGCAATGGCTGTCGGCCGCGCTCAGCGGGCGTGGCGCCCCTGTCGAGGTCGCCGACGTCGACGTGGTCGCGATCGGCACCGGGCAGACCGGTGCCACCTACCGAGTGTGCGCCCGCTACGCGACCGACCCCGGTGACTTGCCGCAGACCTTCGTCATCAAACTGCCGGCCCTGGACGACACCGTGCGCGACCGGGTCGTCATCGGATATCGCAGCGAATGCGCGTTCTACTCATCCGTGGCGGACCGGGTGCAGGTGCCGACGCCGCAGTGCTTCTACTCCGAGATCACCGAGGATGCGATGGATTTTGCGTTGCTCCTCGCCGACCAGGCGCCGGCGGTGCAGGGCGATCAGCTGGCCGGTTGCGGGGAGACGGAAGCGCGCCTCGCGGTTACCGCTCTGGCCGGGCTGCACGCGCCCAGCTGGTGTGATCCCGTCTGGCTCGACTTCCCGGGCATCGCGTTCGCCAGGCCGGACGAGGCGGGCGCCGGCGGCATGGGCGAAGTGGCGAAGATGAGCGCCGATATCACGCTGGACAAGCTGGGCGACCGGATGAGCGCCGAAGACCGCGAGACCTTCAGCACGGCAATGGGTTTGGTCACGCCGTGGCTGCTCTCCGAGTATGACCGGTTCGCCCTGCTGCACGGCGACTATCGCCTGGATAACCTGCTCTTCGACCCGGACCAGACCCGGGTCAGCGTGGTCGACTGGCAGACGCTCGGCGTCGGTTTGCCGGCCAGGGATCTCGCCTACTTCACCGCGACGAGTCTCAATTCGCAGCTGCGCGCGAGTATCGAAGAGGAGCTCGTCGCCGACTATCACCGCGCCTTGGTGGCCTGCGGCGTCACCGGCTATGACGGCCAAACATGTTGGCGCGATTACCGGCTCGGGGTGTTGCAGGCGCCGCTGATCTCGGCGCTGGGGTTCGCGTTCGCCGCCGCCACCGAACGCGGCGACGACATGGTGCTGACCATGCTCGGCCGAGGCTGTCGAGCGATCCGCGAACTCGGGACGCTGGAACTGATCGGCTGAGAACTCTACAGGTCGCCGGTGAAATCCGCGCTGAGCCAGCGGTCGGGGCGAATGGTGAACAACACCTCTTCCACGCCCTCCATGCTGCGGATGAACGCGCGGCCGCCTTCCTCACCGAGGTAGCGGATGGCGACTGCCTCCTGCACGTCGGCCGGGGCAGGCTTGGTGGTATCGACGATCGTGCCCTCGACCACCACGTATTGGTAGGGGGGCTCCTCGCGCTGGACCACCAGCGTCACCTTGCCCGCCCGCTCGATGAGCCGCGCCTTGCGGCTGGACGCTCCGGTCATGATCCGGACGTCGCCACCGGGGGTGTAGTCGTACCAGATCGGGACGCTGGCGGGCGGCCGGCCGTCGGCGGCGTCGACGGACAGCACGGCCACGTGCTTGGCGGCCAGAAACTCCTGACGTTCGCTCTCGGTGAAGGCTTTCATGTGCCCTGCAAGCGCCGATGCCGGTGAATATATTCCCGGGATCGGGCGACCGGTCAGTACTGGGTCGAGCCCTGATCGACCGGGATGCGGGCAGCGGTCACCTTGCGGGACTCATCGCTGGCCAGCCAGCACACCGTATCGGCGATCTCCTCCGGCTCGGCAACCCAGTCGGGCAGGAATGGGGTGAGGACGTTGGACAGCTGGGGGTTGGTCTCCATGGCCTTGCCCACCGCCGCGACCATGTCGCCCGTTCCCATCGGAGTGTTCACCGGTCCGGGATGAACGCTGTTCACGCGAATCGAATGCTTGCCCAGCTCGGCGGCGAAAGCCCGCGCCATTCCGGTGACGGCGTGCTTGCTTGCGGTGTAGTGAATCATGAACGGCTGCATCTTCATGCCGGCCGCGGAACTGATCAGAATGATGGAGCCGCCGCGGCCCCCCTCGATGATCCTGTCGGCGCCGGCCATCACGGTGTTCCAGGTACCGGTCACGTTGATGTCCATGACGTCGCGGAAGTTTTCCGGCGTGATGTCGTTCCAGGCCTGCGGGGCCGCGACCCCGGCGTTGGCGACGATGATGTCGAGTCGCCCGAAAGTCTCGACACCGTCGTCGACCGCCTTGCGAATCCCCTCGAAGTCGCGGGTGTCCACCACCGAGGCGATGATCCGGCGGTTCGTTTCCTCAACCAGGCGAACGGTCTCGCTCAGATCGTCGGGAGTCGCCGGGTCGTAGGGGACGCAGGACGGCAGCTTTCCGGCGATGTCGACGGCGATGATGTCGGCGCCCTCTCGCGCCAGACGAACGGCGTGGGGGCGGGCCCGCCCCCGCCCCGGGGCCGGGGGGTATTGGACACAGGGAGGAAAAATTTAGCAACAATATTTTTGCCCAGGTTGGGGGGGCGCGCGAAAGCGGAGCCCCCGAGGAGAAGGTT
>NZ_LZII01000030.1:0-565 GCF_001667425.1 Mycobacterium sp. 852002-51613_SCH5001154 | reverse complement strand
ACGCCGCTGGCCGGATGCTCGCTGCTTTCACTGCGAATGGCCCGATCGAAGGCGGCCAGATGGGGGTACTCGCGCATCAACCTGCTCGACTCGTCCAACACCGCTGCCAGGCGATCGACCGCGCCGTCGGCCCGCGCGGCGACGGCCCGCAGCCGAGGTGACGCGATGCCCTCCATTTCGGTGACGTCCGCGGTGCGGGCGATCTCACGGATGGTGGCGCGGGAGTACCCCACCGTGGCCACACACCGCATCGTGGCGACGATGATCCGCGCACGCGTCTGCTCCCCGTCGGCGCCCACCGGGCGGCCCAATTGCGACTGCGCGACGCTCATGCCGCGCGGAACCCGCCGCAGGTTCGTCCATCACACACTGCGCACCTCCGCGCGGAAGCCCAAACTAATCGATCACTCGATTATATTCGACCGTGTCGGGCACCCAGAGCCGGCGGACAGGACGCGCGAGTGGGGAGAGCACGGTGACGCGGGCGCAGCGTGGGCGCCCGGTCGGCGCCAGCGGCGAGGAGACCCGCCGGCGGATCATCGTCGCCACGATGCGGTGTGTGGCC
>NZ_LZII01000029.1:0-129064 GCF_001667425.1 Mycobacterium sp. 852002-51613_SCH5001154 | reverse complement strand
GTGGTGGGCATGGCCGCGGAGCTACTGGGGGCCGCGGTGGGGGGGGCGGATGGCGCTGGGGCCGAAGGGGTGTCGCGCTGCAGTCCCCAGGCGAGGCCGGCGCCGAGCAGCACCAGCGCGACGGCCACGGCAATCCAGGCCCGGCGCCTATTGATTCCGGCCGGCGTCGACGGCGGTCGTGCGGCGGCCGGGCGGATCTGGAGGTCGGTCACCAGCGACCGCAGCTCGCCCAGCGTGGTCGCCCTGGTTGCGGCGGCTACCCGCTCGCGGTGCTCTTCGGTCGACAGCTGGCCGTCGCCGAGGGCCGCGTCGAGCGCTTCGCAGGTCCGGTTTCGGTCGTTGTCGCTCGCCCGGGTGTCATCGATCATCGCCCGCTACCCGATGAGCTTCGTCAGCCAGGTCGGGTCGGAATAGTTCACCGACGCGGTGCCGTCCCACACGAACGGTGTCGAATTGGCGTTGAGCCCGGACAGCGTCGCGTACCCGGCCGCGGACTTCGCCTTGCCTGTGCCGACGTCGTCCCCGGACTTGATGCACGTCAGCACGTCGGCGTCCGCGCCGATGTTCTTGGCCAGTTGGGCCAGTTCGCCGTCGGTGCGGTCCTCCGCGGCGTCCTCCGCCGGCTGGAAGTTGCTGGCGAACAAGCCCGAATAGAAGGCGGTGTAGGTCTTGGCGTCGTTTTGCGCTGCGACGCAGTACGACGCCGCCACCGCCCGGGTCGAATAGTTCTTGCTGTGTGACTTGTCGTCGAGGAAGTCGAGCAGGTGGTAGCGCACCGCGAGCTTCTTGTTGTTCACCGCGCTCTCGATGTCACCCGCGTTCGACCTGATGAAACTGCCGCAGGGCGGGCAGATGGGTTCGTTGAACACGTCGATGGTCATCGACGCCGCCGAGCTGCCGACGAACACACCGTCATCGAGGACCCGGAGCGCGACGGCATCCGGTGCTGGCGGCGGCTTGGTCGGCTCCGGCGGCGACGCCGACTCCCAGGGCCGAACGACGGCGAGCGCCACGCCCACGGTGGCCACCAGGGCGGTGGCGGCGACGCCCACCCACAGCCAAGGCTTTCTGCTGCGCCGCGGCGGCTGGCCCCATGGCGGCGCCCCGGCGATGCTGGGAGTCCAACTGGGGGAACCGGCCCAGCCTGTCGGCTGGGGCACCGGACCCCCGGGCGGTGGCGGCGCCGACCACATCGGACCGGACGAAGGGGCGTGCGCCGGGGCGGCCTGGGCGATTCCCCCGGGCTGCTGGCCGGCGAACGCCGCCGGCATCCGCGCCACCTGGCTGCGCGCCAGGATGTCGGTGGCCCGGTCCTGGTCTGGTTCGGCCAGTGCCGCGTAGGCCGCCGCCGACAGGTCACCGCAACTGGCGTAGCGGTCCGCGGGATCCTTGGCCATGCCGCGGGCGATCACCGCGTCGAAGGCGACCGGGATGCCGGGCCGCGCGGCACTGGGCCGCGGGATCGCCTGGTGCAGGTGGGCACCCATCACGCTGATCTGGTCGCCGGTATACGGCGGGGATCCGGTCAGGCACTCGTACAGCACGCAGGCCAAGGCGTAGATGTCGGCCCGATGGGTGACCTCGGAGTCGCTGAAGCGCTCCGGGGCCATGTATTTGACGGTGCCCACGGTGGTGCCGATCTGCGTCAGCTTTTCGTCGGCGGTGGCGCTGGCGATTCCGAAGTCCACGAGGTAGGCGAAGTCGTCGCCGCTCACCAGGATGTTTTCCGGCTTGACGTCGCGATGCAGGACGCCGGCGGCGTGCGCGGCGTCGAGCGCCGAGCCGATCTGGCGCACGATGGCCACCGCCCGGGGCGGGGACAGCGGCCCGTACCGGCTCAGCATGGTGGCCAGGTCCTTGCCGTCGATCAGACGCATGTCGACGTACAGCTGGCCGTCGATCTCGCCGAAGTCGTGAATGGGGACGACGTGCGGTTCCTGCAGCCGGCCCGCGGTGCGGGCCTCGCGCTGCATGCGGGAGCGGAAGACCGGGTCGGTGGACAGCGTCTGCGACATCAGCTTCAGCGCGACGGTGCGTTCCCGGACCGTGTCCTCGGCCTCATAGACGTCGCCCATGCCGCCGCGACCGATCAGCCGCCGCAGCAGATATGGCCCGAACTGCGAACCCTCCCGCGAATCCGCGGTCGTGTCACCCATCCCGACTCCTCAGTCACCGACCGTGCGCAGGCATAAGGCTAAGGTTTCACAGGCCACTGGGCACGGCGAATAGCGAAAGCCAGCTAATTGGGCAACGCGGATTAACGGAGTTCGTCGTCACCGTTGGTGCGTTCGGTCAGCCCTTCGCGGGACAGGGCGCGGACGAATCCGAACGCCTGCATCCCGGCGGGGCCGGGGTTTTCGGTGATCCAGTCGTTGATCTTGCCGAACGCGTTGGCCAGGTCATCGCGCTTGACGCGGACCAGATAGGTCATCCTGTCGTCGTCCGGATCGTCGATGGATTCGGCGACGGCGACGGGATTCTTGAAGGCGTACGCGATCCCGTGTACGGCGTCGTGGTTCAGCGCCCATTGAAGTTCGCTGGGCCGCAGCCGGTTGACCGCCAGATTGCGGTAGTCATGGTCGTCTTTTGAGCTGCTCACCTGGCCGATAGTCCTCCTCTGTGTGGCTCGAGAAAGTGGACGGCGAGGAATTGAAAATGATGCCGCGCAGGCGATTCGATACGAGTGCGCAACCGGGCATTTCCATCATAGGAAGCGGTCCCGTCGGCTGCATGTCGAGCGGAATCAGCGGCGATATTTCAAGAACAGGTAACCGTCGCAAGCCAGCGCGTGTTCGAGGCGCATCGTCACCGGTGCGGGCAGCGACGACGGGGTGAGACGTTGGCCCACCGGCTGGCTGGCGGCGAGTTTGGGCGCCAAAGTCACGCAGATCTCATCGACGGCGTCGGCTTCCACCAGCTCGTCGAGCACGGTCGGGCCGCCCTCGCACAGGATGCGGTGCAGCCCCCGCGCGCGCAGCAGCGCGACGGCCCGCGCCACGTCGACGGATTCTTCGCCGGCCACCAATACGTGCCGCCCACCGTCGCCGAACTCGTCTCGCGCCGCCGCTGCGTGCGCGCACGTCACCACGATCGGTGGCTGGTCGGGGTCGCCGAACAGCCTCGACGGGAGCCGGCCGCTGCGGCTGATCACCGCGATCGGGGGCGGTGCGGTCCGGGCCGGGTCGAGGAGCCGCACCGGGCCGTAGTTCTCGGCGCGCGCGGTGCCGGCGCCCACCAGGACGACGTCGGCGAAGCCGCGCAGGGTTTTCAGCAGCTGTTGGTCGATGGGACACGACAGCGGACCGGCTCGACCGCCGAAGGCGGCCGCGCCGTCGGCGCTGAAGATCATGTTGGCGCGCACGCCCGGCGGGGGATCGGCGTAGAACGATGCGAGTTCGGTGATGCCGGCGACGGTGCCCACCCGGGGGATCACTGCTACGCCTCGTGGCCGGGTTCCAGATGCTGAACGTCGCTGAATGACACCCAGCTTTCCAGTTCCCGCGGGGGCCGGCCGTCCACCGGCGCGAGCAGATGCCCTACGTGGTCACCCAGCGTGAAACGCTCGAGAATCTCGCCGACGAACCATGCGGCCGCGTCGTCGAGGATGGGCATCCGCGCCGGACCGCTGTGCCACGAGCAGCGGTCGAACTTGTTGATCTTGTCGCCGGTTTGGCTGCCGAACAGCTCGACGATGTCGAGGTGCTCGTGGTCGAACACGTGCACCGCCAGGTGAGTCGCCTCGGTGGCGACCCGGAATGTGTGGTTCTTCCGGGACAGACCGACCAGAAATCGGGGTGGGTGAATGCTGGTCTGGCTGGCGAACCCGACCAGGCAGCCCGCCGCGACGCCGTCGGCCCGCGTCGTGACGACGTACATCGGGTAGTTCAGCACCGCGACCAGCTTTTCGAACGCGTCTTCTCCCGGGTCGGCCATCCGGTCAGTGTTCCCGCTGGGCCCGCGGGGGAATCGGGCGGTGCCCCTAGGCCTGGCAGCAGGGCTCGTCGGTGGTTTCTCCGAAGGTGTCGGAGTCCGCGATCACCGTGTAGACCTCCCAGCGTTCCCCGCCGGGACCGGTGACCCAGACCTTGTCCTGGCTGGCGAAGCAGCAGGTGGTGTTGAGCTCCTCCTCGGTGACCAGCCCACCTTCGGCGAGGCGGGCGATTTCGGCGTGCACGGTGTCACTGGTGGCGACCTCCACGCCGAGGTGGTTGAGGCTGCCGCCGTGGCCGGGATTCTCCAGCAGCACCAGCTTCAGCGGGGGCTCGGCGATCGCGAAGTTCGCGTATCCGGGTTTGACCTTGGCCGGTTCGGTGCCGAACAGCTTGGAATAGAAGGCGATCGCCTGGCCGAGGTCGTCGACGTTGAGGGCGAGTTGCACACGAGACATGAGGTGTCCTTTCTTTCGGTGCGGGGCTATGGGGTGGTGGGCAGGAGTTCGGCGATCAGCGCCTCGACGCGGTGGGCGATGTCGTCGCGGATGGCGCGCACCGTGGTGAGCGGCTGGCCGGCGGGGTCGGGCACGTCCCAGTCGCGATAGGACACTCCCGGAAAGTACGGGCAGGTGTCACCGCAGCCCATGGTGATGACGACGTCGCTGGTTCGCACGTCGTCGCCGGTGAGGATTTTCGGGTCGGCGGCGGCGATGTCGATGCCTCGTTCGGCCATGGCGGCAATCGCAACGGGGTTGACCTCGTCGGCGGGTTGCGTTCCGGCCGAGCGGACTTCGATGCGGCCGTCGGCCATCGTGCTCAGCAGGGCGGCGGCCATCTGTGAGCGTCCGGCGTTGTGCACGCAGACGAACAGGACGCTGGGTTTACCGGACATCGGCGCGGGTCCCTCGGGTCGACTCGGCCGGGAACAGCCGGGCGCGCAGCGCAAGCGAAACGTAGACCAGCCCAACCAGCACGGGCACCTCGATCAGTGGTCCGACAACCCCGGCGAGGGCTTGCCCCGACGTGGCGCCGTAGGTCGCGATGGCCACCGCGATGGCCAGTTCGAAGTTGTTCCCGGCGGCGGTGAATGCCAGCGTGGCGGTGCGGGCATAGCCGAGCCGCAGCAGCAGGCCGAGGCCGTACCCGCCCGCCCACATGATCGCGAAGTAGGCCAGCAGCGGAATGGCGATGCGGGCCACGTCCCCCGGCCGGGACGCGATCGCATGGCCCTGCAGCGCAAACAGAATCACGATGGTGAACAACAACCCGTACAGCGCCCACGGCCCGATGCGGGGGATAAACCGCATCTCATACCAGTCGCGGCCCCGGATCCGTTCGCCCAGCCGCCGAGACAGGTACCCGGCGAGCAGCGGGATGCCGAGGAAGATGAGCACCGCCTTGGCGATCTGCCATGGCGAGACGTGGATGCCGGTTTGGGGCAGGCCCAACCACCCGGGCAGCACCGATAGGTAGAACCAGCCCAGGGCGGCGAACATGACCACCTGGAACAGCGAATTGAGTGCGACCAGCACGGCCGCTGCCTCGCGGTCCCCGCAGGCCAGGTCGTTCCAGATGATGACCATCGCGATGCAGCGGGCGAGCCCGACGATGATCAGGCCGGTGCGGTACTCGGGCAGATCCGCCAGCAGCGACCAGGCCAGCGTGAACATCACCGCGGGACCGATCACCCAATTGAGCAACACCGAGGACACCATCAGCTTGCGGTCGGCGGTGACCTCGTCGAGCCGGTCGTAGCGGACCTTGGCCAGCACCGGATACATCATGACCAACAGGCCGACCGCAATCGGCAGCGAAACCCCTTGCACCGCAACCGCGCTCAGCGCCGTTCCGAGCCCGGGAACGATGCGTCCAAGCAACACGCCTGCGGCCATCGCCGCACCGATCCATATCGGCAGGAACCGGTCGATGACAGGGAGCCGGGCCGTTGCCGCGGCTGCGGTGGACGTCGGCGTGCTCATGGCTTCAAGACCGACGAAAGTTGCTGCAGCGCGGCGGGAATCACCCAGTAGTACACCCAGGTGCCGCGTCGCTCGCAGTCCAGCAGCCCGGCCGAGCGCAGCAACTTGAGGTGATGGGAAATCGTCGGCTGCGAAAGGTCGAAGGTCGCCGAAATCTCGCAGACGCAGGCCTCGCCGCCGGGGTGGCTGGCGATCAGGCTCAACAACCTCAGGCGCACGGGGTCGCCCAGGGCTTTGAACATCGTCGCCAGCTCGGCGGCCTGGGACTCGGCCATCGCGGCCGTCCCCAGGGTCGGGCAGCATGCCACCTGTTGATTCGACATTCTTCTATATAAGCACTTATCGAATCAGCGCGCCACCCTCACTTCGCGCGGACGAGCCGAATCGCGTAGGCGGCGACGCCCAACCCCAGCACCGTCACGCCCGACAGCACCGACGAGAGCGGCATCGCGAACGCCAAGACGACACACCCGACCAATCCGAGCACCGGGATCGCGCGGTGCGGGCGGCCCTCGTCGGGCTCGAGGGTGAACGCGGAGGCGTTGGCCACGGCGTAGTAGATGAGCACGGCGAACGAGGAGAACCCGATGGCGCCGCGCAGGTCGGCGGTCGCGGCCAGGACCGCCACCACGAGGCCGATCAGCAGTTCGGCGCGGTGGGGGACCCCGAACCGCGGGTGCACGCTTGCGAGAGCGTGCGGCAGGTGGTGGTCACGGGCCATGGCCAGCGTGGTCCGCGAGACGCCCAGGATCAGCGCCAGCAGGGAGCCCAGTGCCGCCACGGCAGCCCCCACCTGGACGACGGGAACCAGCCAGGCCGTCCCGGCGGCCCGCACCGTGTCGACGAGCGGCGCCGTCGCCTGACCGAGGCGCCGCGGCCCGAGCACCGAGAGCGCGGCCACGGCCACCAGCGCGTAGACGGCCAGGGCGATGGCGAGGGCGAGCGGTATCGCGCGGGGGATGGTGCGCGCCGGGTCGCGCACCTCCTCGCCCAGGGTGGCGATGCGCGCGTAGCCAGCGAAGGCGAAGAACAACAGCCCCGCGGCCTGAATCACCCCGCCGACGGTGCTCCCCGCCGGGCGGACGTGTACCGCGTCGCCCGCTGCGGACGTGAACGCGGCGACGACCACCGCGGCCAGCACGGCGAGGACGAGCGCGACGATGACGCGGGTCAGCCAGGCCGACTTCCGCACCCCGGCGTAGTTCACCGCGGTCAGCGCCACCACGGCGGCTACGGCGACCGGGTGCGCGTGCGCGGGCCACGCGTAGGAGCCGATGGTCAGGGCCATCGCGGCGCACGAGGCGGTCTTGCCGACGACGAAGCCCCACCCCGCCAGATATCCCCAGAAGTCGCCCAGCCGCTCGCGGCCGTAAACATAGGTGCCGCCGGAGGCGGGGTAGCGGGCGGCCAGGCGCGCGGACGAGGTGGCATTGCAGTAGGCCACCACCGCGGCCACCGCCAGGCCCAGCGGCAGGCCCGAGCCCGCGGCGCGCGCGGCCGGGCCGAGCGCAGCGAAGATCCCGGCGCCGATCATCGAGCCGAGCCCGATCGTCACCGCGTCGAACAAACCCAGGCTTCGGCGAAGCTCGCCGGAGTTCTTGTCGGCCAATCGGTCTCCTCACCGCGCACGCAGCGGCCAACCTATCAAAATAGTTTGATGTAATGTCTGCTGGGATGGCGGCGAGCAAGACGGCGGTTCCGTCGCTGATGCGAATGGCGTCGCACCCGGTGCGCTGGGCGCTGCTGACCGAATTGGCGGGCAGCGACCTCCGGGTGCGGGAACTGGCTGCCGCCGTCGACGAGCCGCAGAACCTGATCTCGTATCACTTGGGGCTGCTGCGCTCGGCCGGCCTCGTCGACGCACGGCGCAGCAGTTTCGACGGTCGCGACACCTACTACCGGCTGAACCTGACGGGCTGCGCGGGGGCGTTCCGCGAGTCGGCCCTGGCGCTGCACCCGGCGCTGGCGCCGACTCCTGCCGCCAAGCCGGCGGCGCGCTCGGTGCTGTTCCTGTGTTCCGGCAACAGCGCGCGCTCGCCGATGGCCGAGGCGCTGCTTCGGCGACGGGGCCAGGGCCGCATCCGCGCCGCCAGCGCCGGCAGCCATCCCAAACCGCACCTGCACCGCGACGCGATTCGCATCATGCGCGACCGGTACGGGGTCGACCTCGCAGCGCAGCGGCCGCAACCGTTGACCGCGGTGGCGCGGCGTCGCTTCGACTGCGTGATCACGCTGTGCGACAAGGTCCGCGAGTACGCGCGCGGCCACCACCTGGCGACGACGATGCACTGGAGCCTGCCCGATCCGTCGGCCGGCGGCTACCGCGAATTCGAGAGGGTGGCAAGCGAATTGGACGAGCGCATCGACTTCCTCCTGCCCGTTCTCGACGCTTACCCGCGGGGGCGATGACGTGTCGCTCGCTAGGCGTGACTTCTTCAAGTGGGGCGGCCTGGCCGCGCTCGCCGCTAGCGGGGGCGCGTGCGCACGGCCAGCTCCACCCGGCGCCAAGGCCGATTACACGCTGCGAATCGGCACGGGGGCAGTCGAATTGGCGCCTGGTCACGTCGTGTCGACCCTGACCTACAACGGCCAGTTTCCGGGCCCGCTGCTGCGCTTCAAAGAGGGTCAGCGGACGACGGTGGACGTCTTCAACGACACCGATTCCCCCGAGCAGCTGCACTGGCACGGCCAGCACGTCGGCGTCGACGTCGACGGCTCCGCCGAGGAGGGCACGCCCTACATCCCCGCGCACGGCATGCGGCGGATTTCCTTCGTCCCCGGCCCGGCGGGCTTCCGCTTCTACCACACCCATGTGGTGCCGCGATCCGACCTGTCCCGCGGTCAGTACACCGGACTCGTCGGCCCCGTCTACATCGAGCCCAGGCAGAACCCCGGGGCCTATGACCAAGAGGTCTTCCTGACGCTGAAGGAATTCGAGCCCGCGTTCAGCCGCGGCGGCGACATGGCCAGTGAATTCCTGGCCGGCGACGAGGACCCGGAGCTCAAAGCCAGGGGGGAGTCGTCGATGGCGGCCTCGCTGGCCCGTGGCGAACCCCGCGGCTTCGAGGTCGGCTACGGCGCGTTCGCCGTCAACGGCCGGATGCTCGGCCACGGCGATCCCATCCGCGTGCGGACCGGCGAAAAGGTTCTGCTGCACGTCCTCAACGGCAGCGCCACCGAGACCCGCAGCTTGGCGTTGCCCGGGCACACCTTCAACGTGGTTGCGCTGGACGGCAATCCCGTTCCCAACCCGGCGCCGGTGCCCGTGCTGTGGCTCGGTGCGGCCGAACGCATTTCGGCGGTGGTCACCATGGAGAACCCCGGGGTGTGGGTGCTGGGCGACCTGTCCGACGATGACCGCGGCCACGGCATGGGCGTCGTCGTCGAATATGCCGGGCGCGGCGGGGATCCGCAGTGGGCGACGCCCCCGCCGTCCAAGTGGGATTACCGGCTGTTCGCGCCGCCCAACCCGGCGCCGGCCCCGCCACCCGATCACACCATCGAGCTGCTGATCGAGAAGCGCAACGCCGCTGACAACGGGTTCAACGTGTGGACGTTCAACGGCACACCGTTTTCCATGGACACCAACCAACCCGTGCTCAATGTGCAGCGCGACAAGCGCTACCGGCTGCGCTTCCGCAATGCCAGCGACGACTTGCACCCAATGCACCTGCACCGGCACACATTCGAAATCACCCACTTCGCCGGCACGCCGACGGCCGGCGTGCGCAAGGACGTCGCGATGCTGGGTGGCTACCAGAGCATGGACGTCGACTTCGTCGCCGACCAGCCCGGCCTGTCGCTGCTGCATTGCCACCAGCAGATCCACATGGATTACGGGCTCATGCTGCTGCTCAACGGCGCCTGATCTCAGCCGAGCGGATTGTTCTCCCGCACACCGCGATACATGCCCCAGCGCACGATCCACGGCATCACCACCCGCTCGACCGACCACAACGGAAATCGGAACGCGTGCCCGGTGGGCAGAAACACTTCCAGCCCGTCGGGTTGGATACCCACCAGCGAACCCCACCGCCGCGTCGGCGCACGGTAGGTCTCGAGCCGCCCGCCGCTGAGTTCGGCCCGGACATTGCGGGCCACCAACGCATCTCCGCGGTTGCGGGCCGAGCTCCGCAGCGGATCGGTCGCCGCGACGTCGCCGACCGCGAAGACAGCCGGGTGCCCCGGGACGCGCAGTTCTGGGGTCACGCGTACGAACCGGTCCTCGTTCAGCAGCTCGCGCGGCAGCCAATCGGTGTTGGGGCGCACCCGCCCGATCGCCCACAGCACGGCGTCGGCGTAGGCCGGGGGTTGTCCGGTGCTCCAGGACACCGGGTCACCCGTGATTTCGTCGCCCGCGAAGGCGTCGGGCAGGACGGCGCGGTGGCCGGGGTGGATGCCCACGCCCAGGGCGGTGAGCCGGCCGCGAATCCGGTCCCAAATTCGTGGGTGGTACTCACCCAAGGCGCGCGATCCGGGGAAGTACAGGTCGATCCGCTTGTCCGGCCACGTGGTGGCCATGTTGAGCGCGCTGCTCACCGCCGCCGCGCCGCCGCCCACGACGACGACGGAACCGGCGGCCGCCAGCCGGTCGTGCGCGGCGCGCAGCTCCGCCCCGACCTCCGTCGCCGATTGCAGCGTCGGCCGGCGCCAGAAGCCGTTACTGACCCCGGTCGCGATGATCAGCGCGTCGTACTCCTCGGCGAGCTCCGCCCCGTCGGCGCGTTTGCCCAGGACGGTGCGGGCGGCCAGGTCCACGCTGGTCAGCCGGGCCTGCACCGTCCGCACCCGGTCCAGGCGCCGGAACCGGTCGAACGGAATCCAGTAATCGCGGGCCCAATCGTCCGGGCGCGAGAGCCGAACGCCGAGTTCCTGGCCGCTGACCAGCGCGGGCTTGACGGAGATGCCGACGACGTCGGCGTGCCCGGACAGCCGGATCGCGGCCAGGACACCCGCGTCTCCAAGCCCGGCAATGACGACACGCTTGCGGTTCATGTCGCTATCCTGCCTGGCATGAAGTTTTCGACCACGCGCTGATCGATCGATTGCCAGGAGCACGTGAGTTGATCGCCACCGAGATGCAGCGGCCGATGCACCCGCGCGCGCGTGCCGCGTTGCGCGCCGCCGTGCGCGCGTCGGCGCCCCGGCCCGACGCCGCCCGGCGGGCTGCCAAGGACTTCGAGAAGCCGGGCCTGGCGGCGGTGTGCGCGGAGATCCGGTGGGCGTTCACCGCGCCCCGCACGTGGCTGATGGGGGTGGTCGCCAACATCATCTTCGCCGCGGCATGGCTACTGGTGCAGCCGCTGACCATCGGCCGCCACCACACCGACTGGGTGATTTTGATTGGCACCTACTTTTCATCGTGGGTGCTGGCCGACGTCACCACCACCAACCTCTTCGGCGCCGATCACTATCGCGTCCTGGCGGGCCTGTCCGACGGCATGCCGTTCTGGCGAATCCTGCTGATCAAGAACCTCGCCCTGCTTGCGATCGTCGGGCTGCCCACCTTGCTGGCGGCCATGGCGTTGACGCTGTGCCTGGAAACGCCTGGGCGGCTGGGGATCACGATCCCTACCGTCGCCGTGCCCATCGTTTCCTGGCTGGGGATCGGCAACCTGATCTCGGTGCTGCATCCGGTCAGCGTCGAGCCGCTGATCCGGCGCTGGCGGCAGCGCGGCAACCGGCGCCGCACGGGCAGCTGGCTGACGGTGCTGACCCTTCCGTACGCGCTGTACTACATTGCCGACCCGATGAACGGGGTCGAGCACAAGGTGCTTTGGACGAAGCTCCCCGCGATGATCTGGCCGGTGTTCGGTCGCGACACCAAGAGCTTCGTGCACCTGGCGATAGCCGTGGGCGTCTGGGTCTTCGGCACGGCCACCGCGGTGTGGTGGGTGCGCAAGCGCGGGTTGACGATCAGGTGATCGGTCCGGCCACTTTGGGCTTGATCTCCTCGATCACCCACTGCGCGTAGTCGAGGTATTCGTCGACGCCGCCGACGGCGGGGATGGGTACGGCGCTGACCGTCACGCCCTGGCCGGCGAGCCAGCCCAACCGGTCGACGATCTCGTCGGCGCTCATGCCGGGCCGTCCGGCCGGGTCGTCGCGTGCGACGTGTCCCTCACCGACCCGGTTCGTGCTCAGCCCGTACATCACCTCGAACGGCCGGCCGTCATAGCACGGCTGGGATTTGAGGTAGTCGAGCCTGTCGGCGATCTGTTCGGGTGGCGTCAGGAACGGCCACCAGCCGGACGCGTACCTGGCCGCCCTGCGCAGCGCGGCATCGGCGTCTCCGCCGATCCAGATCGGAAGGTGGGGCTTTTGAACCGGTTTCGGCTCGAACGCGATGCCGTCGAACGACACGTAGCGGCCCTCGAATCGCGGGGTGTCACTGGTCCACAGCTCCACGATGGCCGCCAGGTATTCGTCGGCGATGCGTCCCCTTTCGCCGAACGGCACCCCGAGGAGCTCGAATTCCCTTGCCAGCCAGCCGACCCCGAACGTAACCATCATCCGGCCCCCGCTCATCCAGTCCGCGGTGGCCAGCGCCTTCGCCAGGGCGATCGGCTGGTGCAACGGCAGGATGGTGACGCAGGAATTGACGGCGACCCGGTCGGTCGCGCCGGCGATGTAGGCCTGGGCGGCCGTCGAGTGCAGGTAGTGCGGCCCGGACAGCTCGACGTGCTCGGTGGGGATGACGAGATGTTCGGGGACGGCGATCATGTCGTAGCCCCACCGGTCGGCGCACTTGACCATGCGGGTCTGGTCGGGCCCCGTGACCGCGGCCTCCCAGGGTTGCGTCATCGCCGGCAGGCGCACCATGTGGGGCAGGGGGAACGCGAATTTCATGGTGGTTTCCTCCAAAGCCCATCACGCATGCCCGGGGACCGGCTGTATCCCTTGCGACCATCGCCCACCACACTGCATCCCGCCCAGCGGTCCGCGTCAAACAGATCCTCGTCGCGGGTTGTTAACCTTGCGCCGTGGCCTCCGAACCGGACCCTACCGGCCAGTCGAAGGCGGCGCTTGCCGCCACGAGTTGGGCGCTGCTGGGCATGATGTCCTACGAGGAGGAGGTCTCCGGCTACGACCTGAAAAAGTGGATCGACTGGAGCGTCGATCTGTACTACTGGAGTCCGTCGTATAGCCAGATCTACACCGAGCTGAAGAAGCTCGAGGGGCTGGGCCTGGTGACCTCACGCGTTGAGCGCGACGAGGGCCCGCGCAGCCGCCGGCTCTACAGGATCACGCCGGCCGGGATGGCCGCCGTCACCGACTGGACCAACAACGCCCCGGTGGACCCCCCGGTGCTCAAGCACAGCGTCCTGCTGCGGGTGACGTTTGGTCACCTCAGCAACCCGGCCCGGCTCAAGGAGCTGCTCGCCGAACACGTCGCCTACGCCGAGGCCAGGCACCGCAAGGCGGTTGAGGACGCCGACGGCGCCGAGGCCCAACCCGCATGGGCGTATTCGGTGATCGCGCTTCGCTGGGCGGCCAAGTACTACGCCGCGGAGCGCGAATTCGCGCTCGAACTGATGAAGGACATCGACGGGGCGGACGCCATTCTGAAGAAGGCGGCGAAGGGGGGCTTCGGGCAGCCGCGCCCGATGCCCGGCTACTGGCGTGAGGTCGAGAAGCAGGTCGAGGCCAAACGCAAAGCGGACTGATCCTGATGGCGGCGACCCGCTTCGCCCGGCTTCGCCGCCCTCGCGATCGCCGCTAGCGCGTCGCGTCCCGCGCCGCCGCATCGCGGGCCGCGATGAAGCCGTACACCAGGCCCTGCGCGATCGTCGCCCCCGCGCCCGGGTACGTCGTGCCGAACGCGTTGGCGGCGGTGTTGCCGATCGCGTACAGGCCGGCGATCACGCTTCCATCCTCGCGGAGCACCCGTGCGCGCTGGTCGGCCTTCAGTCCGCCGCACGTGCCCAGGTCGCTGAGCACCATCTTCACGGCGTAGAACGGGCCGTTGACCAACGGGCGCAGATTGGGGTTCGGCTTGATCGTGGGGTCGCCGTAGTAGCGGTCGTAGGCGCTGCGCCCCCGGCCGAAGTCGGGATCCTCACCGGCGGCGGCGTTTTGGTTGAACCGCGTCATCGTCTCGCGGAATTCCGGCACCGACACGTTCATCCGGGCACCCAGCTCGCCGAGGTTGTCCGCACGCACCGCGATGCCCGCGTCGTACCAGGCTTGCGGGATGCGCATGCGCGGGAACAGTTCGGCGCCAAAGACATAACTGTTGCGGTACTGCTGGTCGAACACGATCCACATCGCGTCCACGGGGCTGCCCGACCGCTCCAGCTCGAGCAGCCGCTGGCCGAACGACATGTAGTCCGCGGACTCGTTGGCGAATCGGTGGCCGTTTTGGTCGACGATGAGGCTTCCGGGCAGTGAACGTTCGGCCAGCATTACCGCCGGCGCCTTGCCCGGCAGGGGCGCGATGGCGGGAAACCACCAGGCTTGATCCATCAAAGCGATATCGGCGCCGAATTCCTGCCCCGCGCGAATGCCGTCGCCCGTATTGGATTGGGCCCCCAGGCTCAGATTGGCGCCCAGCGACTCGGACTGGAACTTCCACCGCATGTCCATGCTGTGGTCGAAACCGCCCGTTGCCAGCACCACTGCGCGCCGGGCGGTGATCGTCACCTCGCGCCCGTCATGGTCGACGACCGCGCCAGTCACCCGCTGCCCGTCGCCTTGCAGGCGGACGAGCGGGCAGTCGGTCCACACCGGGATGCCGGCGCGCAGCACCCCCGCGAACAGCCCGGCCATCAGACCCTGGCCGCCCGCTGCGTAGCGCCGACCGATCAGCCTCCCGCCGAAGCCCTGGGCCACCCGCTTGCCGAACGTCGGGATGCCCTTGCGCGGCACCCGGGCCACGAGGTTCATCCACCGGTAGTCGGCGCCCGTCGTCGGTATCGAGACACCGGCCTCGAGCACGCCGGGGCGCAAGCGGGCGCGGTACCGGCCGAGGATCGAGGTGTCGAACGGGTGGCATTCGCACGTCCGGCCCGCCGCGCTGCCACCCGGCTCCTCGGGGTGGTAGTCGGAGTAGTCGCGGGCCCAGAACAGCCGCAGCGGGGTCGCTCGGCGCAGCATGTCGACCGTCGCCGGGACGTGGGCCACGAATTCGGCCGATCGCTGTGGCGGGGCCGAACCCGCCACCACCGAGTCCAGATACGCGACGGCGCGCTCGGGGGAGTCCCCGGCGCCGGCGTCTCGCAGAATGGGACTGACGGGTAGCCACAACGCGCCGCCCGACCGGGCAGTGGACCCGCCCACGTACGACGACTTCTCCACGATCAGCACCGACAGCCCGAGTTCGTGGGCGGCCAGTGCCGCGGCCATGCCGGTCCCGGACCCGACCACCAGCAGGTCGACCGTCATATCGGCCACGGGTAGCCCGGCGGGGATCGTCGCGCTCTGGGGGTTCACGCGCAAAACCGTATGCCCAGGCCGCCCGGCAACGGAAGAGCCGTCCTGATCAGTGGGAACAAGCGGCTCCGCAAACGGAGCGACGGGAGTTTAATCATCCCTATGACGACGCAGTCCGAGGTCGACGAAGTTCGGCTGATTGAAGCGCAGGCCGTTCCGACGCGGTTCGCCCGCGGCTGGCACTGCCTGGGCCTGACTCGGGGTTTCGGTGATGGGAAGCCGCACGCCGTCAACGCCTTCGGACAAAAGCTCGTTGTCTTCCGCAGCGCGAACGGCACCATCAACGTCCTTGACGCCTTCTGCCGGCACATGGGCGGTGATCTCTCGCAGGGCGAAATCAAGGGCGACGAGATCGCCTGCCCGTTCCACGACTGGCGCTGGGGCGGTGACGGGCGGTGCAAGCAGGTGCCCTACAGCCGGCGGACGCCGAAGTTGGCGCGCACCGCGGCGTGGACCACGCTGCAGCAGGACGGGATGTTGTTCGTGTGGAACGACCCGGAACGAAAACCGCCGCCCGCGGAGGTCACGATCCCGCGCATCGAGGGTGCCACCAGCGACGAGTGGACCGACTGGCACTGGTACACCACTGTCGTGCACAGCAACTGTCGCGAGATCATCGACAACGTGGTGGACATGGCCCACTTCTTCTACATCCACGGCTCGTTGCCCACCTATTTCAAGAACATCTTCGAGGGGCAGGTGGCCACCCAGTACATGAACGGCGGGAGCCGACCCGACATCGGTAGCCCCGAGGGGACCACGATGCTGGGGACCACGTCGGTGGCGTCCTACTATGGGCCGTCGTTCATGATCGACGACTTGACCTACCACTACACCGACGGCGACGCCAAGACGATCCTGATCAACTGCCACTATCCGATCGACTCGAATTCCTTTGTGCTGCAATACGGCATCATCGTCAAGAAGTCGGACAAGTTGCCTGGCGATGAGGCGCTGAAGACCGCGATCAGCCTGGGCGACTTCGTCAAGATCGGGTTCGAGCAGGACGTGCAGATCTGGCGGCACAAAGCGCGCATCGACAACCCGCTTCTGGTCGAGGAGGACGGGCCGGTCTACCAGTTACGTCGCTGGTATCAGCAGTTCTACGTCGACGCCGCCGACGTCCAACCGGACATGGTGGACCGCTTCGAGTTCGAGCTCGACACCACCCGGCCCTACGAGGCGTGGATGAAAGAGGTCGAGGCCAACATGGCCGCGCAGGGTGCCGGTTAGTGTGATGCCGCTCGATTCGCCTGTCCGGCAGGACAATCGCCTCGACGAGATGCCGATGTGCCCCGTTTGGTGCCGGAGGTGCGGCGCGCAGGTACTGGCTCGCAAAAGTAGCTGGAATCAGACCAGCGTGCAGTGGAACGCCGATGCGACGGCCCGGTGCGTCGAGCGGGCCGAAGCACAGAGGATTTCCACGCCCGGCGGTCGCGGCGTGTTCCTGGCGTGTTCGGCGTTGCAGGGGTCGATGCTCGAGGCCGTACGGCGTGGCGGTTTGGCGATCGTCGACGAAACTGTTTGACCCTTATTCCGCCGGCCGTCGAATTATGGTGGCGGTGAAGGAGTTTCCGTGCAGACAGGTCGACGTTCGGCGGTGAGGTGGTCCGTCATGCGAGCTGGAATGCGCTGATGGGCGCCTCTTCGGGGTAGACGGCGGGGCCGCCCAAGTCATAGCCGGCGTTGAGCGCGCCGATGAACGCCGGGTCGTGCAATGGCTCACTGGGAATGTCGAGCTTGATGCCCCTGCCGTTGAGGTCGTCGACCATGATGTCGATGGCCTTCTCGATCGTCAGGTCGTGCGAGCCCTCCATGTTCTTCTTCAGCTCGTCATGGTCGGTGAACACCTCTGCGGACCAGTGCACCAGGAACCGCAGTTGGCCGGTGGGGTGGCGGGCGATCACCTCGTCGCCGTTCTTGAGCAACCATTGATGCCGATCACCGGGGTCACCGGAAAAGACGGTGTCGAACGACAATCCGGCCGGAACTTGTTGTTCGAGTGGTCCGTTCGCTTCGCCGCGATGCACCATCATTTCGTTCTGCACCACCACGCCACGGTTGTTGATCGGCGGCAACACGCGTTTGGGGGCCTTGAGCGGCCCGTCGGGCCAGTAGGTGAATCCGCTCCCGGGATCGAGCGAGAACCAAGTGATCACCTGCGCCATCTTGATCAGGTACTCGCCGAACAGGCCGGACTTGCCCATCACGCTGGTGAGCCAGGTCGGCGCGTTCTCATGACGCACGCCGCGAAAGCTCGGCGAGTCCAGATGTCCCGGGTCGCGGTTGGCACAGGGCCCGTTGATGTTGAAGAGCATCAGCTGCGGCTTGGCGTACTGGGCGTTCCAGTAGCTTTTAGCCATCTCGAGGAACCGCGCGTTGTAAAAGCAGTCGTACAGCTCGGGGTAGAGCACCGCACCGTAATTGGCGAGGTAGCCGCGGAAGGTCGGGGTCAGGAACAGGTCGAGCGATGGGGTGAAGCCTTCTGGGAAAAGGCCGCTCATGGTGGCGATCAGCTCATCGGGTGACGCGAAGTGTTGCGCGATGATCAACCGCCACGGCCCTTCGGTGCGTACCACGTCGAGCAGGCGTTCGCGCTGATCGTCGGTATAGACGTTGTCGATCTCGCGCGGCGGCGCGGCCGGCCGTAACACGTCGGAAAGCTCCATCCGCCGGTCGTCGGTGAGCATCAGCTGTCTCCTCTGGAAGTTCGTGGTCTGATTGTGGGCGGCGTGGTGGCGATGCGCGCGGCGGTGACCCGGTCACCGGGACGTCAAAACTTCGACCGGATGGCCGAACTTGGCCCGTAGTAGCGCGCCGATCTCGGCGATGGCCAGCCGGCCCCGCGCCGTGGCATCGGAACGCATCAGAAATCCGTGGCACATCCCGGGATAACGGGTCAGGGTGGTCTGCACGCCGGCGTCCCGCAGCCGATTCGCATACCGCTCACCCCAATCCCGGATCGGGTCGCACTCCGCGGTGACGACGATGGCCGGAGGGAGCCCGGCGAGCTCGGATGCGTATGCGGGAACCAGGTATGGGCTGCTGGGCGCACCCGCATCCCCGTCGACCAGGGAGTGCATGTAGTCGATGTCATCGCGGGTGAGCATCGGGGCGTCGGCCAAGGAGGTGACCGACGGAGCCGTCATGTCGCGGTCCAGGCCTGGATAAAGCAGCACCTGCGTTCGGATCGGCGGCCCGCCGCGATCACGGGCGGCGAGCGCGACGCCGGCCGCCAGTGCGCCACCGGCGCTGTCGCCGATCACCCCGAGTCTTTCGGGGTCGACCCGGAGATGGCGGGCGTTCCGTGACACCCATTGCGTCGCGGCGTACGCATCGTCGAACTGCGCGGGCGGCGGCCACTCCGGGGCCAGGCGGTAGTCGACCGCTACGACGGTGGCCGCCGACGCCGCAGCCAGCTCACGGGCCAGGGGCTCGAACGAGCGGTTCGACCCCATCACGAGCCCGCCGCCGTGCAAATACACCAGCACGGGTCCGGCGCTCCCGGTGTCGGGACGGTAGACCCGTGCCGGGAGGTCGCCGGCGGGACCGGGAATGGCTTCTTCCGTGACGGCGGCCATCTCGGCCATCGACTCGGGCGGTGGCGCGGATTCGAGCGCGGCGCGCACCGCCGCGAGCCCGCGCTGGCGCATCGGTGGGATGTCACCGAACGAAGCGATGCGAGCGGCGGCATCGGGGTCCAGTCCGCAGGTCCCCGCCTCAGAGCTGGTCGGCACCGAACCGGCGTTCCGTGCGCAGTGCCGGGGGTCGTTGCGTGGCAAGCACTTCCGCGCGCTCCGCCATCGCCGCCCCGACTTGGGGATGGGTGAGCAGGTAGAATCGGTCCTCGGCGGCCTGTTGGAACAGCGTCTCGGCGGCCGCCAATGGGTCCATCCCCACCGCTTTGATGTCCAGCATGGCCGCGCGATGCGTCTCGGCGGCGCCGACATCGGCGGCCTCCGTGGCATCGACGCCGCCCGCGGATTCGAAGATGTTCGACACCACCGGTCCGGGCAACACCGCCTGCACATGTATGTGGTGGTCGTGTCCCGCCAATTGAACCTCGGTGCAGAGGCATTCGGTCATCGAGAGCACGGCGTGCTTGCTCACGATGTAAGGCGTCTGCAACGGCATTGCCACGACGGCGCCGACCGACGCAACGTTCCACACCCACGCCTGCTCGTCGACGGACATCATTTTCGGCAGAAATGCCCGCACGCCGTAGAAGACTCCGCTGATGTTGACGTCGACGACGCGCTGCCAACTCGTCACCGGCGTGTCCCACAGATAGCCGAACTGTTCGATCCCCGCGTTGTTCACCAGCAGCCGCACCGCGCCGAAATCCCGATAAACCCGGTCCGCGAGGTCCTGCACCGCCTCGGGATCACGCACGTCGCAGACGATGTCGACGGCCGTGCCGCCGGCCGCGCGCAGTTCGCCGCGCAGCGCTGCGATCCCGTCGGCGTCGATGTCGGCGAGCACCACGGTCATGCCCAACCGGTGGGCGTGCCGCGCCAAACCGGCACCGATCCCTGATCCAGCCCCGGTGATGACGGCGACGCCGCCGGAGAATGCGTCGCCGGCGGTCATGACGGTGCGGTGCTGTCGGCATGCAGGTCGGCCAGCAGGACCGAGTTCGTCGCATCCAGAACCACGTCCATCTCCGTGAATTGCAGTCCGTCTGCGCCGCGCCGCACGCCGACGTTGACGACCCCGCTGGACACCGCGAACGGCACGAAGTTGGCGATCTGGTTGACGAGGATGTAGAACCGCGCCCGGGTGATCGCACCGTCGGTCCCGGTGCGGTGGATGTTGGTGGCGTGGTGTCGCAGTGGGTACGGGCTCTGCTTGCGGTGCTCGGACAGCCAGTCCATCACCGCATCGCGGCCGTTGAGTTCGGGCGACATCAGTTCCTCGAAAGGGCTTGCGCCCGAATCGCTTCTAGTCACGTAGCGCACGTCATGGGCGTATCTAACCGCAAGCTCGTCGTAGTGGGCCTCGTCGTAGTGGTACCAGAACTCGCCGATGAACTCCTGCAGTTCCGACAGCGTGACGTCGTTGTTCATGGCATCGAATCAAACCCCATTGTGACCGCGGCGGCACCGCGACCGCCCGATCAGTGGAACACCGTCCGTGTCACTCGGTAATGAGGCTCCACAAGCCCCCGGCGCTCGCGTGCATTGCGGCGTCGGTGACGACGTCGTCCCAGTAACGCATCGAACCGAACTCCGATCGCCACGCGAGCGCAGCCCTGGTGAATTCATGCAGGCGGTGCTCACGGGTGGTGCCGATGGCGCCGTGCACTTGGTGGGCGTTTCTGACCACCACGGATGCCGCGTAGCCCGCACACGAACGCGCCGCGGCCACAAGGAATTCCAGCGTCGGGCTCGACCACTCCGCCGTGACGCCGGCCGTCAACGCCGCCTCGGTTGCGGCCCTGGCGAGCGCGGCCTCGGCGGCAATGTCGGAGACCAGGTGCTGAACGCCCTGGAATTTCGACAGCGGGCGCCCGAACTGGGTTCGCGAGCTGACGTGCTCGATGCACAGCTGCAGTATCTCGTCGAGGGCGGCGCACACCTGGATCGCCCGCACCAACCCTGACTTCAGCCGCAGCTGGCGCAGAAGGGTCGGGCCGATTGTTTTTCCCTGTAAGCCGGAGAGCTCGGCAGCCACGGTGTCGCGTGGCTCACCGATCAGATTGACGCCGGGGGTGATGCTGAGCCTTTCGGGGGCAACGTCGGTGACGCGATATTGTCCGTCGGCGCGCCATACGACCACTACCCGTTCGGCCATGCTCGCCCACGGCACCTCCGTCGCGACGCCGTGCGTGTCGACGACGCAGACCGTCCGCGCCGCGCCGTCGGCGGCCGACCCGTTGGCCTCCAGGAGCCAGCATGCCAACAAGTCGTGCTCCGCCAGTGGGATCCGGATACCGCTGCGCACCGACGCCTTCAGGAGTTCGGCCGCCTCGTACCACCCGGCCCCGCTGCCGCCGTGCTCGACCGCACCGGTGAGGCGCAGAAGACCGAGTTCGGCGAGCTGGCGCCACAGATCAGAGCCCCGCTCGACGAGCGTTGCGCCCGCGAGCTTTTCGCGGTGACCGGCAAAGACGGCACCCATCATGTCGGCCAACGCTTCGTCGACGGACGGCCGGGCGCTCACCGCAGCCCCAATCCGCGGGCGATGACTCCGCGAAGCACCTCGTTGGTGCCGCCGCGCAGGGTAAACCCGGGCCGCTGGTCCACGGCGGCACGCACCAAGTCCGCGAAGATCCGATCGGGGGAGTCCTGCAGGTCGGCAAACTCGGCGATGTCGCCTTCGGTGCTGGTGCCGAGCACCTTTACCAGGGCGGCGGGGATGTCGGCCGGCTCGCGCCGTTCCAACGCGCCGGCCACCGCGGTGGACATGTGGTGCAGGCCGGTGACCCGCGCAACGAGCCTCCCCAGATCCGCGTTGCGGGGAATGGCGTTCGCCGCCATCCGGTCGGCGCAGGCGGCCAGCAGGACGAAGGTCGACAGGTACCGCTCGGGTCCGCTGCGCTCGAAGCTCAGCTCGGAAGTCACCTGCCGCCAGCCGTCGCCGATTGCGCCGAACACCATGTCGTCGGGGACGAACGCCTCATCGAGTATCACCTCGTTGAAGTGGTGGGCGCCGTTCATCGAGACGATCGGGCGCACTTCGACGCCGGGCCCGCGCAGGTCGACGATGAATTGGCTCAACCCGGCATGCCGGTGCTCTGGATCCGGTGGCGTTGTGCGGGCGAGCACGATGAACGCGTGCGCGAGGTGTGCGCCCGACGTCCAAACCTTGGTGCCGGTCAGCGACCAGCCTCCGTCGACGCGCCGCGCCCTGGTGCGCACGCCGGCCAGGTCGGAGCCGGACTCCGGTTCGCTCATGCCGATCGCGAAGAAGCACTCGCCGCGCACGATCCGCGGCAGGAAACTCAGCTTTTGCGACTCCGTGCCGTATTTCAGCAACGACGGCACGATCTGCCGGTCGGCGATCCAGTGCGCGGCGACGGGGGCGCCGGCGGCGAGCAACTCCTCGGTGACGGCGAACCGCTCCAGGAACGAACGCCCGTGGCCGCCGTATTCGACGGGCACCGTCATTCCCAACCAGCCGCGCGCCGCGAGCGCGGCGGTGAAGTTCTCGTCCCATCCCGACAGCCAGGCGTCCACCGACGGGGTGAACGCCCCGGCCGCCCGCTGGTCGTCGAGGAACTGCCGCACCTCGTCGCGAAGGCCCTGCGTCGACACCGGGTCGATCGAGTTAGGGGGCACCAACCGGGTGAACGCCATCACCGTATCTTCCACCCTGTGCGTTTCACCGCTCAGCTGATCCCGAGCTGAATCGCTCGCGCAGCATCCGTTTCAACAGCTTGCCGCTGGGGTTCTTCGGTAGCGAATCGACGAAGAAAATTCGCTTGGGCGTCTTGAACCCCGCCAGGTGCGCGCGGCAGTGCGCGAGTATGTCGCCCTCGGCGAGGTTGACGCCGTCGCGCAGCACCACCGCGGCGACGACGGCCTCGACCCAAACGGGGTGGGCCAGCCCGAACACGGCGGCTTCTTCGACGCCGCTGTGGCGGTAGATGACTTCTTCGACTTCCCGGCTTGCGACGTTTTCCCCGCCGGTCTTGATCATGTCCTTCTTGCGGTCCACGACATGCAGCAGCCCGTTCTCGTCGTAGTAGCCGAGGTCGCCGGAGTGGAACCAGCCGCCCCGGAAGGCCTCGGCTGTCTTCTGCGGGTCGTCCAGGTAGCCCAGCATCAAATGCGGGCTGCGGTGGGCGATTTCACCGACGACGCCCGCGGCAAGCGGGGCGCCGTTGTCATCCAGGATCGCCGTCTCCACGTTGGCGACCGGACGCCCCGCCGAACCTGCGTGTGCGTCCTGTTCGTCGGGGGCGAGCGCGGAGGCCAGCGGCGCCATTTCGGTCTGGCCGTAGAAGTTCCACAACCTCAGGCGCGGCAGGCGCTCCCGAATCTCGCTGAGGATCTCAACCGGCATCGCCGAGGCGCCGTAATACCCTTTGCGCAGGCTGGACAGGTCGACGGTGTCGAAGACGGGTGATCGCAGCAACGAGATCCAGACCGTCGGTGGGGCGAAATAGTTGGTGACGGCGTAGCGCTCGATAGTGCGCAGGACGAGTTCGGGATCCGGCCGCGGCAGGATGATGCTGGTGGCGCCGAGATAGACATCGGTGGCCAGGAAGTTGTCGAGCTGTGCGCAGTGGTAGAGCGGCAGGGAATGGATCTCGACATCGTCGGCGGACTTGTCGCCGGCCAGGATCGTGCTGATGTAGTTCCACATCAGGCTTCGGCTGGTGTGCATGGCGCCCTTGGGTCGCGATTCGGTGCCGCTGGTGTACATCAGGCGCACCAGTTGGTCGTCGTCGATGTGGGGGCGTGGGGCCGTCGAGGTGGTGCTCAGCCACTCGGCGAAGTCGGGCCAGCCACGCGCGGCGGACTGCCCGGGCGGCAACAGCACCGCCTTCGTAGCCACCGATCCACCCAGTCGCATGGCCCGGTCAGCGGTGGGGGTCAAGGCCGCTTCGACGATGAATCCTCGTGCGCCACTATGGCCGAGGATGTAGGAGACCTCCTCGGCGGTGAGCATGAAGTTGACCGGGACGAGGACAACCCCCGCCCGCGCGGTGGCGAATACCAGTACGGCGTATTGCCAGCAGTTGTGGGACAAGAGCGCCAGCCGGTCGCCGGCTCTGAAACCGTTGTCGGCCAAGGCCGCGGCCGCACGGTCCACCAGGTTCTCGAGCTCGGCGAAACTCAGCACGACGTCACCGTCGACAATCGCGATCTTGTCCGGGTGCCTGCGCGCCGGCCGGCGGGGGATATCGCCGAGCGCGTGGCTGCGCGCGCGCGTGATGGTGACGTCAAGGTCGCCCGACTGCATGCGCGCCACCGTAGGCGCCGATACTCGACGGCTTGTCGCCGGTGTCCCGCTGAGTAGACAAGGGCCGCCCGGTAGCGGTGGGCGGCGGCGATACTCGGCGTCATGAGCACTGGCGCAACCGCGAGGGCCGACCGCACCGGGCGGGTGGGCGATGATCGCGACGAACTGCGGGCCAACCTGGCCCGGGCCGACCCCGGCGTGCTCGTCGCGGTGCTGGCGCAACTCACCGGTGACGCCGGGGTGGTCGACCGCTTCGCGCCGAAGATCACCCACGTGCCCGACCCGCCGGAGCAGGCGGGCGCTACCGATCCGGTGACGAGGGCGGCCATCGTCGAGGCCGTGGTCAGCGCGCTGCAGATACCCCGGTCTCGTCACGCCGCCCGTGCCGACGACCCCGACCTGTTCGCGCGCATCGCGCCGGTCGCACTCGGCGGGACGATCGACCCCGAGTACATCCCGCTGCTGTTGGAGCAGGGCGGATTCCAGCCGCCGCAGCCGGTGTTGCCACGCACCGCGAAGCTCCCCGACGACTTCCGGGTGGCGATCATCGGCGCCGGTATCGCGGGATTGACCGCCGCATTGGAGTTGGCCGACGCCGGCGTGGACTACCAGATCTTCGACCGTCACGACGAGGTAGGCGGGACCTGGTACACCACAACCTATCCCGGAATCGGTGTGGACACCCCTTCGGCGTATTACTCGTTGTCGCGCGACATCAACGGCGACTGGTCGAGTTATTACCCGATGGGGGCGGAGTATCAGTCCTATCTCGTGTCGGTGGCCGACAAATACGAACTGCGGCAACGCACCCGCTTCGGTACCGAAGTCGAAGCCCTCCGCTGGGACGACGAGCGCCGTCAGTGGCAGATCCGTGCGCTGGGCCCCGGCGGCGCCCGTGAGATCAGTTACGCCAATGTGGTGATCCCGGCCGCCGGCTACCTGAACCGGCCCCGCTGGCCGCAACTGGATGGACGGGGGACTTTCTCGGGAGTCGAAGTCCATTCGGCGCGGTGGGACCCTGGTCTGGATCTGACCGGCAAGCGGGTCGCCATCATCGGTGCGGGGTGCACAGCGGTGCAGATCGTCGACGCGTGCGTCGACCAGGTGTCGCACCTGACGGTGTTCCAGCGCCAGCCGCACTGGGTGGCGCCGCGGCGGCGGCTCACCGATGACGTGCCCGACTATCAGCGATGGCTGGGTACCCGATTACCGTTCTACGCCAATTGGATTCGGCTCAAATCCTATTGGGGAACCGCCGACAACAACTACCCGGTGATCTTGTACGACGCCGAATGGGCGCGTGGCCATCTGTCCATTTCGCCGGCCAACGACGCGCTGCTGCAGATGTGCCTGAAGTACATCGACGACGTCTTCGGCGCCGGCAGCGAACTGGCGCGGAAGGTCACGCCGGACTTCGCGCCGTACGGCAAGCGGATCATCCGCGATCCCGGCGGATACTATGCGGCGCTGGCCCGCGAGCACGTCGACGTCGAACCGAGCGAGCCGGCCCGAGTCAACGAGGCGGGCATCGTGACGTCCGACGGCCGGCAGATCGACCTGGACGTCATCGTCTACGCGACCGGTTACCATCTGGATTTCCTGTCGACCATGGACATTCAAGGGCGAGACGGCAAGAAGCTGGCCGACGAGTGGGGCAACCGACCGCGGGCGTACCGCGGTGGGACCGTCCCCGGGTTCCCGAACTTGTTCATCTCGTCGGCGCCCAATTACAGCCCGGGACACGGCGCGGGCCACAATTTCGGCGTCGAGGTGATGGTGCACTACGTCATGGAATGCCTGCAGCTCATGGCGCTGCGAGCGGCGTCGACGATCGAAGTCACGCAGCGCGCATACGACGACTACGTCGCCGACATCGACGCGACCATGCAGGGCACGGTGTGGTGCCACACCCCGTCCGCGCACACGTACTACCGTTCGGGCGGCGGACGGATCGTGACGGCCTTCCCATACAGGCTGCTCGACGTATGGCGTGATCACCGTGCACCGGTCGAGGGCGATTTCGAGTTGCGATGAGCGAGTTGCTCTCCGGGAGGACGGCTTTGGTCACCGGCAGCAGCCGCGGGATCGGCCGGGCGATCGCCCGGCGCTTGGCTGCGGAAGGCGCCACCGTGGCAGTCACGGCCCGCTCGCACGCCGCGTCGGCGTCCGTCCGCGGCGGGGCGGCCAGCACGCTTCCCGGCACCGTCGGCGAGACGGTCGGGTTGATCGAGGCCGCCGGCGGGCAGGCATTCGCCGTCGCGGCGGATCTCGAGGATGCCGCGCAGCGCGACGGGCTGATCGACGCGGTGCTCGATCGCACCGGCCGCATCGACATCCTGGTCAACAACGCGGGTTTCGCGGACTACTCCCTGGTCCAGGACATGAGCCTGGATACGTTCGACCGCACGGTGGAACACTACCTGCGCACGCCGTTCGTCTTGACGAAAGCGGCTGTGGCGCAGATGCGCAAGCAGGGAGCGGGCTGGATCGTCAACATCGGCTCGGTGACCGGGGTCGCACCGGTACGGCCGTATCGCGACTACAACAAGACCGCGGGCGACGTGATCTACGCGTCCTGCAAGGCCGCGCTGCATCGCTTCACCCAGGGCGTCGCCGCCGAATTACTCGATGCCAACATCGCGGTGAACTGCGTAGGCCCGTCGACGGCCGTTCGCACTCCCGGTGCGGCCCAGCTCATTCCGAATGGCTTCCCGACCGAGCCGGTGGAATACCTCGCCGAGACTGTGCTGGCGATGTGTCACCTGCCCGCCGCTGAGCGCACCGGGCTCGTCGCGTTCAGCCTGCACTTTCCGTGGTCGCAGCACCTACCGGTGCACAGCCTGGATGGAACCGCGGTACTGCCGCCGCTGCCGCCACCTCCGACGGCCAACCCTAATATCCGGGACGCGGGGCTTTAGCTCGCCGCGTCCACGACGCCCGCCCGTCAGCCGAGAACCGGGTCGTGGCAGGCGCAGAAGCTGTGGCAGACGCGGTCGTGGATGATGACGTCGGGACACTCCGGGTCGAACCAGCGGTCCACGACGGCCCAGTGGATCGGATGCATCAAATAGGGTCCCAGCAGTCCGTCGACGTCGGAGAACTCTTGCTCGAACACATGGGTCCAGGCGGAGGTGCCGACGCCCTCGGAGACCCGGCTCAGTTGCCATGCGCGGATGGACGAGACATAGCGCGCCATCGATGACAGTTCGTGCTCGAAACGTGCGACTGTGTCCGGCGCGGCCTGGGGTGCAACGCGAAGCAACAGCGTCCGGTACACCGTGCCCCTCGGCTCGCCGGATCCGACGGGCCGACCCGAGTAGTTCGCGCCGTTGACGCGGGTAACCGCCGAGTCGGACATCAAGGCATCGAAGATCGGTGCCGCACAGTCCCATTGGGCAGGTGTGCCGAACCGCAGGTGGACCAGGACGTCACCGCCGTTGCGCGCGCCCGGCAGCGTCGGCGCCACCACCCACCGCACAGCGCCGCTGTCGGCCGCGGCGGCACGCATCTCGTCGAGCAGTCGGTCGCGGTCGTCCTCGACGATGTCGAGCAACCTTGTGACGCTATACATCGCAGAGATCGTCGACATCATCGGCGCTCGCCGCGAAGGAGCGCGACCGCTCCTGCACGAACTCGCCGATCCGCGACCACCATTGGCCGAGGGCCGGGTCCGGCCTGCCCTTCCACGTCATCTCCCACCACGCCCGCACGTCGGGCAGCGTCCAGGTGATCGTCACGGTGTTGGTGTCGTCATCGAACCAGATCGGCGGGCTGACCAGAACATCGCGCAACGTCATCCCGCGCTCCCGCGCGCCAGGGGCGTACTCGGCGAGGTAGGCGTCGACGAACCGCCGGGCGCAGCCGGGCCGGGTAACCACCCGGTCGATCACGAAGACGTGGCCGTCCGACATGTGCACGCGTTCACGCGTACTGAAGGGCGGGACGCGACGGCGGACCTGCGGGACGCAGCGGGCGCAGCGGCTGCAGGGTTGGAGCGACGCGCTGCGGGCCGTCCTCGACGTTGCGCCAGATGCCCATCGCGGTCATCCGCACCGGGGCCGTCAACCGCTGGTCGAACGTCATGCGGTTCATCGGACCGCACACCGACACCGCGGCTACCGCCTCGCCCGGCGCCCCGATCGGCGCCGCGACGCAACCGAATCCGAGCAGCGACTCCTCGCGCTCGAAGGCGACGCCATGCGCGCGCACCTTTGCCAGTTCAACGGCCAACTGGGCGCCGCTGGAGATCGAGTATCTCGTCTTCCGAACCCGCAGATCGATGTCGGCATCCTCATCGCGATAGGCGAGGATCGCCTTGCCGACCGCGGTGCAGTGGGCGGGTTGGCGACCGCCCACCCGGGTGGGAATTCTCTGGTCGCCGATCTTGTCCAGGTACACAACGTCCGGGCCCTCAAGCACGGCCAGGTGCACGACAAGGCCCGTGGCGCGGTGCAATTCACCCAGCAACGGGCCGGCCGCCCGCACCAGCCGGTCCTGATGCACGGCGAGCGATCCTAGTTCGACGAGGCGCATCCCCAACTCGTAATCGCGGCCGCTGCGGCGCAGCCAGCGCAGCTGCACCAGGCGTTCGAGCATCCGATGCGCCG
The DNA here is from genome assembly GCF_001667425.1 of Mycobacterium sp. 852002-51613_SCH5001154. Lineage (NCBI taxonomy): Bacteria > Bacillati > Actinomycetota > Actinomycetes > Mycobacteriales > Mycobacteriaceae > Mycobacterium > Mycobacterium sp. 852002-51613_SCH5001154. The sequence goes on along the minus strand of NZ_LZII01000029.1, from coordinate 100,204 downwards.
ACGAGCGCGGCAGGCCGGTACGCCTGACGATCTGCGCCAAGGTGAGCCGCCCCGGACCCTCGAAGGCGTCGAGAACCAGCGATATGCGGTCGATGACGGCCGTGGGGGTGGCGGGTTCAGCGATACCTGACATCGATTCTCCAAATGTGCCTGACCGATATATTCCTATTAGGAATATATTCCTAGCACACTGGTGTGGCGGTTGTCACGCATAACGGACCCGGGCTTGGCGGCTCTGTGGTTGCGGCGATGAAGGATGCGGCCGGGCTCAGCCCTTGGTCGCGGACCGGCCCGCGCGCCGGCCGTAGAAGCTGCCGTCACCGAGCGAGACACCGCTGGCGTAACCCCACGCGGCCAGGCCGGCGGTGCAGCGGCCGGCGGCGAAGAGGCCGGGGATGGTTTCTCCGCTGACGTGGAGCACCTCGGCGTCGAGCGTGGTGGCCAGGCCGCCCAGGGTGAAACCGCCGGTGTTCTCCCGTAAGTCGATGGCGCCGATCGGGGAACCGATGGGCTTCAACCACTCCGGCTTCTTGTGCAGCAGCGGGTCCTCGCCGCGGGCGGCGGCCTCGTTGTAGGCGGCGACGGTCGCCTGCAGGGATCCCGGCGCCAGGCCCATGTCGCGTTCCAGGTCGGCGACGCTATCGGCCACCCAGGTCGCCGGGCGCAGCATGAATTTCGGGGACCACGACGCCATCGCCTCTTGTTGGGCGTCGTCGTCGATGATCAGGTAAGCGATGTTGTCCTGCTGGTAGAGGGTGAGCTGGCCGATGCGGCCCGGGTAGGTGTCCTCGGCGACGTAGCGCTGGCCGCGGCTGTTGACCAGGATGCCGCGCACCAGTTGCTGGGGGTCGATGAAGATGGCGACCTCGGTGGCGTCCATGTGCGCCAAATCGGCGCCCAGCGCCTGCGCCATCCGGATCGCCTGGCCGTCGTGCTGCTCGATCGAGGCGGCCGGGCGGCCGGCGATCCGCGGGGCATAGCGTGCCACCATCGCGTCGTTGTAGGCGAAGCTGCCCATGGCCAGGACCACCCCGCGCCGCGCCCGGACCGAAATTTCGCTGCCGTACCGGCGCCCGCGAATCCCGACCACCCGGCCGTCGGCTTCGACGACGAGGCGTTGCACCCGCACGTCGTAGATCGCACGCGCGCCGGCGGCGGTGGCGGTTTCGACGAGTGGCTTCATCAGCATGTAGCCCGCGCTGGCTTCGCCCTGTTTCTTGTTGGACATCTGCGGGACGTGTCCGCGCGGGGCGGGGGAGGCGATCGTGTTGAACGGGTAGGCGTTTTCGCCGCCGCTGTACATCAGGCCCTGGTCGCCCATCGGTTCCCAGCCGGGCTCGGAGAAGAACTCGGCCTTGAACGGCACGCCGCAGCCGACCAGCCAGTCGTAGTGGGCCACGCTGCCGGCGCAATAGTCGGCGATCCGGTTCTCATCGGCGCCGGGCCCCATCGCCACGTTGAGGAACGCGGCCATGTTGTCGACGGAATCGTCGAAACCGCAGGCCTTTTGCAAGGGCGTACCGCCCCCGAGGTAGATGAACCCGCCGGCCATTGCCGCCGCCCCGCCCCACGACCCGGTGCGTTCCAACACCAGCACGTCGGCGCCGGCGCGCGCCGCCTCTACCGCCGCGGCGGCACCGGCCACCCCGTAGCCCGCGATGACCACGTCGGCCTCGTCATCCCACGCCGTGATCGACGCGGCCGGGACCGGCGTGACATCGGTATCCGGCGTCATAACCGCATGGCCGCGGGCATTTCGCCGATCCACTGATGACCCCAGTAGCTGTCGGCGGTGATTTCCTCTGCGGTGTAATATCTTTCGTCGACACGCATGCCGTCGGTGCCGAACTCGATGTCCCAGTCGCCGGGGGCACGCACGTAGAACGAGATCATCTTGTCGTTGGTGTGTCGGCCCAGCGTGGAGGACAACTGGAAGCCCTCGGCGTTCACCCGGTCCAGCGCCTGCCCGACGGCGTCCAGGCTGTCGACCTCCACCATGATGTGCACCAGGCGCGGGTCGCGCTGATGTGCGGCCGGCACGATCGCCAGGCTGTGGTGTCGTTCGTTGATGCCCATGAAGCGAACCCGCACGGGCCCAAACTCTTTCGGCAGCGGCACACGGAACGCGCCGCGGGCGCGGAAACCGAGCACCTCGGTGTAGAAGTCGAACAGCCCGTTCGGGTCCATCGCCGGCACCACGACGTGGCCCATGCCCTGGTCGCCGGTGACGAATTTCGCGCCGAACGGGGTGACGACGGGGCTGTGGTCGAGCACCGCACCATGGAACACCTCGAGGGTGGTGCCGGCGGGGTCCTCGAAGGTAATGACCTCTTCCACGCGGCGGGCCTCGGCCTCGTCGGTGGACAGCTGCTTGAACGGGGTCCCGGCGGCGTCCAGGGTCGCCTTGACCCGTTGCAGCCCCGGGCGGTCACGCACCTCCCAGCCGATCGTCAGCACCCGGTCGGTCTCACCGGGCACCACGATGAGCCTGGCGGCGCGCTCGTCCATCCGCAGGTACAGCGCCTCGGGGTCGGGGCCTCTAAAACTAGGGGAGCCCTCGGCGAAACCCAGTACCCCGAAGGCGAATTGCCGCCAGCGGTCGATGTCGTTCGTTGAAATCGTGATGTAGCCCAGGCTTTTCAGATCGGTCAACGTGCTCTCCTAGATCAAAGCCCGCAGGGGGCCCTCGGGCGGATCGATACCCAACGAACTCAGCGCCGACGCGTGATAGGTGGTGCCCGGCATGTGGATGGCGTGCAGCTGGCCGACGTGCATGTCGCGCCAATACCGTTGCAGCGGCTTGTCCATCCGGGCCGCGTTGCCGCCCGAGCGGGCGAAGATCTCGTCGACCGCGGCCACCGCGCGCCACACCGCGCGGATCTGGGTGCGCCGACCGGCCGCGCGGTCGGCGAACGACACCTCCTTGCCCGCGGCGACCATGTCGTAGATGCGGTCGGCGTTGGCCAGGAGTTCCTGGCGGGCGGCGTTGATGTCCGCGGCCGCCTCGCCGATGGCGAACATGACGTAGGGGTCGTCCTTGATCGCGGTTCCGGTGGCGCCGACGCGCTCGCGCTGGTAATCCAGGTGCGCGGCCAGGGCCCCTTCGGCGATGCCGATCGTGGCCGCCGAGATGCCCAGCGGGAACATCGTCGACCACGGCATCAGATAGAGCGGTTCGGTCATGCCGGCCTCGCGCTGGGCGGTGCCGTCCATCACCTTCGTCGCGTCCATCGTCCGGTAGGACGGGACGAACGCATCCTTGACGATGACGTCCTTGGAGCCGGTTCCGCGCAGCCCCACCACGTTCCACGAGTCCTCGACGATCTCGTAGTCCCTGCGCGGCAGGATCATGTGCAGCATCTGCGGCGGCATGATGGGAATGCCCTTGTCGTCGCCCAGCATCGCGCCCAGGATGATCCAGTCACAGTGGTCGGTGCCCGAGCTGAACTGCCAGCGGCCGTTGAAGATGTAGCCACCGTCGACGGGCTTGGCCACCCCCTGCGGTGCGTACGGCGAGGCCATCCACGTGTCGACGTCGTCGGCCCAGATTTCGGCCGCGACCTTCGGGTCGGCGTACGCCAACTGATAGGGGTGCACACCGACAACGCCGACGATCCAGCCGGCCGCCGGGTCCAGCGCCGCGGTCGCCATCGTCGTCTCGGCGAACTCGCGGGGGTGGACCTCGAACCCTTGGTACTGCTTGGTCTGCAGTAGCCGGATCAGGCCGGCGCCCTTCATCAGCTTGACCGTGTCGTCGGTGAGTCGGCCGATCCGCTCGGCCTCGGGGGCCTGGTCGCGCAACTGATCCGCCATCGCCACGACCCGGTCGAGTACCCGTTCGCTCATGTTGGTGTCCTTACGTCTGGAGGCTTAGTAATGGTCTACCGCAGTTCGTGCCGCAGCCGAAGCCGTTCCCGATGAGCGGAAGCAAAAGCGCTCAGAATTCAACTGACGATGCGCCGCTCACCGGCCGGGTCTGCACATGGGAACCGGGCCGTCCAGCCGGCTCCAGGTTGCCGTGCGCGCCGACGAGCGGCCGATGGCCGGGACAACGTCACCGCAGTGTCCGGTCACCGGGATCCGGCCCCGGCGGTCGAGGTGGCAGGACATACCGTCGGCGCCTGTGAATAGCGCGGAGCTGGTCGACGTTGTCGTGGTCGGCGCCGGGTTCGCCGGCCTCTACGCCCTGCACAAGCTCCGCAGTCAGGGATTGTCCGTGCGGGTCCTGGAGGCGGCGCCAGAGCTGGGAGGCACCTGGTACTACAACCGATACCCGGGGGCGCGCTGTGACGTCGAAAGCGTCGATTACTGCTATTCGTTCTCCGATGAACTGCAGCAAGAGTGGAACTGGACCGAGAAGTACGCCACCCAGGCGGAGATTCTCGCCTACCTGAACTGGGTGGCCGACAATCTCGACCTGCGCCGCGACATCACATTCCGCGCCCGCGTCGTGTCCGCGGCGCTCGACGAAACTACGCTGCGCTGGCTGGTCACCACCGACGGCGATGACGTGCTGTCCGCCCGGTTCTGCCTGATGGCGACCGGTCCGCTGTCAGCCGCGTTGACCCCGAACTTCCACGGCCTCGATTCGTTCGCGGGCGAGATCTATCACACCGCCGCGTGGCCACAGCATCCCGTCGATTTCACCGGAAAGCGGGTCGCCGTTATCGGCACCGGTTCGTCTGGCATTCAATCGATTCCGATCATCGCCGAACACGCCAAGCATCTCTTTGTCTTCCAGCGCACGCCCAACTACAGTGTCCCGGCCGGCAACAAGCCGTTGAGCGAACGGGAACTCGATGACATCAAGGCGAACTACGCAGAACGGCGGCGGCTCTCGTGGCGCAGCAGCGGCGGGTCACCACACATCACGGCGCCGAAGCCGACGATGGAATTCACGCCGGAGGAACGTCGGGTGGCGTTCGACAAGCGTTGGCAGCTGGGCGGTGTGCTGTTCTCGAAGACGTTCCCCGACCAGATGACCGACTTGACCGCCAACGACGAGGCCCGAAAGTTCTACGAGGAGAAGGTGCGCGCGGTCATCGACGACCCCGCGCTGGCGGACTTGCTTATCCCCAACGATCACCCGATCGGCACGAAACGGATCTGCACCGACAGCAACTACTTCAGCACCTTCAACCGGCCGAACGTGTCACTCATCAGTGTCCGCGACACACCGATCGAATGCGTGGACACCGCTGGGATCAGAACCGTCGACGCGCACTACGACGTCGACATGATCGTGCTGGCAACGGGTTTCGACGCTCTCACCGGTGCGCTGGCCAAGATCGACATCATCGGACGCGGCGGTCGTCGGTTGCGGGACGACTGGGCACAGGGGCCGCGCACCTACCTGGGGCTGAGCGTCGACGGATTTCCCAACCTGTTCCTGATCTCCGGTCCCGGGGCGCCCGCCGTGCTGGCGAACATGGTGCTGCACGCCGAGGCGCAGGTGAATTGGATCGCCGCAACCATTGTCTACCTCGATGGCCACGGGTTGGCCGCGATCGAGGCGACCCGCGATGCCGTCGACGGCTGGGGGGCCGAATGCGCCCGCCTCGCCGAGGCCACGCTGTTCACCAAGGCGGAGTCCTGGTACATGGGCGCCAACGTGCCCGGAAAGCCAAAGGGATTCATGTTGTTCGTCGGTGGCTTCGCAACATATAACGACATCTGCGACGAGGTGGCTAAGGCCGGTTACCCGGGCTTCGATCTGGTTAAGATGCCGCGATGAAGAGACTGCTTGGCAAGGTAGTGCTGGTCACCGGCGCGGCCAGGGGCACGGGACGGGTGCATTGTCAACGCTTCGCCGACGAGGGCGCAGATGTGATCGCGCTCGATGCCACCGCGGCGAGCGACGAGTTGCTTGACACCGCAAGGGATGTCGAAAACCGCGGGCGACGCTGCGTGACGGGTGTTGCCGACGTGAGTCATTTGGAGGCTGTAACGGGCGCCGTAGCCAACGGCGTCGCGGGACTGGGACGCCTCGACATCGTCGTCGCGAATGCCGGAATTCACCTTGCCGGTGGCCGGACATGGGAACTCGACCCCCGGGACTGGCAGCGCACGCTCGACATCAACCTGACCGGCGTATGGCACACGGTCAAGGCCGGTGTACCGCACATGGGCGAAGGCGGCGCCATCGTGATCATCAGTTCGACCAATGGTCTTCGCGGGACGCCCAATACCGCGCATTACACGGCGAGCAAACACGCGGTGGTGGGTTTGGCGCGCACCCTGGCGAACGAGCTCGGGCCGTCGAGCATCCGGGTCAACACTGTTCATCCCGGGCCGGTCGCGACTCCGATGGTGCTCAACGACAAGATGTTTCGGCGCTTACGCCCGGATCTCGAAAACCCGACCGCCGCGGACGCCGCGGAAGTGCTGCGGGCGCGCAACCTGCTGCCGGTGCCGTGGGTAGAGCCCGTCGACATCGCCAATGTGGCGGTGTTCCTGGCCTCCGAGGAGGCCCGCTACATCACGGGCACGCAGCTCGTCGTGGACGCCGGCCTCTCGCAGAAGGCGACATGAGCGGCGGACCGGATGAGCGGTCTCCATGCTCGTGGGGGTGGCGCGATCATCCGTGCTCGCCAAAACCGCACGCTTCGCGCAGCAAGGGCTGGCAGGGATGAAGGGCAACGATGACAGCGGCGCACCGGCGTATGAAGCGCTCACCCAGTCCGTTCGCCGGCTGATCGACGCGACCATCCGCACCGAGGCCGACACCGGTACCGTTGCGGCCGCGAAGACGCACATCGATTGCGCGATAGAGCAATTGAGCGAAAGCCTGATGCCGGGATCGTTCGGTGTTCGCCATCCGTTCGACGGCCAACCCGTGGCTTCCGGCAACGTCGTGATCGGCGTACGCAACCCGATCGCACCTCCGCTGGTGATTCACCGCGACGCCGGTGGCGCCGTGTGGACCGAGATCACCCTCGGCGCCGCCTACGAAGGACCTCCGGGACATGTCCATGGCGGAGTGTGCGCGTTGGTCCTCGACCACGTCCTGGGCGCGACCGCGCACGAACCCGGCCGACCGGCCTACACCGGCACGCTCACGCTGCGCTATGTGCGGGGGACCCCGTTGGGTCTGGTGCGGGCAGAAGCGTGGGTCGAGCGCGTCGAGGGCGTGAAGACCTTCGCGAAGGGGCAGATCACCGATAGCCAAGGGCTCACGGTCGGCGCGGAAGGTGTGTTCATCAAGCCGCGCGGTGCCCACGACTGATGGACTCACGGGCTATCGGTGACGGCCTCCGCCGAAATCCGATGCTGGTGTCGGTCCACCAACTTCAGTGCACGGGCGGCCTTGGCGGGAGCCGCGAGGACCGCGGTATGCGGCGCCCGGGATGCGTTGTGCCGCGGTGCTGGTGGGGCGGACTGGGCGGGCTCGGCGAGTTCCGGGTCATCGGTCAGTGGTGACTCCTCGTCCCCGCGACCCGGCCGCAACCGATTCGTGGCGGCGACGGCGAGCACGGCGGCCGCCGCGGTGCCCAGCCCCTGCGCCCAGCCCACCGGACCGACCGGTGTGCAGCCCAGCAGTTGGCTGATCCCCGGGGTGCTGATCATCGCGGTGAATGCGGCGAACGAGCCGGCTGCGGTGAGGAGCACCAGGGGCGCGTGCGAGTCGACCACGGTCTGACCAAGCTCGACGGCGACCAACGAGATCAGCGCGACGGTGGAGGCGCGCTGGGGCAGCCCGGTGACCGACGCCATCACCCAGGCGGTCGTGGCGGCGGTGGCGGTGAGCGCCCCCCGCGCGACAACGGTTCGCCGAAGCGCGCGTTCGTCGATGCCGCGGCCGACTCGTTGCACCGGCCCGGCGGGCGTGCTGACGGCGACCGCGGTCGCGGGCAACGCGTCGGTGAGCATGTTGATCAGCAGCAGCTGCCGGGTGTTCAGCGGCGACGTGCCGGTGAGGGCCGTGCCGATGACCGAGAAAATCACCTCGCCGGCGTTGCCGCCGAGCAGGCCGGCCACGGCCGCCTGGACGCCGCGCCACAGTCGGCGTCCCTCGTCGATGGCGGCCACCAGCGTCTCGATGCGCCCGTCGGTCAGGACGAGGTCGGCGGTCGTGTGGGCGGAGTCGCTGCCGCGGGCGACCACACCGACGCCGACGCTTGCGGCCCGGATCGCCGCGGCGTCGTTGGCGCCGTCGCCGACCATGGCGCACACCCGCCCGGCGCGCTCGAGCGTCTGGACGACCTGCACCTTGTTCTCCGGTGACATCCTGGCGAAGATCACCCGTTCGGAGACCGCGCGCTGCTGATCGTGGCGCGACAGCGCGTTCCATTCGGACCCCGTGATCACCTGGTCGGCGCTCACCGCGACCCCCAGTTCGCGGGCGATGGCCGTGGCGGTGACGGGGTGGTCGCCGGTGATCAGCCGGATTGCCACGCCCCGCTTGGCCAGGTCCGCCAGCAACCGTGGCGCCTGGGGGCGAGGCGTGTCCGACAGGCCCAGGAATCCGGTGAGCGTCAATCCCGTCTCGCACAATCCGGTGATGCTGTCGGGGTCCTTCCGCAACGATCGCGCCTGCGCCGCGGTCAGGCGGCGTTGGGCCACCGCAATCGTTCGCAGCCCGGCCGTCGTCAGGGCCGTCACCGCGTCCTCCGCCTCCGGGCCCGCTTGCCGGCACGCCGCCAAGACCACTTCCGGTGCGCCCTTGATGGTCAACTGCGTGCCCGTCACCGAGGCCGAGAACGCCCTGCCGGACCGGAACGGCAGGTGCGCGTCGGGCTCGGGTCGTGAACCGGACCCCGCGACCGCCTCCGCCGCCTTGATGATGGCTTCGTCGGTGGCATGGACGTGGGGATTGCCATCGTCCGCCGGCGCGGCCTGGGCGGCGCACCGCAGGATGTCATCGTGGGAATGGCCCGCCACCGGGTGCACCTCGGCGACGCGAAGACGGTTCTCGCTCAGCGTTCCGGTCTTGTCGAAGCAGACCACCTCGACGCGACCGAGCGCCTCGGCCGCGCGCGGGACCCGCACCAGCGCCCCGCATTCGCCCAGCCGCTGGGCCGACGCGGATTGGGCGAGGGTGGCCATCAGTGGCATGCCCTCGGGGACGGCCGCCACGGCGACCGCGATGGCGCTGCCGAGGGCTTGGCGCAGACCGCCGGCGCGCAGCAGGCCGAGCGCGCCGACCAGGACGCCGCCGCCCGCGCTAAACGGGAACGCGCGGCTCATCAGGTGGCTGAGTTGATGGTGCAGGCCGACCGTCGGCAGTTCACCGGACGCCAGTTCGGCCGCGCGGCGGCTCTGGGTGTCGGGCCCGACGGCGGTGACCAGCGCGACCGCGGTGCCGGCCACCACGGTGGTTCCGGCGTAGATCATGCAGCGGCGCTCGGCCAGTTCGGCCCCGGGCGTGGGCTCGACCTGCTTCTGGACTGACAGGGATTCACCGGTCAGCGACGATTCGTCGACCTCGAGGTCGTGTGCCTCGATGACCCGTGCGTCGGCGGGCACCACCTCGTCGCTGCGTACCTCGATCACGTCGCCTCGCCGCAGCTGTTCGACGACGACTTCGCGGTAGCCGGGTGGGGCGTCGGGCCCCTGGGTGAGGACGCGGGCCGGCGGGGTCTGCTGAGCGAGCAGGCGGTTCAGCCGGTTCTCGGCGCGAAGCTGTTGGGCCGTCGAGAGCAGCGCGTTCCCGGTCAGCACGGTGCCGACCAGCACCGCGTCGGTCGGTGACCCCAGCACCGCGGTGGCCGCCGAACACAATCCGAGGATTGGCGTCAACGGGTCGCCGGTCAACTCGGCGACGGCGGCCCTGGCGAACTCCCACGCGGCGGCGGGCAACCCCGCGCCGTCTTGTGCGGAATCCGTTGCGGCCGAGGGTTCTCCGGGGTCGCGCAGCGCCGCCAGCACTTCGCGGGCCCGCTCGGCCGACATCGCGTGCCACTCGAACGCCGGCGCCGGCCTGGGTACGGGCGTGCGAATCGTGCCGAGCGCCAACAGGTATCCCGACAGCAGCCCCGCGACCGCGCCGACGGTCACCGGGCCGGGCCCGCGCAACCGGCGCACCCCGGGCACCATGAACAACGCGCCCAGCGCCGATGCGCCCACCGAGATCGCGATGCCCTGCTGGCTCGCCCTCCTGGCCGCCGGTAGCGCGTGCAGCACCCGCCACGCTCCGGCCAGGTCGTCGAGCATCAGGTCGGCAGTCCAGGGCGGAGCAGCATCCGCGTCCGGCCTGATCCCCAGCGCCACGTCGGCGCCCGAAAGGGCTTGCGCACCAGAACAGGACAGCACCGCGACGGTGTGGCCGTCGCGTTGCAGTGCGGACACCGCATCGGCGAGCGCGCCGTCGATGTCGCCGTCGCCGACAGGGTGGACGTCGTCGAACGCGGGACGCAGGTCACCGAGCAAGTCGGTGTCAACGGACACCAGGCGCGCGCCGGAGTCGCGCGCGCGGGTGATCAACGCCGACGCGAGAGGGTGTGGGGCCGGGGCGATGAGCGCCTCGACCGCGCCGCCGCCATCGTCGTCGTTGGGAGATGCGGGAATCCCGTGCCAGCCCGGGGCCGGGGCGTCGTCGAGCAGATCCTGCGCGCGGGTCCAGGCGGTCAGTAAGTCGTCGTCGCGGGCGCCGCGGACGCGAACCACCCGCATCGAAGCGTCACACAGCACGCGCGGATCGACCAGCAGAGCGTCGACCTTGTCGAGCCTGCGCAGGCTTTCCGGCCGCAGCGGAAGCACCGCGTGGTGGTCCGCCAAACCTCGCCCGAGTGTGGCCGCGAACGCCTCATGGGTGGTGCGCATCGCCTTCGGCGAGGCCGCGAGCGCGGCGTTCGACGCCATCGTGACGTTGCGCGTGAGGGCCCCGGTCAGACCGACGCCGATCATCTGCACCCACGCCACGCGCTGCCCATGACGGTCGATCGGACCGGCCGGTGGGGGAACCGGGCGCAGGGAGCGGTGCACTTCCGGCTCGTCGGCATGCCGGGCCAACTCCGGCTCATAACGGGCCCATGCCCGCGCCGCGGCCCGGCACTCGGCGGCCTTGAACGCCTGCATCGCCAAGTCGACCGAGAGCTTCGCCGGTGACAGCGTGACCACATGCGCGGCCGTGCCGAACACCGACAACGCGGTGTCCGTCGCGCCGGGGCCGATCCCGCCCTCGAGCACACGACGCAGCCACGGTTGGTAATTCGCGATCGCGGACGCCGCCTCGACGGCTATGGGGGCCGCCGGCAACCGCAACGCGCGGCCCGCAACGGCGACCGCGAACCCGGCGGCGTTGACGGCCACCATCGCGCTGCGATGGGCCAACAACAGCCCGTCGCCGGGCAAGCTTTCGGCACGCGTGGAATGGCTTACGCCGCCGGCATTTTCGGCGGCATCGAGCGCGGAGCAGAGTGCGTCGAGCGACGCCCCGGCGTCGATGTCGACAACCACCCTCGACAGCGGACGGTTCAGCCTGACCTGCGTGACGCCGGGTTGCGCCCGCAGCGCATCAACCGCAGCGCGGCCACGTGCCGCACCGCCCGTGCCGTCGAGGCCGCGCACCTCGATCCACACGCGACCGTCGCCGCGCCCGCACCGCCGCGTCAGCGTGGAGTGGGAGATCTCACCCGAGAGCACCCTCGCGCCCACCCGGACCGGCAGCGCGACAACGTCGAGGCCGGCGGTCGCCAGCCTGCCGACCGCTTCGCCAAGTCCCGCGGCGGCGCCGAGCCCTGTCGACATCACCCGCAGCGGCGAAAGCTGTCGCACGCGCAACCCCTTTCCCGCACATGACGAATGGTGGCTTCGCGGTTTTCCGCGACGAGGCCGCCGACCGACGCTGGCCGCGACTGCAAACCCGACCAACCTAACCCGAGGTCAAGGACCCAGCAACTTGAGATTGCCGCGCGTAAACAACATGTAAAAAGTGATCGCGCCTGTTAGGAGGCCTCGATCAAAATGTTCGGGTTGGCCGATTTATGGATTGAGCAAACCAAAATGGGCCGTTGTGGTTACGCGGGATCGAGACCGGTCGGCCCTTGAAGCGCATGCCGTCCCTCCTAACGTGTTGGGATCGATAGTGGTCCGCTGCCGCGATCCCGACGATGAGGAGCAATTATGAGCGACATCGACGAGTTGGCGACTCGGCTGCGCCGGCTCGAGGACGAACGCGATATCGCGCGGCTGATCGCCTCCTATGGCCCGGCGGTCGACGCGGGGGATCCCGATGCGGCCGCGCGGTTGTGGGCACACGACGGAATCTACGACGTCGACGGCTGGCGCATGGAGGGCCAGGCGGAGGTGCACGCCATGGTGAGCTCGTCGGCCCATCAGAACCTGGTGGCGAAGGGATGCGGGCATTTCCTTGGGCCCTGCGTCGTCACGGTCACCGGCGAATCGGCGGTGGCGGTGTGCGAGTCCTTGGTCCTGGTCCGCGACGGCGATGGATATCGCGTATGGCGTTGCGCCGCAAACCACTTCACACTGCGACGGATCGACGGCCAGTGGCGGATCGAGGTCCGTACCACCCGTGTCCTGGACGGCAATCCCGACGCGCACGACCTATTGAGCAGAGGCCTGGCCGGGTCGGTTTAGCCTCGATGGCGGCGACCCGCTTCGCCCGGCTGCGCCGCGCTCGCGATCGCCGCTAGCGGGACAGGAACGCCAGCACCGTGCTCTCGAACGCCTCGCGGGCTTCGATCATCGCCCAGTGGCCGGAGTTGGGGAAGATGTGCAGCTCCGCGTTGGGGATGGTGCGCATCGGGATGAGCGCCATGTCCGGCGGGCTCACCCGATCGTCGCGTCCCCAGGTCAGCAGGGTGGGCGCGGTCAACTTGTGCATGACGGCCCACGGCAGCGGGCGGTCGGAGGCGGCCATCGCGGCGTTCATGGCACCGAAGGCCGCTTTCCCGTACATGCGGCGCGCGGCGGCCAGCGTGTCCGGGTCGGTGGCCAGCTCCCAGCGTTCCTCGATCAGTTCCTCGGTGATCAGCGCTTCGTTGTAGACCATCGACTTGAGCCAGTCGACCAGCCGCTGCCGGGTGGGGTCCTCGACGAACTCCTGCAGCAGCCGGATGCCCTCGCTGGGGCTCGGGCTGAAAATGTTGGTCCCGATGCCGCCGATGGTGACCAACCGGTGGACGCGGTCCGGGTTTCCGGTGGCGAAGTTGATGCCGACGCCGCCGCCCATCGAGTTTCCGACGATGTGCACCCGCTCGACGCCGAGCGCGTCCAGGAAGGGCGCCACGGTGCCGAACGCGGTCACCATCGGGTGACCGCCGAAGTCGTCGCTGACGCCGAACCCGGGGAACTCCAGGATCAGGCAACGGAACCGCTCGGCGAACGCGGGCAGTATGCCGCGGAAGTTCCGCCAGCCGGTGACACCCGGTCCCGAGCCGTGCAGGAACAGCAACACCGGAGCTGATTCCGGGCCGCAGTCGTAGTAGCGCAAAGCTCCCTTGGGAGTGCTGATTTCGCTCAGGTCCTGCTGCGTAACGGTGTCTGTCACGGGTGCCACCTTGCCATGCCGTGGCGGTCAGCTCCGCTGGTGGCTCGATTCGCTGCAATTCAGCAGCTCTTTGAGCGCCGCGGGAAACGCGTCGGCGAGGTCCCAGAGATCGGCAACCAGGTCGGGGCAGGAGATGAGGCCGACGCCGAGTCGGCCATTGAGCGACATGACGGTGATGTTGAGTCCGGCACCGGCGATGATCGGGCCGAGCGGATAAATCGCATCGACCCGGCAGCCCATGAAGTACAGCTGTTCCTGCGGCCCGGGCACGTTGGACAGCACCAGGTTGTGCGGCGGCTTCTCGGGCAGCGGGATACGGGGCAGCAGCTTCATCGCGGCGCCGAACATGGTCTGACCGGTCACCTGCGTCCAGTCCTGCAGCAGGCTGGAACCCATTGCGGCGGCGTGGTCCTTGGCCGCGGCGTTGCCCTGCGCGATGCCGCTCAGTCGTTCCGCCGGGTCGTCGATGTGGGTTTCGAGGCGGCAGAGCATCCAGGTGGTCTGGTTGCGGCCCGGCCGGTCGGATTTGCCCCGCACCGAGACCGGCACGCTGGCCACCATCGGGCTGTCCGAAAGTTCGTTGCGGTCCAAGAAGAACTGTCGCAGGGCGCCCGCGCACAGCGCCGTCACCACATCGTTGATGGTGACTCCGAACCTGTTCTTGACCTTCTTGACGTCCTCGAGGTCAAGCGACGTGAACGCGACGTTGCGGCGCCGGGTGAAGGGGCCGTTGAACGCCGTCGGCGGCGCAGCGAACGGGGCGGCCATCGTGGGTCTGCCGCCGCGGGCGCGCAACAGCGTCTGCGCGAGCGTCAGCGCGGTTGCCGGCACCACCTTGGCCAGGCGCCACGGCCGCAACGCGGCGCCGATGAGTCCGGACGCGGCGATCTGTAGGGGATTCGCCCCACCGGAGCGGGCGGCGGGCTCCGGGGCTGGGGCGTCCTGCGCGGTGCTGCACAACTGGGCCAGCAGGTTGGCCCCGCCGATCCCGTCGACCACCGCGTGGTGGGCCTTGAGGACGACCGACAGCGCGCGGCCGTGCAGGCCCTCGATCACCCACATTTCCCACAGCGGGCGATCGCGGTCCAGCGCCAGCCCGGCGATGTGCCCGCAGATCTCCGCTAACTCCCGGGATCCCCCGGGCGCCGGCAGGGCAACCCGGTGGAGATGCCGCGCGAGGTCGAAAAGTTCGTCGTCCACCCAGACCGGGTGGTCGAAGTTCAGCTGGGTGTCGGCCAGCTTGAGGCGGAATTCCGGCACCGCGTCCACTTGCGCCGACAGCGCCCCGCGAAATTGCTCGAAGGTGTAGCCCTCGGGCAACTCAGCGGGGTCCAACTCCAGCACGCAGCAAACATTCAACGGCTGCGTTGGGGATTCCAGGTACAGAAAGAACGCGTCTAATCCACTCAGTCGTTGCATTTTTGCTCGTCTCGATTGTGTGGCCATGACCGCTGGTCACGTGACCTGCGGTCAGCCCCGGGCCCCACCGGGGAACGCAATCACGGTTGACTGCAATCTCAAGGTCTGATCCCTATCTGTAGCCGTTGAACGGTCTGCGGCAAACATTTGAGCGAGAGATTCAACGAAATTGCCACCGACGTTCATCTCGGCGCAGGACTCAGTCACCGCGCGACCGCCTTGCCATCGTCGACCCGCGCGCCGCCCAGTCGGTCGACACCTTGCGATGCTTGATCAGCCAGGCGTCACCGTCGGGCACCAGGGTGTCGCGATAACGGCCGAAATGGTCGAGGCCGATGTCGGTGAGCACGGTGAAGTAAGACGAGACCTGCGCCTGATCGGCATCCAGTGCGGTGAACACCACGTTGGTGACGTTGTGCCGGACGACGGGCTTCACGCGGGCGCCGGCGGCGACGGTCCCGGTGATGCCGCCGAGGAAGGTGACGATCGCGGATCGACCGCGCAGCGGCTCGAAGCCTCGTATCTCGAGGACACCGTCTGGGCAGAACGTCTCCGCGAGACCCTCGAGGCGGCCCGCGTCACCGGACCAGTTGTATCTCGCCAACGTCTCGCGGATTCGTTCACGGGCGACCAGTTCCCAAGTCTCCACCGTCGTGACTCCTCGCCAGGAGCGCTCTCGCGCTGCGTATCGCCGGGTCTTTGTGTTGGATGACTAGCGTAGGCAGGTGGCGAGCAAGCAGGGGGCAGTCATTACAACAGGCGATCTCAAACGTGTCGTCGGCACCGACATCGAAGTCGAGGTGACGGCGCCGACGACCCTGGAATTCCAGGTCACCGTTGCCCAGCAGCCGGGTGTCGACGTCAGCGAATCGCTGGCGATCACCTTGGACGGTAAGCCAATTGAGCCGCGTGAGATCGTCGGTGAGCACGGCACCCGGATCCATTCCATCGAGGCGGAAGCCGGGATCGTCACGCTTTCGTACTCGGCAACGGTGGCCGGACAAGCTGAGCCCCCGCCCGTGCGCGACATCGACTTGATCACTTATCTGCGCCCGAGCCGGTACGCGGAGGCCGACAAATTCTTCGGCTTCGCCGCCACGGAGTTCCAGCAGTATGCGACCTCGGAGAGGCTGCTCGAGAGGGTCTCGTCGTGGGTGGGCACGCGGCTGAATTACGTTCCCGGCTCCAGTGATCCGATCGACGGCGCCACCGACACGTTGCTGGCGGGCGCCGGTGTGTGCCGCGACTACGCCCACCTGGTGATCGCATTGCTGCGCGCTTTGAACGTCCCCGCCCGGCTGGTGGCGGTCTACGCGCCGGGATGCCAGCCGATGGATTTCCACGCGGTGGCCGAGGCATTCGTCGACGGCGTCTGGCGTGTGGTCGACGCGACGTGCCTGTCGCCGCGGCAGTCGATGGTGCGGATCGCCACCGGTCGTGATGCCGCCGACACGGCGTTCCTGGACAACCACAAAGGCTCCGTCACGCTGAACAACGCGACGGTCACCGCGGTGGTGGACGGGGAGCTACCCAAGGATTCGGTCGATCAACTGGTGAGCCTGTGGTAGCGGCTCTGCGAAGTCACCGCACGATGTGAGGCCGGAAGCCTCGTGGGGCGGCCGGCGTCACGCCGTTCAGATCGAAGACGGCGATCAGGGCGCGCAGCAGGGCGGGGGACCAGTCCTCGAACGGTTGCGCGTCCAGTCGGCTGAGGACTTCATCTCGCAGATAATCGATGCCCGACGGGTGCCGTGGTTCGCTCAACGCGCCAGCTCCCTTCCCGAAGATCTACTGCGTCGAAGCTAGGGCCGGGGCGTCGCGCTTGTACAGCCGACTGGTCGAACTCAAATGTGTTTCAAAAGCCGCCCTGCCCACCATCAACCCGCCATCCGTCCATGCTTATTCCGGACACGGGAATGAATCCCGGCCCCCGGCAGTCACATCAGGCATGAAGCTGAACGACGCCGCCCGCGACCTGATCGGCAAGGGCGCCGATGCCACCCTGGTCACCCTCAACCCCGACGGCAGCCCCCAGGTCAGCCTGGTCTGGGTCGCTCTGCAGTCGACGCCCGACGGAGACGAACTCGTCACCGCGCACCTCGCCGCCCACAAGAAGGTTCGCAATGTCCGTAACGACCCGCGGGTGGCCGTCACCGTCGTGTCGCTCGACGAGCCGAGCACGGGGATGCGGCCGTACCTCTCCATCACCGGCACGGCGCGAATCGTCGAGGGCGGCGCTCCCGAGCTTCTCGAGGAGCTCAACCCGATCCTCGGGGACCCGAACACGAAATTCCCGCCGGACGGCGCGCCGGCCGGATTCCTGACCCGGATTCGCATCGAAAAGGCCGGCGGCATCGGCCCCTGGGCGTCCTGACCCGGATTGCCACTTCCGCGACGGTGAGTAGCGGAATACAGTGAGTGGGTGACGACGGGCCAAGACGGCAGGCATCTGCGCACCTGCCCCCTGTGTGAAGCCATGTGCGGCTTGGAGATTCAGGTCGACGGCGGCAGGGTCACCAGCATCCGGGGAAACCGCGACGACGTGTGGAGCCGCGGACACATCTGCCCCAAGGGCGTCTCACTTGCGGCGCTCCACGACGACCCGGACCGCATCCGCCGGCCCATGATCAAGGTAGACGGCCAGTGGCAGGAGGTCAGCTGGGACGCGGCCTTCCGTCGCTGCACCGAATTGCTGACGCCGGTGATCGAGAAGTATGGAATCGGGGCGGTCACCGCCTACACCGGTAACCCGCTGGCGCACTCGTTTTCACTGGCCCGGTACGCGGGTGTGCTGATGGGCATGTCCGGCATGCCGATCACGTATTCACCGGGGACGGTCGACCAGTGGCCCAAAAACCTGTCGTCGCACCTGATGTACGGCCTTTGGTGGAACTTCCCGGTGCCCGACATCGAACGCACCGACCTGATGGTGATCATGGGCGCCAACCCCGCCGCGTCGCAGGGGTCCTTGCTGGCGGCGCCCGATGTGATGGGTCTGATCGACCGGATCCGCCAGCGCGGCAAGGTGATCGTGATCGACCCGGTGCGCACGCAGACCGCGGCGCGCGCCGACGAGTGGCTTCCCATCGTGCCCGGGACGGATGCCGCGCTGCTGCTGGCCGTGGCGCACACGCTGTTTGACGAGGGCCTGATCGATCCCGGACCACACGTCGACGGGGTTGACACGATGCGCCGGGTCGCCGCGGAGTGGCCGCCGGAACGGGTCAGCGCCGTCACCGGCATCGACGAGGACCGCATCCGGCTCTTGGCCCGCGAGCTCGCCGGCACCGAAAAGTCGGTGGTGTACGGCCGAATCGGTCTGTGCAATCAGGAGTTTGGCAGCCTCGCCAGCTGGCTGGTCGACGTCATCAACATCTTGACCGGCCATTTCGACGTTCCCGGGGGAGCGATGTTCCCCAAGCCGGCGGCCTGGTCGATCACCACGCAACCGCTGCCCGGCCTGGAAGGTGGCCTCCCGGAATTCGGCCGCTGGCGCACCCGCGTGCGCGGGGCGAAGGAAGTGCTCGGCCAGGCGCCGGTGTCCTGCATGGCCGAAGAGATCGCCACCCCGGGCGAGGGACAGCTCAAGGCCCTCATCACGGTCGCCGGCAACCCGGTGTTGTCCACTCCCGGCGGCGACAAGCTCGACGAAGTCCTGCCGATGCTGGAAGCGATGATCTCCGTTGATCTTTGGCTCAACGAGACGACGCGGCACGCCGATGTGATCCTGCCCGGCCTATCCCCGCTCGAACAACCCCACCACGATGACCTGATCCTGCTCTTTGCGATCCACAGCATCGCGAATTACTCGGCGCCGGTGTTCGATCCGGGGGACCGCCCGCACGAATGGGAGATCCTGATCCGGCTGACCGGCCTGTGCACCGGCACGCCGGCCGAAGATGTCGACGTCACGGCGATCGACGACGGCTTCTTCGATTACCTGGCCTTCACCCGCCGCGTCGACGGCGCTCAGATCCGCAAGCTCTACGATCAGGGCGGTCCCGAGCGCATGCTTGACCTCACGCTGCGAACCGGGCCCTTCGGGGATCAGTACGGGAAAAACCCGGGCGGGCTGACGCTGGACCTATTGAAGGCCAACCCGAACGGCATCGACTTCGGCCCGATGGCCCCGCAGCTGCCGGACATCCTCGGCACCCCCGACAAGAAGATCCGGCTCGCCCCGCAATACCTGCTCGACGACCTGCCCAGGCTGGCCGCCCGGATGGAACGACCGGCCGAGCCGCTCGTTCTGGTGAGCCGCCGACACCTGCGCTCGAACAACACCTGGCTGCACAACGTGCCGGCGCTGATGAAGGGAAAGGACCGGTGCACGTTGCTGATTCACCCCGACGACGCGGCCCGCTGCGGCATCGAGGACGGCGATGTCGTCACCGTGAAATCGGACGCCGGGGAAATCAAAGTGCCGGCCGAGGTCACCGACGCGATCAAAACCGGCGTTGTGTCGATGCCGCACGGCTGGGGGCATGGCAAGCCGGGCACCCGCATGGCGGTGGCCAACAGCTCGCCGGGCGCAAACACGAATGTGCTCTCCCTGCCGACGTTTATCGACGAGCCGTCCGGCAACGGCGCGCTCAACGGCATCCCGGTGACGATCATCGACGATCAAGCCCGATTCCGGTCCGCGCAAACAATCTGATCGCGTTGGCCCGCTGCCCCCGGCATACCCCCTCGCTTGGTTAACGCTTAGCGCAGGACTGTGGTTCATCTCACCAGGATGACCCTCCGATGAACCGTTGAGCGGAACCCGTCGTCGGCTTAGGCATGACTGCAACATCGCATCTCACATCCACATCGCGGGCCGTCCAGCGTGGCAGCGGCGCGCCGCACATCGTCGGCGCCGCGGTGGCCTTCACCTCGCACCGCTACAACCAGGACGAAGTCGCCCGCGAGCTAACCGAATTCACCGACCCGCGGTTTCTGCGCTTCGCGCAGACGACGGGGGTGGACCAGCGCAGCCTCGCGCTGCCGCTGTCGCGTTACCCGCGGTTGAGCGGCTTCACCGAAGCGAACGACGCCTATCTCGAGGTCGCCGTCGACCTCGGCGAGCGGGCGATACGGTCGGCGCTGGCCGACGCGGGCATAGAACCACACGAGGTGGACACCATCGTGATGGTATCCAGCACCGGGATCGCGGTGCCCACCATCGACGCACGGCTGATGGCCCGAATCGGATTGCGGCCCAATATCAAACGTGTCCCGTTGTTCGGTCTGGGCTGTGTCGCCGGCGCCGCCGGGATGGCGCGCGTGCACGACTACCTGCATGGCTACCCCGGGGATGTGGCCGTGCTCCTGTCGGTCGAGTTGTGTTCCCTCACGCTGCAGCGCGACGACACCTCGGTTCCCGCCCTCATCGGTGTGTCGCTGTTCGGTGACGGCGCCGCCGCGGTGGTAGCCACGGGCGCCGATCGAATCCCTCAGGGCCGCAGGGATCGTCGGGCGCCCCGAATCCTCGGGACCCGCAGCTGCGTCGTGCCCGAGACCGTCGACGTCATGGGCTGGAACGTCGGTTCCAGCGGTTTTCAACTCGTGATGTCGCGCGACGTGCCGAAGATGGCCGACGCCCATCTGCGCAAAGAGGTTGACGGATTCCTGGCCGACCACGGCCTGTCCCTGCCGGACGTCTCGACGTGGGTGTGTCACCCCGGCGGACCCAAAGTCCTCGACTCGATTGAGGACGCACTCGGACTACCGGCGGAGGCGTTGATCCACAGCCGGAACTCCATGCGCGACAACGGCAATATCTCTTCGGCATCCGTGCTCGACGTGCTGCGCCGAACGGTGGCGGAGCCGCCGGCCGAAGGGAGCTTCGGGGTCATGCTGGCGATGGGTCCGGGCTTCAGCTTCGAGCTGCTGCTGCTGCAGTGGTGAGGGGCGAGGCCGTGTACTACTACCTGTTGATTCTGGCGATCGGCGGCGAACGCCTGGTCGAGCTGGCGGTCGCGCAGCGAAACACCAAATGGTCATTCGCGCACGGGGGCAAGGAGTTCGGCCGCGACCATTACCCGGCGATGGTCAGCATGCATGCTCTGCTGCTGGTTTCGTGCGTCGTGGAAACCTGGGCGCTTCACCGGCCGTTCATTCCGTGGCTGGGCTGGCCCATGCTCGCGGTCGTGGTGCTCAGCACGATCG
Source organism: Mycobacterium sp. 852002-51613_SCH5001154 (assembly GCF_001667425.1). Lineage (NCBI taxonomy): Bacteria > Bacillati > Actinomycetota > Actinomycetes > Mycobacteriales > Mycobacteriaceae > Mycobacterium > Mycobacterium sp. 852002-51613_SCH5001154. The sequence goes on along the minus strand of NZ_LZII01000029.1, from coordinate 79,182 downwards.
TGCGGTGGCGCTGCGTGAGCATCCTCGGCAGACGTTGGAACCCAAGGCTAATCGTGATCCCGGATGCTCCGCTGGTTAGCGACGGGCTGTATCGGTGGGTGCGCCACCCCAATTACACGGCGGTCGCGGCGGAGGTGGCGGCGTTGCCGCTGGTTCACTCGGCGTGGCTGACGGCGACCGTGTTCACCATCGCGAACGCGCTCGTGCTCAGGGTGCGCATCCGCGCGGAGAACGCCGCGTTGGGCCTGGCCTGAGGGCTGTCCGCGTGATCAGGGCGCGATGGGGCGATTCGTCCACTCGCGGTCGGGCCGGCGCGACGAGCGGAACCAACCGCCCGCCGCGCCGGTACCGCCGTCGGTCGGGATGGTGTGGCCGGTGACGAAGGCCGACAAGTCGGAAGCCAGAAACAGGATGACGTGGGCCTGATCCTCGGGCACGCCCATCCGGCCGAGCGGCACCCACTGCGGCCACTGGGTCTGCTCGTCGGCCGACAGCCACTGCGAGTAGGGCACCTGGAGGGATTCGGTGACGTCGGGGGCGATCGCGTTGACTCGCACCCCATGCACGCCCACCTGCACCGCAAGGCTGCGGGTGAACTGGATGACGGCGGCCTTGAATGCGGCATAGACCGGGTCCTCCGGGTAGCCGCGCAGGCCCTCGACGGAGGAGACGTTGACGATCGCGCCGGCCCGCCGGGCCACCATCTCCGGCAGGAACGCGTGGGTGACCAGGAAGACGTGGTGCAGGTTGATCCGGTACAGCTCGTCCCAGAACTGGGTGTCGGTGTCGACGAAATCTCCCGGATGGCGCAGCCAGTGGCCCACGTTGTTGACCAGAACGTCCACCCGGCCGTAGCGGTCCAACACCGATCGCGCCAGGTCGTCCACCGCATCCGCATCACGGACGTCGGTAACCACCGCCACGGCCGATCCACCCGAGGCCGCGATGTCATCGACGGTGCCCGCGGCAAGTCCGCCGTCGATATCGACGATGACCACGTGTGCGCCGTGCTGAGCGAAGACCCGGGCGGTGGCCGCGCCGATGCCGCCGCCACCGCCCGTCACCACCGCCACCCGGCCGCCGAGCAGCGGCTCAGCGCGCGTTTCGTCGCTCATCGCTCATATCTTGGCGTAGTGGGCGGATATCGGCCGGAAATCGGCCAAGGCCAAGGCGCGGCAAGCCGCGGAAAGTTCCCTTGTACCCATCCGCCCGCGCCGATAAACCGTGATGTAGCCAACATTCATGCGACCTTAACTCGCAGTTTTTCCCAGCCGTTGCGGGGTATTCCCTGCCCACTTAGGAGGGATTGCATGGTTAGCACCACCGATCCGCGTCGCGTATTGCCAAGTCTCGCAATGAAGCGGCGAATCCACCATCGCCACAGCCCGCAATCGGTCGCGGTCTCGTTGGCCAGCCGCCTGATTGTGAAGAACACCGTGCGCGCGTGGGCATTCAGCCCGAACCTGCACTGGCCATTCGAATACGTCGACGGGCTCGCGGGATTGGCGCCGCGCCTCGGCATTCCGGCGGATATCGAACCGGTGCAGCTGGAAAACTGTGCCGCCGAGTGGGTTTGCGCCCCCGGCGCGTCGACCGATCGGGCCATCCTCTATCTGCACGGCGGTGCCTTCCTGACCTGCGGGCTGAACACCCATCGCTCGGTGGTGACGCGTCTTTCGAAAGCCGCGGACGCCGCCGTGCTCACGGTCGGATACCGAAAGCTGCCCACGCATCAGATAACCGACGCGATCGACGATGGGCTGAGCGGCCTACGCTGGCTGCAGGATCGCGGCTTCGACGGCGACCAGGTAGTAGTGGCCGGCGATTCCGCCGGCGGATATCTCGCGTTCATGACCACGCTGCTGGCCATCAGCAGTGAGCTGATGAGGCCCGCGGGGATTGCGGCGATCTCACCGTTCACCGACGCCGACCCGGCACGAAAGCTGAAGCACCGCAACGCGCGCAAATGCTCGATGTTCACCCGTGGGGCTTTGTCGATGTTCGCCCAATACCTCAGCAGGGCACAGCTTTTGGAGGGGCGCGGCGACTCCACCGTCGCCTCACCCGTCGACGCCGATCTCTCGTCGTTGCCGCCGGTGACCATCCATGCCAGCTCCGACGAGTTGCTGCTTCCGGATGCCGAATTCATGGCAAAGCGCTTGGAAGCCAGCGGAATCCCGTGCGATCTGCACCTATGGGACGGACAGATCCACGACTTCCCGCTGGCGGCGGACATCCTGCCCGAGGGCCGACGGGCCATTCGCTACATCGGGGATTTCATCAAGGACGTCACCGCAGCGCGCGAGTCGTGGCGCTATAGTTTGCAAGCCACCGCAGCCGCGGGGTAGCAGAACTCCCGGAAGTGCCTGCAGCCCAAGCTGATTCGATAATGACGAGCCGGGTCACCTACTGGTCGACATCCTCGGATTCGTGGTCCATCAGACTGCTCCTGCCAGTCGGGCGGGGCGTCTCGAGTGACCCGGCACTCGCGGGGCCGGCGGCGGGCGGATCGTCGGCGGTGGCGCGCAGGGAGACGTCGGCGACGAACGCTCCTCCCATGCACGGCGGGTTCCCCACCCATACGGCAAACCCGGGGCCCAACGCGTCGCGTCCTAGCTGGTGGCGAGGTCCGGCCGAAATTCGGCGTCCCGATTCTTGCGGCTGCCGATACAGTTGGTCCTGATGAGCCGACCAGCCCCGCCCGTGTTGACCGTGCGGTACGAGGGATCCGAGCGCACGTTCGCCGCAGGCAATGATGTTGCGATCGGGCGTGACCTGCGGGCCGACGTACGCGTGGCGCATCCCCTGATCTCCCGCACCCACCTCATCGTCCGATTCGACCAGGGCCGATGGATCGCCGTCGACAACGGCAGCCTGAACGGGCTGTTCGTCAACCATCATCGCGTGCCCATGGTCGACATCCAGGACGGCACGCGCGTCAACATCGGCAATCCGGACGGCCCGGCGCTTACCTTCGAGGTCGGCCGCCACCAGGGCTCGGCCGGGCGCCCCCCGCTGACGACGTCGATACCGATCGTCAACCCGGCCAGCATGGCGAACCCTCAGGTGCCCCAGACCCAGCCGCCCGGCGCGCACTGGCCCGGCCAGCCCCAGCAGTCACCGTCGGCCGCTTTCCGGCAGCCCAGCGGACCGCAGCCCGTCCACCCGCCGAGCGGATCGATGCCGAGCTACCCGTCGGCCCCCCAGCCCCGATACCCGACCGGTGGCCATCCCGCGGCACCGCCCAGCGGACCACAACAGGCACCGCACATCTACCGCTCGTCGCCGGTGAATGTTCCCCCGACCCACGCCCAGCCCCCGACGGGGCTGGAGACCGGCCGCGTCGGCGCTGATGCGTCGAACCTCGCGACATCGATGCTGAAGATCCTGCGGCCCGGCAAAGCCGCGGCGGAGTCCGCGCCTGGCGCGATCAAAATCGGCCGGGCCAACGACAACGACATCGTCATTCCCGAAGTGCTGGCGTCCCGCCACCACGCCACCCTGATTCCGACGCCACACGGCACCGAGATCCACGACAACCGCAGCATCAACGGCACCTTCGTCAACGGCGCCCGGGTCGACTCGGCGGTGCTGCACGACGGCGACGTCGTCACGATCGGCAACATCGACCTCGTCTTCGCCGGCGGCACGTTGGCCCGCCGCGACGAGAGCGCGACCGCCACCCCCACGGGCGGCCTGGACGTGCGCGGGGTGACCTGGACGATCGAGAACAACAAGACGCTGCTGGACGACATCTCGCTGGGAGCGCAGCCCGGAACGCTGACGGCCGTCATCGGCCCCTCGGGTGCGGGCAAGTCGACGTTCGCCCGGTTGGTCGCGGGATACACGCACCCGACCAGGGGCACGGTCGCGTTCGAGGGCCACAACGTGCACGCCGAGTACGCCTCGCTGCGCAGCAGGATCGGCATGGTCCCCCAGGACGACGTGGTGCACGGACAGCTGACGGTGCAGCAGGCGTTGATGTACGCCGCCGAGCTGCGGCTGCCCCCGGACACCACGAAGGACGACCGGGCTCAGGTGGTGGCCCGGGTCCTCGAGGAACTCGAGATGACCCAGCACCTGCACACCCGGGTCGACAAGCTCTCCGGCGGCCAGCGCAAGCGCGCCTCGGTCGCCCTCGAGCTGCTGACCGGGCCGTCGCTGCTGATCCTGGACGAGCCGACCTCGGGGCTGGACCCGGCGCTGGACCGCCAGGTGATGACGATGCTGCGGCAGCTGGCGGACGCCGGACGTGTCGTGCTCGTGGTCACCCACTCGCTGACGTACCTGGACGTCTGCGATCAGGTCCTACTGCTGGCGCCCGGAGGCAAGACCGCATTCTGCGGGCCGCCTGGCCAGATCGGGCCGGCCATGGGCACGACCAACTGGGCCGACATCTTCAGCTCGGTCGCGGGCGACCCGGATGGGGCGAAGGCGCGGTACCTGGCGCGCACGGGCCCGCCGCCGCCACCACCCCCGGCGCAGCAGCCCGCCGACCTGGGCGACCCGTCGCACACGAGCCTGTTCCGGCAGTTCTCCACGATCGCCAGGCGGCAGGTCCGGTTGATCTTCTCCGACCGCGGCTACTTCGTCTTCCTGGCGGTGCTGCCGTTCATCATGGGTTCGCTGTCTATGTCCGTGCCCGGCGACGTCGGGTTCGGCATCCCCAATCCCATGGGCGCCGCACCCAACGAGCCCGGGCAGATCCTGGTGTTGCTCAACGTGGGCGCGGTGTTCATGGGGACCGCGCTGACCATCCGCGACCTGATCGGTGAACGCCCGATCTTCCTGCGCGAACAGGCGGTCGGCCTGTCGACCAGTGCCTACCTGATGGCGAAGGTCTGCGTCTACACGATTTTCGCGGTCATCCAATCGGCGATCGTGACCATCATCGTGCTGCTCGGCAAGGGCGGTCCGTCTCAGGGGGCGGTGGCGCTGGGCCGGCCGGGTCTCGAGCTGTTCGTCGACGTCGCGTTGACGTGCGTGGCCTCGGCGATGCTTGGGCTGGCGCTGTCGGCCATCGCCAAGTCGAACGAACAGATCATGCCGCTCCTGGTGGTGGCGGTCATGTCGCAGCTGGTGTTCTCCGGCGGCATGATCCCGGTAACCGGGCGGCTCGGACTGGACCAGATGTCCTGGGCGACGCCGGCGCGCTGGGGGTTCGCGGCGTCGGCCTCCACCGCCGACCTGACCAAATTGGTGCCCGGTCCGCTCAGCCCGAAGGATGCCCACTGGCATCACACGCCGGGCGCATGGTGGTTCGACATCGCCATGCTGGTGGTTATCAGCGTGTTCTACCTGAGCTTCGTCCGCTGGAAGATCCGGCTCAAGGGCGGCTGAGCTCGCGCCGGGTCAGGCCCCCTTGCGGATTACCTGCTCCGCGGCCGTCCGCATGCGGTCGGACAATTCCAGGAGCGCATGCTCGCCAACGCCCAGCGGCAGGGTGTACGCCAGCTGGCGCAACTCGACGGCATAGTTGTGCATGTCTTCGCGGAGGCGGGTCTCAAGAGTGGGCATGACTTCTCCCTCAGGCTGCGGCTGGGCAGAGTGCCTGGTCAGCATCGACCGGCCGATGTAAAAAGCTTGGCAGCCCGACCGCGCATCTGCGAGAGCGCCGACGCGAATTAACGGGAGTTTGACAGCGTCTTTACAGTCGGAGCGATCAGATCGCGCCCCGCGCCGAGGGTGACGTCACGACGAAATCCCTGGCGTGATCTCACCGTGGCGATACGCTGGCGCTGCTTGGTGATAAGCCTTTCAGAAAGGCTGCAGAAAGGCAGAGGCGCCCGAATGGATTTCGAACTCGATGCCGGGCAGCGCGCCTGGCTCACCGAGATCCGCGAGTTCCTCCACGACAACGTCACCGCGGAGCTGCGGGCCGAACTCGTCGAGCACGATCTGGAGTTTCCCGACGGCGAGGTCGCCCGGTTCCGTCGCAGGATCGGGGAGAAGGGCTGGTTCGGGCTGAATTGGCCACCCGAGTACGGCGGACTGGGCCTGGGTGCCATGCACCTGCATCTGCTCATGAGCGAGTTCGAGTACTGGGGCGTCCCCGGGCCCGACCTGACGGTCACGTCCGTGGCGCCGATGATCATGCGGCACGGCACCGAACGGAACAAATCCGAATGGCTGCCGCTGATCGCCAAGGGCGAAATGATCTGCGCCGTGGGCTATTCCGAACCCGACGCCGGCACCGACCTGGCCAGTCTGCGCACCAGTGCTGTCCGCGACGGCGACGAATGGGTGATCAACGGCACCAAGACCTGGAACAGCGGCGCACAGCGCGCCACCCACGAGTGGCTTTGCGTGCGTACCGACCCCAACGGCGTTCGGCATCGGGGCATTTCGGTCATCATCGTGCCGATCGACAGTCCCGGCGTGACGATCCGCCCCCTCTACGCGTGGTCGGGGTATCGCACCAACGAGGTGCACTTCCGCGACGTCCGGGTGCCGGTCACCAACCTGGTGGGCGAGGTCAACCGCGGCTGGACGTACATCACCGGCGCGCTGGACCTGGAACGCGGCGCGCTGACCAACGCCGGCGACCTACGCCGCGCCGTCGATGAGCTGCGCGAGCTGGCGCGAACGCCGCGCCGCGACGGCACGGTGCCCGCCGACACCCCGTCGCTGCGGCACCGGCTCGCGCAGGCGGAAGCCGACGTGGCGGTGGCCACCCTGATGGGCTATGAGGCCGCGTCGATCCTCGACAGCGGCGTCATCCCTTCTCTGGAGGTCAGCGTCGAGAAAATCTTCACCAGTGAACTGCGCCAGCGCATCGCGGTGCTCGCGCTCGACCTGCTCGGCCCGGACGGTTTGTTGGCGCACCGCAGCCAAGAGGCGCCGCTGGGCGGCAAGTTCGAGCGGCTCTATCGGGCTGCGCCCCTGATGCGTTTCGGCGGCGGCACCAATGAGGTGCTCCGCGACATCATCGCCCAGCGCGGGCACAAGATGCCCAGCTATGGGCGCTGACGCATGAAAGCGATACCCACCGCTGAGCGGCGCGAGTTCGCCTCGGCGTTGCGCGCACTGTTGGCGGCCGAGAGCCCCGTGCCGTTGGTGCGCGCGCTGAACGAACCGGACGCGGACCGTCGCACCCCGGCGCTGTGGAAGGCGCTGACCGACGCGGGCATCCTAGGGCTGGCCATCGCCGAGGAATACGGTGGCTCCGGCGGCTCGCTCGACGATCTCGCCGTCTTCTACACCGAGGCGGGGCGCGCGCTATGCCCGACGACGATTCACAGCAGCATTCAAGCCGCGCTCGCGGTCGACCAGCTCGGCTCCCCGAATGCCAAGGGCACCTGGCTGCCGCCGCTGGCCCGCGGCACCGTTCGCGGCACCACGGCGCTGTGCAGCGCACGCGACGCCGCCGTGGTGTCGGCGGCACTCCGCGCCGACCCGGTGTCGGGGCAATGGCGGCTGAACGGTATCGCGGACTACGTCGCCGACGCCGACGTCGCCGACATCATCGTGATTTCGGCTGCGGCGCAAGAACATACGTTCGCTTTCGTCGTCGAGACCAAGGCAACCGGGGTGGCCACGGAACCGCTCGCGATGGCCGGCGGGAACCGGGCGTTCACCGTGCGCTTCGACGACGTTGTGGTCCCCGCCGACGCGCTGCTCGGTGACGTCTCCGCCTTGCAATTGCGCCGAGTGGCCAATTCGGCGGTGGCATTGGGATCGCTGGACCTGGTGGGAGTCGGGCAGGCGGTCCTCGACCGCACCGTCGACTACACCACGCTGCGTCACCAATTCGGCCGGCCCATCGCGTCGTTCCAGGCCGCCCAGCACCTGGTCGCCGACATGCACATCGCCGTGGCGGCGGCGCGGCTGGCCGCCCACGCGGCGGTCTTCTGGATCGCACGCGGCCGCACGGCGACCCGGGAAACCGCCATCGCGCGGATGCACGCGGCCGGCGCGGCCAGGCTGGTCACGCTAAATGCCCACCAATTGCACGGCGGCATGGGGTATGTCACCGAAACCGACCTGCATTTGTGGACGGAGCGGGCACGGCTGGGCTCGACGTGGGGTGGCGGGGCGGACGTAGCCGCATCGTGGCTGGAGGAGACGCTGGACTCGGAGGAGCCTGGATGAGCTCGAATGAACATGACAGCTTGATCGATGCCGAATCCGCGTCGCGCGTCGGCACCGTCGCCGCCACGGCGACAGGCGAAATGAACCGGCGCGACTGGCAACGCTGGGCGGCGGCGATCGGTGACCACAACCCGTTGTGGTTCGACCCGGACTACGCCAGGGCCAGCGGCTTTCGTGACATCATCTGCCCTCCGCTTTACCTGCAGTACGCGGTGCTCGGTGTTACGCACCTCGAGGCACTGCGGCCCGACGGTTCCTCCGGCGCGATCTCGGGCAGCCTCGCGTTCCCGCGCGCGCCGAAGCGGATGGCCGGCGGCGAGAGTTTCACCTTCCACCTGCCGGCCTATCACCGCGACGACATCGAAATGGTGCGCAGCGTCGAGTCCATCGTCGAAAAGCAGGGCCGCTCCGGCAGATTCGTGTTGGTCACCTGGCGCACGGTGTACCGCAACCAGCACCGAGAGCTGCTCGCCGAAGCATCGACTTCGATGATCGCCCGTCCCTAGGAGCGTCATGGCCGACCAAGTCTTTTATGAGGACGTCGAGGTGGGTGACGCGATGCCCGACCTCACCGTCACCGTCGACGAGACGCAGTTGTTCTTTTTCAGCGCCGCCACCTACAACGGCCACCGCATCCATTACGACAAGGACTGGGCGCGCACGGTCGAGGGCTACGACGACGTGCTGGTGCACGGCCCGCTGCAGGCCGCGCTGCTCGGCCGGGCCATCGGGGACTGGATCGGCGCCCGTGGCCGGCTGGTGTCCTTCTCCGTCCAGAACCGCGCGGTCGCCCACCCCGGCCAGCCGTTGAGCTTCGGCGGCACGGTCACCGGCAAACGCCTCTCCGACCGGGGCGCCGGGCTGGTGGACCTCGACATCGCCGGCCGCCGCGAGGCGACGGTGCTGATGCCCGGCACGGCGACGATCGAACTACCCCGCCGCCGAACGCCTCGGGGAGCCGATCGGTGACCGGCCTGCGGGGTGAGGCCGCGATCGTCGGCATCGCCGAGTTGCCGGCGCAGCGGCGTCCCACCCGCCCGCCGCTGTTCACCCTCGACCAGTACGCGCTGCTGGCCAAGATGGTGATCGAGGACGCCGGCGTCGATGCCGCGTGCGTCAACGGCCTGCTGACCCACGGCATCGCCGAGTCGGCGATGTTCGCACCTGCCACCCTGTGCGAATACCTCGGCCTGCCACTCGATTTCGGTGAGCGCGTCGACCTGGGCGGCGCCACGGCGGCGGGCATGATCTGGCGGGCCGCGGCCGCCGTGGAGCTCGGCATCTGCGACGCGGCCCTCGCCGTGGTTCCGGGATCGGCTTCGCAGCCGCAGTCCGAGAAGCGGCCACCGCCGGCCGCCAATTGGTATGGGGCGTCGTCGAACAACTATGGGTCGCCGCAAGCGGAATTCGAGATCCCATATGGCAACGTCGGCCAGAACGCACCCTACGCGCAGATCGCGCAGCGCTATGCGGCCGAGTTCGGCTACGACCCTGCCGCGGTGGCCAAGATCGCCGTCGACCAGCGCACCAACGCGTGCGCCCATCCGGGCGCGGTCTTCCACGGGACCCCGATCACGGTCGACGACGTTCTCGCCAGCCCGATGATCGCCGACCCCATCCACATGCTGGAGACCGTGATGCGGGTGCACGGGGGAGCGGGCGTGCTGATCGCCAACGCCGACATCGCCCGGCGCGGCCGCCACCGCCCGGTGTGGATCAAGGGCTTTGGCGAACACATCGCCTTCAAGACCCCGACGTACGCCGAGGACTTGCTGCGCACCCCGATCGCCCGCGCCGCCGACCGGGCGTTCGCGATGGCCGGCCTGAACCGGTCCGAGGTGGACATGGCGTCGATCTACGACTGCTACACCATCACCGTGCTGATGAGCCTCGAGGACGCCGGGTTCTGCGGGAAGGGCGAGGGGATGTCCTGGATCGCCGGCCACGACCTGACCTACCGCGGTGACTTTCCACTCAACACCGCCGGCGGCCAACTGTCCTTCGGCCAGGCCGGCATGGCCGGCGGCATGCACCACGTCGTCGACGGTGCCCGGCAGGTGATGGGCCGGGCCGGCGATGCGCAGGTGCGCGACTGCCACATTGCTTTCGTCACCGGCAACGGCGGCATCATGAGCGAGCAGGTCGCGCTGCTGATGCGGGGGGACTAGCGGTGAGCATCCCGGTTCCCGAGCCGACGCCGGTGTCGCGGCCCTTCTGGGACGCCCTGGCCCAGCACCGCATCCTGGTGCAGTACTCACCCTCGCTGGGGCGCTACGTGTTCTACCCGCGCACCCTTGCACCGGGAACATTGGCCGACGATCTGGAATGGCGCGAAATCGACGGCGCGGGAACGCTGTACACGTTCACGATCGCCCGCAGGCCCACCGGCCCGCCCTGGGCCGGCTCGCTACCGCAGCTGCCGGCCGTCGTGCAGTGGGACGCGGGACCGAAATTTAGCACCGAGCTGGTGGACGTCGACCCTGGCGACGTCGGAATCGGCATGCGGGTCGAGCCGGTATTCTACGATCTGCCCGAAGACGGAATCACCCAATTGAAGTACCGGCCGGCGTGACCGACTCAACGAGGAGTTCGGGAGGTGTACATGGACGATCCGTTTGACGGCGTCCAGGCGATGCTGCGCGAGTTGGACGCGGGATTCCCGCGCGTCGAGGCCATGACCGCCGCGCAGGCCCGCGCCGCCGTCGCCCAGCGGCGCCAGCCCGTCGACAACATCGACGACGTCCACCGCACCGAAGACCGGTCGATCCCGGGGCCCGGCGGCACCATCCCCGCGCGGGTCTATTACCCGCACGGCGAGCCGCAGGACGACCGCGCCGCGGTCGTGTTCTGCCACGGTGGCGGATTCGTGTTGTGCGACATCGACTCCCACGATGGCTTCTGCCGCGCCCTGGCCCGCGGCACCCAGGCCGTCGTCGTATCGGTCGGCTACCGTCTCGCGCCCGAACACCCGGCCCCCGCGGCCGCCATGGACGCCTTTGCGGCGTTCTCCTGGGTTGTCGGCCACGCGTCCGAACTCGGCATCGACCCGGCGCGGACCGCCATCGCCGGCGACAGCGCCGGCGGCAACCTCGCCGCGGTCACCGCCATCCTGTGCCGTGAACGTGCCGTCGCCGGGCCGGCCGCGCAGCTCCTGATCTATCCGGCCATCGATCCGTCTTTTGACACCGAAAGCTATCAACGCTGCGCCACCGGCCACTTCCTCACCAGCGCTGCCATGCAGTGGTATTGGCGGCAATATCTCGGCGCCCAAACGCTTCCGGAGCAGGCCCACCTGGTGGCACCGGCGCGCGCGGGGTCGCACGCCGACCTGCCGCCCGCGGTGATCGTCACCGCCGGCCTCGATCCGTTGCACAGCGAGGGTTGCGGCTATGCGCGCCGGTTGCGCGAGGCGGGCGTGCGCGTGGTGCACCGCGACTTTCCGGACCTGTTCCACGGCTTCCTGACCATTCCGTCGTTTCCACCGGCGGCCTCGGCGCGTGACCTGATCTGTTCCGACCTGCGGGAGTTACTGCAGCCCACCCTCTGCGAGTCGGCATGACGCAAGCCGACGTGATCGTCATCGGCGCGGGGTTCGCCGGGCTCTACGCCGTGCACCGGGCGGCGGCGGCGGGCCTGTCGGTGCTCGGCCTCGAGGCGGCGCCCGACGTGGGCGGCACGTGGTACTGGAACCGGTACCCGGGCGCCCGGTGCGACGTCGAAAGTGTCGACTATTCCTACTCATTCGACGAGGAACTGCAGCAGAGCTGGACGTGGACCGAACGCTTCGCCGCCCAGCCGGAGATCCTGGCCTACCTGCGCCACGTCGCCGACCGGTTCGATCTGCGCCGCCACTACCGATTCGGCGTCGACGTCGACGGCGCCGCGTTCGAGCAAGGCCAATGGCGGGTCCGTGCGCGCGATGGTCAGGCCTACGCCGCGCAGTTCCTGATCTGCGCGACGGGCTGCCTGTCGGCGGTCAACCGCCCTGACATTCCCGGCGTAGACGATTTCGCGGGCGAGGTGTACTTCACCGCCGCGTGGCCGCGCGAAGATCCCGACTTCCGCGGCAAGCGCGTGGGCCTGATCGGCACGGGATCGTCTGGCATCCAAGCGGTTCCGATCGTCGCCGCGCAGGCGGATCGGCTGGTGGTATTCCAGCGGTCCGCGAACTACAGCATCCCGATGCCCAACCGCCCCTGGACTCCGGAGGAGCAGCAACAGATCCGGGAGCAGTATCCCGAGCGCCGCCGCGCCTCGGCCTACGCGGCCGCGGGCACCCCGCACGGCACGTACCACAAGAACGCGGTCGACACCGAACCGCAGGAACGCGCCGAGGCACTCTGGCGGCGCTGGCGCGAGGGTGGGGTGCTGTTCGCGAAGACGTTCCCCGATCAGAACTCCGACCTCGCCGCCAACCACATCGCCCGGGAGTTCGCCGAAGAGCGGATCCGCGAAATCGTCGCGGATCCGGTCGTGGCCACCGACCTCATACCCGTCGACCACCCGATAGGGACGAAGCGAATCTGCACCGACGGCGGTTATTACGCCGCGTTCAACCGCGACAACGTGTCGCTGGTGAACCTGCGCCGCGAGCCGATCGAGGCGGTCACCGCCGGCGGCGTGCGAACCAGCGCGGCGACCTATCCCTGCGACGTGCTGATCTTCGCCACCGGCTTCGACGCGCTGACCGGCGCGCTGACCCGCATCGACCCGGTGGGGCCCGGGGGAGTGCGACTGCGCGACGTCTGGGCCGACGGCCCCCTGACCTTCCTCGGGCTGATGGTGCCCGGCCTGCCGAACCTGTTCACCATCAGCGGACCCGGCAGCCCGTCGGTGCTCGCCAACATGGTGCTGCACGCCGAGGTGCAGGTCGACTGGGTCATCGGGCTGGTGTTGACCACCCGCCGCCTCGGGGTGACGGAGGTGGAGCCGCGCCGCGACGCCGCCGAGGCCTGGACCGACCACGTCGCGCAGGCGGCCGAGCGGACACTCTTCCCCAAAGCGGCCTCGTCGTGGTACTTGGGCGCCAATATCGAAGGCAAGAAACGGATTTTCATGCCGTACGCCGGTGGGTTCGGCACCTATCGTCACCACTGCGACGATGTGGCGCGTCGCCACTACGCCGGGCTGGTGCTGACCACCCGATGATCGAGACGGTTCAGCAGCTGCTGCGGCAACGCCGCGACGACGACGCCCCGGCCCTCGCCTCCGGCGAGCGCACCTGGACGTGGCGCGAACACCTCGCCGAGGCGGAGGCGGAGGCCGCCGCGCTGATCGGGATCGCCGACCCGGCGCGTCCGCTGCACGTCGGGGCCCTGCTGCCCAACTCCCCGGCGATGCTGCGCGCCATGGCCGCCGCCGCGCTGGGCGGCTACGTGCTGTGCGGGATCAACACCACGCGGCGCGGGGCCGGGCTGCTGGCCGACATCCGGCGGTCCGACTGCCAGCTGCTACTCGTCGACCCGGAACACCGCGAACTGTTGGATCACCTGGACCTCAACGGGATTCAGGTGCTGGACGTGACGGGTCGGCGCTACGCCGAACTGGTGGCCGCCGCGCCGCCCCTGGTTCCGCACCGCGAGGTCACCGGCGGGGACACGCTGATGATGATCTTCACCTCGGGGACCAGTGGTGATCCGAAGGTCGTCCGGCTCGCCCACGCGATGGCGGTCATGTGCGGTGCCAGCCTGATCTTCCAGTACGACGTCACCGCCGACGATGTCTGCTACCTGTCGATGCCGCTCTTTCACTCCAACGGCATTGCCGCCGGATGGGCGGTCGCGATCGGTGCCGGCGCCACCATGGTCCCGGCCCGGTTCTCGCCGTCACGCTTCCTCGACGACGTGCGCCGCCACCGCGTGACGTACCTCAACTACGTCGGCAAGCCCCTCGCATTGATCCTGTCCACTCCCGAGCGGCCGGACGACGCCGACAACACGCTGCGGGTGGCTTTCGGCAACGAGGCGACCGACCGCGACATCGCCGAATTCGCAAGGCGTTTCGGTTGCCGCGTGGTGGACAGCTTCGGTTCCAGCGAGTTCGCGGTGATCGTCGTCCGCGAGGACGGCACCCCGCCCGGATCGATCGGCAAACCATACGCGGGAGTCGGCATCTACAACCCGTCGACGCTCACCGAGTGCGCCGTCGCGGAATTCGACGAACACGGGGCGCTGACGAACTTCGACGACGCGGTCGGCGAGCTCGTGAACACCCAGGGCGCGGGCCCGTTCGTCGGCTACTACAACGATCCGGCCGCCACCGCGCAGCGGATGCGGCACGGCATGTACTGGTCGGGCGATCTGGCCTACCGCGACTCCGACGGCTGGATCTACCTGGCCGGCCGCACCGCGGATTGGATGCGGGTGGACGGCGAGAACCTGGCGGCGGGGCCGATCGAGCGGATCCTGGAACGCCTGCCGGAGGTGAGCCAGGTCGCGGTCTACGCGGTGCCCGACGAGCGGGTCGGCGACCAGGTGATGGCCGCCCTGGTATTGCGAGACGGGGCGCGGCTGGGGCCCGACGACTTCGCGAGCTTCCTCGCCGCGCAACCGGACCTGTCGCCCAAGGCCTGGCCGCGGTATGTGCGCATCAATGCCGAGCTGCCGACGACGGCGACCAACAAGATCCTCAAGCGCGCGCTGACGGCCGCCGGCGTCAGCGCCGAGGGTGGCGTGTTGTGGACCCGGCCGGCCCGCGGGACGGCCTACCGTCAGCTGACGGCTTCGTCGGCCTGAGCCGATTCGGCAACCTCCTGCGGCGCTTCCCCGAACCGCGCCAGCACGAGTGTCGCCGACACCGCCACCACAAAGCCCGCGATGACCAGCCAGCCAAGCCCGTCGCGTGCGCTGTCGCCCAGCCACACCACTCCGACGAACGCGGGCGCGATGGTTTCACCGACGACCATCCCGGCGACGGCCGTGGTCACGGACCCACGGTGCAGGGCGGAGGTCAGCAGCAGGAAACCCGCGGCCCCGCCGGCGGCCGCCGCGTACAGCGCCGGATTGGTGTAGAAGGCGCGTTTGGTCGGATCGATCACCTCGATCAACCGCACGCCGACCTCGATGACCCCGAAGCCCGTCCCCGCCGCCAGCCCCAGCGCCAGCGCGCGCGGCCGGTCGGGGAGTCGGCCCGTCACCGCACCGGCGATGAATATCGCGGCCACCACGCCCAGCAGAGCCCACCCGAGACCGGCCGGGGCGTGCCGGAAGTGCCCGGGCCCGGCCGCGAGCGCGAGGATCACCAGGCTCGCGCAGACCACACCCACCGCGGTCCATTCGGACGGAGACAGCCGCGCCGACAGCAGCCAGGCGGATGCGATGCCGGTGACGGCGATCGAGGCGGCCAACGCCGCGGCGACCACGTAGATCGGCACCAGGCGCAGCGCCGCCACTTGAAGGAGGAAGCCGACGCCGTCCAGGCCGACGCCGACGAGGTACCGCCACTGCCGGGCGGCGCGCATCAACAGCACGGTATCCACGCCCGAGCCGCTGCCCGCTTCCACCGATCGCGTCGCCGCCGCCTGCAGCACCGACGCGGTGCCGTAACAAACCGAGCAACCCAACGCGAGGAGGAAGCCGATCAGCACACCTCGAACAATAGGCGTCGGCGCGGAGCGGCGCGGGCGAGCGGCCGGCTGAGAATTCTCTGAACAAATGTTTGGGCAGGGTGCCCTCCGGGCACGTCTCACCTACGCATGGCGTCAACTCCACCCAGGTCCCGATCGCGAGTAGTGAACAGCCATGCGTAATTTCTATGGCCGTTGAGTGTCTGTTGAACAATGCACCACAAGGCAATTCAAAACGGACGTTTAAAGTGAGTGTACAACTGTGTACTCTGACGGCATGGCTGAACGAGGCGCCCAGCCCCAGGTCCCACGGGGACGACGGTTGTTCCTGCGCGCGGTACGGCGCTTGTTCAGCCCGCTGCAGCCGGACGACTACCTCGAGATGATCAACCCGCTGTGGACCACCAAGGAGCTGCGCGGGAAGGTCGAAGCCATCGAGCAGCAGGGCTCGGAAGCGGCCAGCGTTCTGATCCGCCCCGGATACGAATGGCCGGGCCACAAGCCCGGTCAATATGTGCGCCTCGGCGTGGTCATCGACGGCGTCTACCACTGGCGCGCGTACTCGCTGACGTCGGATCCCACACCCGAAGACGGACTCATCAGCGTCACGCCCAAGAGGGTCGACGGCGGCGCCGTGTCGCCGTATCTCGTCCACAAAATTCAGCCCGGCGATCTGGTGCGGCTCGGCGAGATCGAGGGCGTCTTCACCCTGCCCGAGCCCGTGCCGGACAAGATGCTGTTCATCAGCGCCGGCAGCGGCATCACGCCGATCATCAGCATGCTGCGCAGCCTCGATAGCCGCGACGAGATGGGCGACGTGCTGGTCATTCACTCCGCGCGCACCCGCGAGCAGGTCATGTTCGCCGAGGCGCTCGAAGAGCTCGCCGGCCGCCACGACGGGATGCGGCTGGACCTGCGCCTCACCTCCGAACAGGGGCGACTGACACCCGAGGACCTCGATGAGGTGTGCCCCGACTGGCGCGAGCGCGAGGCGTTCTGTTCGGGACCCGGCGAGATGCTCGACGCCCTGATCGAGCACTGGGAAGAAAACGGGGATCGCGAACGCCTGCACTTCGAGCGGTTCCAACCGAAGATTGGCGGCGACGCCAACGCCGGCGAGGGGGGCACGGTCTGCTTCCTTGACAGCGACAAGAAAGTCGAATGTGACGGCGGCACATCGATTCTCGAGGCGGGCGAGAAGGCCGGCCTCAACCTCGCATTCGGCTGCCGGATCGGCATCTGCCACACCTGTGTCGGCACGCTGAAGTCAGGCAAGCTGCGCGACCTGCGCTCGGGTGACGTGATCGAACCGACCGAACAGGACGTCCGAATCTGCATCAACACCGCCGAGGGCGACGTCGAACTCGAACTCTGATCGAAAGGAGCGGCTTGTGACAACTGCCGTGAAGAGGGCCGGGGAGAGCCCGCTGTCCCGACTGGGGGAGCAAGAACTCGAAAAGCTCGCAAAGGAATTCGACGCGATCCACGACGACGTGTTCGCCGATCTCGGCGACCGCGACCGGCGCTACATCAAGAACGTCATCTCGGCACAACGTCAGATCGTCGTGGCCGGCCGGGTGCTGTTGCTGGCATCGCGCTCGAAGACCGCGTGGCTGCTGGGCACCGCCTGCCTGTCCATGGCCAAGATCCTGGAGAACATGGAGATCGGCCACAACGTGATGCACGGCCAATGGGATTGGATGAACGATCCCGACATCCACTCGTCGGTGTGGGACTGGGACACCGCGTCGACCGCCGAGTCGTGGAAGCACTCCCACAACTACATCCATCACACCTTCACGAACATCCTCGGCAAGGACAAGGATCTCGGCTACGAGATCATGCGCATCGACCCCAACCAGAAGTGGGCTCCGCGCTATCTGGGCCAACCGATCTACAACCTGCTGCTGACGCTGCTGTTCGAGTGGGGCGTTGCCGTCCACGACATGGACATCGACGCGATACGCAAACGCGAGAAGCCGTGGTCGGAGGTGCGCAAGGACCTCAGAGGCATCGGCGTGAAGGCCCGCGCGCAGATCTACAAGGACTACCTCGGGTGGCCGGCCATCAGCGCCGGGGCCTTCGCCCTGACCCAGCTGGCGTTGCGCGGCCGGCTCGAGCAGCCGGCGCGGTCCCGCATCGGCAGGCGGATCCGTCGGGTGTCCAACAAGGGCAGGGCCGCCAAGGCGGCGAACTTCCTCGACAAGGTCGCGCCCGGCGTCGAAAGCACCTACCTGCGCACCCTGACCGCCGACGCGCTGGCCAACGTCATCCGCAACGTGTGGGCCCACGCGATCATCTTCTGCGGCCATTTCCCCGACCAGACGTACACGTTCACGCAGGACGAAGTCGAGAACGAAAGCCGCGGTGGCTGGTATGTACGCCAATTGCTGGGCGCCGCGAACATCGATGGCGGCCCGCTGTTCCACATCATCAGCGGCAATCTCGGTTATCAGGTCGAGCACCACCTCTACCCGGACATGCCGAGCAGTCGATACTCGGAAATCGCGCCGCAGGTCAAGGAAATCTGCGAGCGCTACGAGTTGCCGTACAACTCCGGCCGTTTCTCGAAGCAGTGGTGGATGGTGCACCGCAGCATATTCCGCCTGGCCTTCCCGGGCGGAAAGCCACGGCCGAAGCCGGGCCCCTACCACGGCAACGTGCATCGACCCGATCCCGATCGGCCCAGCGAGGGCACGCGGTTCCGTGAGCGTGTCCCCGCCGAACACCCGGCCGCGGGGCCCGAACACGTTTCCACGGGCGTCGAGGTGGAGCCCCCGCCGCGGGGCAAGGACTGACGCGCGGCGCTGATCCGCGAATCTGAACCATTTCCGTCGGCCGGTCGTGGATGATCATCGATGGTGCAGGGCATCCGCGGGTCCGACAGCGAAGAGACCGAGCCGACGGCCGATTCCGGCGGCTTCGGGTTTCCGGCGCGGCTGTGGAGCTTGCTGGACAAGCACCCGCCGCCGGGTGTCAGGCAAGCACAACGGTGGCGCAGCCCGCTGCGGGGTCCGTGGCTGACATCCGTGTTCGGTTCGGTGCTACTGGTCACGCTGCCGGTCGTCATCGTCACCGGTCTGCTTTCGTACATCGCCTACGGACCCCGGTTCGGCCAAGCCATCCCGGGCGACGTCGGTTGGCTCAAGCTGCCCACGTTCGATTGGCCCACCAACCCGTCATGGCTGTATCGGCTGACCCAAGGACTGCACGTCGGGCTCGGGCTGGTCCTGATCCCGGTGGTGCTCGCCAAGCTCTGGTCGGTGATACCGAGGCTGTTCGCATGGCCGCCGGCCCGATCGATAGCCCAACTGCTGGAACGGGTTTCGCTGCTGATGCTGGTCGGGGGCGTCCTGTTCGAGATCGTGACGGGTGTGCTGAACATCCAGTACGACTACATCTTCGGATTCAGCTTCTACACCGCGCATTACTTCGGCGCGTGGGTGTTCATCGCCGGATTCGTCGTGCATATCGCGATCAAGATCCCGACCATGTGGTCGGGCCTGCGCTCGATCGCACCGCGCGACGTCCTGCGCACCCGGCGTGCGAACACTGCAGCCCAGGCGTGGGAGCCGGACGGGCTGGTCGCCGCGGACCCGCACCCCGCGACGATGAGCCGCCGCGGGGCGCTCGCGCTGGTGGGTGGCGGCGCGCTGTTCATGGCCGTCATCACCGCGGGCCAGACGCTGGGTGGTTTCGCGCGACCCGCCGCGCTGCTGCTGCCGCGTGGGCGCACCCGTGGCGACGGGCCCAGCGACTTCGAGATCAACCGAACCGCGGTAGTCGCCGGCATTTCCGCCGAGAACACCGGCGAGCGCTGGCGGCTCACCCTGACCGGCGGTCCCCGCCGCGTGGTGCTGGACCGCGTGGCGCTGCTGGCCATGCCGCAGCACACCGCCGTCCTGCCGATCGCCTGCGTGGAAGGCTGGTCGACCACCCAGACCTGGACCGGGGTGCGGCTGGCGGACCTGACCCGGCTCGCCGGCGTTCCCACGCCGGAGTCGGCGCTCGTCTCATCGCTGGAGCGCTCCGGCGCATTCGGCCGAGCGACACTGCAGCGGAACCAGGTGCTGCACCCCGACGCGCTGCTGGCATTGCGCGTCAACGGCGCCGACCTGTCCCCGGATCACGGCTTCCCGGCGCGCATCATCGTGCCGGCGCTGCCCGGGGTGCACAACACCAAGTGGGTGGAGTCGATAGCCTTCCGGGCGGCCGCAAATGTCTAGCGCCCGAGCGGGTTTCGCAAAGCTCTACGGGTCTCGCCCGGTGCATCTGCTGACCCTGATCGCCGGGTTTGCGCTCTTGGGCTACGTCGTGGTCATGATCAAACCGGTCGCACTGTGGAACCCACAAGTGTGGTGGCAGTCGATAATCGTGTGGTTCGCCGCCGCCATCGTCGCCCACGACCTGGTGTTGTTCCCGATCTATGCGTTTTTCGACGGGCTGCTCTCTCGGACCGTTGTCCGGCCCGCAACGCCGCCGGCGATCAACTACATCCGGGTGCCCGCGCTGGGTGCGGGGCTGACGCTGCTGGTGTTCCTTCCGGGCATCATCAAGCAGGGCGGCGCCACCTATTCGGCTGCCACCGGTCAGACGCAGGACCCCTTTCTGGGGCGCTGGCTCCTGCTGACTGCGGCGCTGTTCGGGGTCAGCGCCACGATCTACGCGATCCGCGTGGCGACGGCGCGCCGGCGCACTGACGCGGCCGACCTAGATGTCGGCGATGATGTGTAGCCGCCGGGCGCTGTACTCGGTGTCGGAGATCGCGCCTCTGGCGTGCAGTTCGTCCAGCTGCCTGAGGCGCTCGGAAAGCGGCGGCTCGGAGAGCGGGAGCGCGGCCGGGTGGGCGTGGGCGCCGCCGTTGTGCTGCAGGGTCGCGCTCTTCGTGCTCCACCCCGAGCCCAGTTCGATAAGCCGCAGGGCGAACAGCACGCCGGCGCCGGTGACGGGCAGGCCGAGGTAGAGCATCCACCCCAACGGCACGCCGGCTCGGCTCAGCGCGAAATAGCGTGTCAGCAGCACTACCGCAAGCATCCCGCCGGCCAGTAGCACGACGACCTTGCTTCTCATTGGCGATGTACCTCCGGGTAGGTCGCTGCGGGGTCACAGCGTTGGTGGGGCAAGTGCAAACGCCCCGTGGCGCTACCGATCCCAAAGCGCACTGGGCAGACTTCACCGTGGGGGACCGCCCTTGGAGGATTCTTGGCGATTTCTATGAGTGTTCTTTCAAGTCCGCGCGCGCTCTGCGCATCGCGCGGCGAGTAACTAAAGTGGGGAGGCGTGGGAAACGGACAGGCCAGGACTGCGGCGGCGCTGTGTGCCTGCGGGGCCGCGCTGGTCCTGGCCTTCGGTTGGTCGGCCGGCGACGCGGCCATTTCGGTCGCATCTTCATCGAGCGTGACGCCGGCGCCGCCGACCCCTGGTGGGGCCTTGCCGGTGCAGCCCGTCGGCGGGGGCGGTTGCATCATCGGCCTCAACTGCGGCTGCACTCAGCACTGCCACCAGCCGCCGCGCCCGCGTCCACCCGCGATTGCCGGTGACCCGCAGCACGCCGCTCCGGCTCCGGCGCCGCAGAACCCCTAGCGGGCGTCACCGGGCGGGGCCGCCCGTGGGCTTCCGTATCATCTGCTCATGCAGACCGTGGGCCCGCCGGCATTCACCGACGAGGATCCGGCCCGGTTCCGGGCCGCGGGCTATTGGTCTGACACGACGCTGTCGGACGCGGTGCGTAGCAACGCCGAAGGGTCACCGGACCGCTTCGCCTACGTCGACCATCCGGGGACGGCGCTGACGTGGCGTGAATTCGACCGGGCGGCAAGCGATCTGGCCGAACAGCTGGCCGGGGCGGGGATATCGCCCGGCGGCCGGGTGGCGGTGTGGCACGGTGACTCCGCCGCCCTGCACGTGCTGTTCGTGGCGATCGAGCGGTGCGGGGCCGTCGTCGTCGGTGTCGGGGCGCGCGCCGGCACCCGTGAGGTCACGGCGATACTGCGCGGCGCGCAGCCGGACATCCTGATCAGCGATCAGCGGCGCGGCGGGGAAGCGGCGACTGTCGCCCACGAGCTTTCGCTGCCCACCCTGGTCTTGAGCGGTGACGCCGGCGCGCCGCGACTGAACATCCGGGTGGCGCCCAGGGCGCTTACCGGCGAGTCCCGACTCGGGCCAGACGATGTCTTCCTCATCAACTCCACGTCCGGGACCACCGGCGTGCCCAAGTGTGTGGTGCACACCCAGAATCGTTGGTACTACTTCCACCAGAAGGCCGTCGCCAACGGGCGGCTGACGCCGGAGGACACGTTCCTGCCCGTCATACCGACGCCATTCGGCTTCGGACTGTGGACCAGCCACACCACGCCGATCTATCTCGGCGGCACCGCGGTGATCCTGGAACGGTTCAGCACGAGGGCGACCTGCGAGGCGATATCCCGGCACAAGGTCAGCGTGTTGTGTTGTGTCAGCACACAATTGACCATGCTGATGGCCGACCCCGCCACCCGCGGGTACGACCTGAGTTCGCTGCGCGTCGTGTTCACCGGCGGCGAGGCGCTGCCATACCGGCCGGCGGTCGAGTTCGAGGAGCTCACCGGTGCGACGATTCTGCAGTTCTACGGCTCGAACGAAACCGGGATGCTGAGCGCGACCACGATCGATGACCCACGCGAACGCCGGCTGCGCACCGGTGGCCGGATCGTCCCCGAGATGGCCGTCCGGCTCTTCGACGGGGAACGGGACGTCACCGCGACGGGACGGGGCCAGCCCGCATGCCGCGGCCCCGCGACCAGCCTCGGCTACCTCGGCGGGACCGACCACGACAAGCTGTTCACCCGCGACGGGTGGATGCGCATGGGCGACATCTGCGAAATCGACGCGGACGGCTATCTGACCGTCACCGGGCGAACCTCCGACTTCATCCTGCGCGGCGGCAAGAACATCAGCGCGACCCAGGTCGAAGATGCCGTCACAACCCACCCCGCCGTCGCGGTGGCGGCCGCCGTGGCGATGCCCGATCCGGTGTTCGGCGAAAAGGTCTGCCTCTACGCCGAACTCGTCGACGCGGCCACCCTGGACCTGCCCGCGCTGGTCGAACACCTGCTGTCGCTGGGAGTGTCGAAGGAGCTACTGCCCGAGCGACTGATCGTCGTCGATGAGCTGCCACGATCTTCCGGCGGGAAGGTTGCCAAAGGCCGGCTGCGCGAGGATATTCGAGCCAGAACGGAGGCCTCATGACGAATGCCCCTAACCCGCGCCGGGGCGGCCTGGAAGTGTGGGCGCCTTCGGTGGTCCCGCCGATCGGCGTCGAGCTGTCCGAGGAGCAGGCGCTCGCGGTGGCTTTCCGCCACCTGGCCGGCATCGGATTCGCCGAGAACATGGCGGGACACATCACCTGGCAGCCGGACGGACAGACGCAGATGTTCGTCAATCCGTGGGGGCTGTGGTGGCAGGAAATCACCGCGTCCGATATCTGCGTCGTCGACGCCGACGCCCAAGTGTTGCGCGGGCGTTGGGATGTCACTCCGGCCATCCACATCCACACCGAGCTGCACCGCGTCCGCGACGACGCCCGGGTAGTCATCCACAATCACCCGTACTACGTCTGCGTGCTCGCGGCGCTGGGCAGGCTGCCCGAATTGGTGCACCAGACCGGTTCGTTGTTCCTCGATGACCTGTGCCTGGTGGACACCTACGACGGCGAGATCGACAGCCCCGGCCGCGCGGCCGAACTGGCGGCCCGCATCGGGCCCGCGAACCTGACCATCCTGGCCAACCACGGCGTCATCGCCACCGGCCGCAATCTGCCCGAAGCCGTCTACCGGGCGGCGTCGATCGAACGGGTATGCAAGCTGGCCTACGACGTGCTGCTCACCGGCATCCAGCCGGTGGCCATGAAGTGGTCCGACATGGCGGGCATGCAGCGGTCGCTCGTCGAACGCGCCGCAGACGTGTACTGGGCGGGGGCGGCCAGGATGACCATCAAGGCCGACCCCGATGTGCTGAAGTGATGAGCGTGCATCCTGGGCGGCGACACGCCGACAGGCGTCGCCGTCGCCGCACACTGAACTCCGTCACCACACACTCAACGACGCCATCCCGCAAGGAGATTGACGAGTGAAATCGATCGACGAGCTGGCCGCCGACCTGAGCTTCACCACCGCGAAGACGGGCGAACAGCGCTCGGTCACCTTCCTGCCGGACCCGCCCCGCGCACCCCGGCGCTACACGGTGCTCTCGGTCGACGACCACATCGTCGAGCCGCCGGACACCTTCACCGGGCGGCTGCCGCGCAAGTTCACCGACCGCGCGCCCAGAGTCGTGGAGACCGACAGCGGGGGCCAGACCTGGGTCTACGACGGCCGGGAACTACCCAACGTCGGGTTCAACGCGGTCGTCGGCCGGCCGGTGGCGGAGTACGGCTTCGAGCCGGTCCGGTTCGACGAAATGCGCAGGGGCGCCTGGGATATCCACGAGCGCGTCAAGGACATGGACCTCAACGGCATCTACGCCTCGCTCAATTTCCCGTCCTTCCTGCCCGGGTTCGCCGGCCAGCGGTTGCAGCAGGTGACCACTGACCGCGACCTGGCGCTGGCCTCGGTGCGCGCATGGAACGATTGGCACCTCGAGGTCTGGGCGGGCTCATATCCCGAGCGCATCATTCCCTGCCAGCTGCCGTGGTTGCTTGACCCCGAGCTCGGCGCGAAGATGATCTTCGAGAATGCCGAGCGTGGATTCCACGCCGTCACCTTCAGCGAGAACCCGGCGATGTTGGGACTGCCGAGCATCCACTCCAAACATTGGGACCCGATGATGGCGGCGTGCGCCGAGACGGACACCGTCGTGAACCTGCACATCGGCTCGTCGGGGTCCTCGCCGTCCACCACCGAGGACGCGCCGCCGGACGTGCAGGGCGTCTTGTTCTTCGCCTACGCGATCTCGGCGGCGGTCGACTGGCTGTATTCCGGCTTGCCCAGCAGGTTCCCCGACCTGAAGATCTGTCTGTCGGAAGGCGGAATAGGCTGGGTCGCCGGCCTGCTAGATCGCCTCGACCACATGCTCAGCTACCACGCGATGTACGGCACCTGGCAGACGCTGGGCGAAAGCCTCACTCCGGCAGAGGTTTTCACGCGAAATTTCTGGTTCTGCGCGGTGGAGGACAAGTCGTCGTTCGTGCAGCGCGACCGGATCGGCGTGGACAACATCATGCTGGAAGCCGACTACCCGCATTGCGACTCCACCTGGCCACACACCCAGCGGACGGTCCACGAACAGATCGGTGACCTGCCCGAGGACGTCATTCGCAAGTTCAGTTGGGAGAACGCCTCTCGCCTGTACCGCCACCCCGTTCCGGAAGAAGTGCAGCGCGATCCCGAGGCGTTCTGAACGCGGGCGAGTCCGCGCGGGGGAGTCGCCTGCGCGAAATTTGAGCGACGTTCCATCGACGCCGCCTCTGGCGTACGCTACGTTAAGTACGTACTGAACGTACGTGGGGGAGGGTCCGTGTCGCCGGAAGAGTCCGAGTTCGTCGATCGCCTCGGCCTGTTCTTCGAGTTGCTCGGCGCAACCCGCACCATGGGCCGGGTTTATGGCTGGCTCCTGATCTCTCATCCGCCCCAGCAGTCGTTGACCCAGCTGGCCGACGCGTTATCGGTCAGCAAGGCCTCCATCAGTACGGTTGCCCGCCAGCTGCTGGAGGGCGGCATGGTGGAGCGGTTGCCGAGCCCGGACCGTCAACACCTCTACCGGGTCACGCCCGGCGGCTTCACCAGTGTCCTGGAAACGCAGCTGTCTCTCATGCGGCTGGGGATCGAGCCCGCCGAGTTCGCGCTTTCCGTGCTCGGCGAGGACCGTGCCGAACAGCGGCAGCGCGTCGAGGATTTCCGCGATTTCTGCGAATTCTGCACCCATGCCTACCGCGACCAGCTCATGCAGATGTGGACCGAATATCGGGCGGCAAGGAGAAAGCCATGACTACGGCCAAAGTCGATTTCAGTTCCGTCCGCTGGGGCTCGGTGGAGTGGACGAACCTTGTCACACTGTACCTGCGCGCTCATGAAAGCCGTTCCCGCCGACCAATTTTGGGTGACACGGCGGCCGCGGAGGCGGTCGACCGGATCGACTACGACTTCAAGAGGATCCATCGCAGCTCGCTGCCGGTGTCGAACCAGTACCTGGTCGCGTTGCGGGCGAAAGCGCTCGACGATTGGTGCGCGGACTTTTTGCGGCGTCACCCCGACGCGGTGGTCCTGCACCTGGGTTGCGGCCTCGACGGCCGCGCTTTCCGGCTCGACGTACCGCATTCGGTTTCGTGGTTCGACATCGACCAACCAGGTGTCATCGAGCTGCGGCGGCGACTCTACGACGATACGGAGTGCTACCGGATGATCGGCTCGTCGGTGACCGATCCGAAGTGGCTGGAGCAGATCCCGACCGGCCGGCCCACGTTGGTGGTCGCCGAGGGCCTGCTGATGTATTTGACCGAGCCGCAGGTGCGGCAGCTGCTGCAGCGGCTGACCGATCGATTCGATTGCGGCGAAATGCATTTCGACACGCTCTCGGCCCTGGCGCCGCTGATGTCGAAGCTTTTCACCAGGGGGATCATCAAGTGGGGCATCCGCGACGCGCGGGTACTACAGACGTGGAACCCGAGGCTGCGGTTGGTCGAACAGGCGCCCGCGCTGGCGGGCTACCGAAAAATCGAATCGACGGCGGTGCGGTGGATATACAAGCTGACGTGCGCATCGCCCGGCGGCAAGTACGACATGCTGAACCGCTTCGATTTCTGACGGCGTCACAACCCGGAAGCCAGCCGCCGCAGGATGTCGGACGTCGGTTCGGCGGTGGCGCTGCGGTATCCGGTGCCGGCCCACAGGTGGACATAGTCGGGCTTTCCCGCCGCGGCCGCGGCTTTGCGCAGCGGGCTGGTGAGGTAGTGGATGGCGGGATAGCCCAGCGGCGCCTGCGCCTCGTGGGCATCGATGAATGCGTTGCGCAGCCCGCGGGCGGGGCGCCCGGTGAAGGCGTGCGTGAGCACCGTCTCGCTGTAGGCGGGATCGGTCAGGGCTGCCTGATGCGTGGCCGAGGCGCCGCTTTCGTCGGCGCGCAGCAGGATCGTCCCGACCGCGGCCGCCGCGGCCCCCGCGCGGATCACCTCGGCAACGGCGCCGGGGGAGGCGAGCCCGCCGGCGGCGATCACCGGCAGCGGCACCGTCGCGACGATCCGTTCGACCAGCTCGGCGGTCGGCACCGGCGTCAACGGCTTGCGCGGCGAGAGCGTGCCCGAGTGACCGCCGGCGGCCGCCCCCTGAACGGCGAGCATGTCCACCCCGGCGTCGCGCGCCTGCACCGCCTCCTGGGGCGCGGTCACCGTCTGCACGACGACGGAGCCCGCCTTGCGCAGCGCCGCGATCACGCCGTCCGACGGGATGCCGAAGGTGAACGACACCATCGGAACCGGGTTGTCGAGCAGCAGCGCGATCTTCTCGTCGAACTTGTCGGTGTCCTCGACGGGCCCCGGGGGCAGCGTCACACCGAACTGGTCGGCGTCGCGCTGAACGATAGCGGCATACGCCCGATACGCCTCGGGGTCAACCGGTAGCGGATTGGGTGCAAAGAGGTTGATACCGAATGGGATTCCCTCGGAGCGAATTTGTTTGAGCTCCGCCTCGACGGCCTCCACGGTCTTGTAACCGGCGGCGAGCATGCCCAGGCCGCCCGCACGATTGGCGGCCGACACCATCGCGGGGGTGGTCGGGCCGCCCGCCATCGGGGCGGCGACCAGCGGAATGGACATCCCGAACTGTGCCAGCATCTCAAAGCCCTTCCGGTGTAGCAGTGTCGCAGGCGCGGAGATCGCCGCCTCGACAATAACGACGTGCCGTTGCGGCAGCATTCCGCCCGGGGGCGGGACCTGGCAGGATGCTTGAGCGTGAAGAGGCCTAACTTCCTCGTGATCGTGGCGGACGACCTCGGGTTTTCCGATATCGGCGCGTTCGGCGGCGAAATCGAGACGCCCAATCTCGATCGGCTCGCCCACGCGGGGATCCGGTTCACCGATTTCCACTCCGCGCCCGCGTGCTCGCCCACCCGGGCGATGCTGCTGACGGGAACGGACCACCACATCGCCGGGATCGGCACCATGCTGGAGGTCGCGGGGCCGGCGTTCCGCGGCGCACCCGGCTATGAGGGTTATCTGAACGACCGGGTCGTGGCGTTGCCCGAGCTGCTCCGCGACGCCGGATACCTGACGCTCATGTCGGGCAAGTGGCACCTGGGCGCGACCATCGAGACATCGCCGTGGGCGCGCGGCTTCGAGCGCTCGTTTGCCTTGCTGCCGGCGGGGGCCAGCCATTACGGGGGCCGGGCGGCCGGCGGCTTCTCGCCCATTCCAACGCTTTACACCGAGGACGACCGGTTCGTCACGGTCGGGGACGACTTCTACTCGTCGGACTTCTACACCGACAAGTTGTTGCAGTACCTGCGCGAGCGCGCACCTGGCGAGGACCGGCCCTTCTTCGCTTATCTGCCGTTCCAGGCGCCGCACTGGCCGCTGCAGGCGCCGGACGAATCCATCGCGAAATACCGTGGCCGCTACGACGCCGGTCCGGATGCGCTCCGCGAGGAGCGACTGGCGGCCCTCAAGCGGCTGGGCCTGTGCCCGCCGGACGTCGAGGCGCATCCGGTCGTCGCCGACGACGCCCCCGAGTGGGCGGACATGACCGACGAACAGCGCGCGGTATCTGCCCGCAGCATGGAGGTCTACGCCGGGATGGTCGACCGGATGGACTGGAATATCGGCAGGGTGATCGAATACCTTTCGGACAGCGGCGAACTCGACGACACCGTCGTTATCTTCCTGTCTGACAACGGTGCCGAAGGTGCCATTGTCGAAGCGATGCCGCTGCACGGTGCGCGTATCGCAGCGCAGATCGAAAAGCATTGCGACAACAGCGTCGACAACCTCGGCCGGCCCTCCTCGTTTATCTGGTACGGACCGCGATGGGCACAAGCCGCCACCGCGCCGTCGCGGCTGCACAAGGCGTTCACCACCGAGGGCGGGATCCGGGTGGTCGGCTTCGTCACCTGGCCCGGCTTTGACCGGCAACGAGACGTCGGGACCGCGTTCAGCACCGTCATGGACATCGCCCCGACGGTGCTGGAACTGGCGGGGGCCGCGCATCCCGGCGCGGCCTATCGCGGACGCGAGGTGGCACCGATGCGCGGCCGCTCCATGGTGCCGTATCTGTCGGGAGGCGCGGAGACCGTGCATGACGCCGAGACCGGCACGGGCTGGGAGTTGTTCGGCCGCCGTGCGATTCGCCAGGGGGACTGGAAGGCGCTGCACCTGCCCGCACCATACGGTCCGGGCAGCTGGCAGCTCTACGACCTCGCCACCGATCCGGGCGAGATCCACGACCTCGCCGGCTCGCACCCAGACAAACTGGCCGAACTGCTGACGTTGTGGGACCGCTACGTCGAGGAAAATGGCGTCATCCTCGATCCCGTCTCGGTGTTCGACGTCGAGTTTGACCTCTGATGGCTGAGACAACCTCGTGTGCGATCGTCGGTGGCGGCCCGGCCGGAATGGTCCTAGGGCTGCTACTGGCGCGGGCGGGTGTCCAAGTCACGCTGATGGAGAAGCACGGTGACTTCCTGCGGGACTTCCGCGGCGACACGGTCCACCCGACCACCATGCGGTTGCTCGACGAACTGGGCCTGTGGGAACCGTTCGCGGCCTTGCCCTTTACCGAGGTCCGCACCGCGAAACTCGAATCCAACGGGCAGGCGGTGACATACGTCGACTTCGAGCGGTTGCGCCAGCCCCACCCCTTCGTCGCGATGGTGCCGCAGTGGGACTTGCTCAAGCTCCTCGCCGGTGCGGCACAGGAGGAGCCGAGCTTCTCACTGCGGATGAACACCGAAGTCACCGGGCTCCTGTGGGAGGGCGGCAGGGTTGCCGGTGTGCGCTACCGCGGGCCCGAGGGGCCGGGCGAATTGCGGGCCGAGTTGACCGTCGCCTGCGACGGCCGCTGGTCGGTCGTTCGGCACGAGGCCGGACTGAAGGCGCGCGAATACCCGGTGAGGTTCGACGTGTGGTGGTTTCGGTTGCCGCACAAGGAAGACACCGAATACTCCTTTTTGCCCCGCCTTGGTCCGGGCAAGGGGCTCGCGGTGATCCCACGGGAGGGTTACTTCCAGATCGCCTACCTCGGGCCGAAGGGCACCGACGCCCAGCTGCGGGCGCGCGGCATAGACGCGTTCCGGCGCGACGTCGAAGAGTTGCTACCGGATATGCCGGAGTCGGTCGCGGCGCTGCAATCCATGGACGACGTCAAACATCTGGACGTGCACGTGAATCGGTTGCGGCGCTGGCACACCGACGGGCTGCTGTGCATCGGGGATGCGGCGCACGCGATGTCGCCGCTGGGCGGGGTCGGGATCAACCTGGCCATCCAGGATGCTGTCGCGGCCGCGACCGTACTGGCCGAACCGCTGCGACGACACCGCGTCGGTGATCGCGAACTCGCCGCGGTCCACCGCCGCCGCGTGTTCCCCACGGTGGTGACCCAACTCGTGCAGCAAGTGTTGCACCACATGTTGCTCGGGCCGTTGTTGCGCGGCGCGGACCCCACGCCGCCCGCGGCGCTGCTGGGCCTGATGAAGCGGCTGCCGTGGCTGTCGGCCGTGCCGGCCTACTTCGTCGGCGTCGGCGTGCGGCCCGAGCATGCGCCGGCATTCGCGCGCCGCGCGCCCGGGCCCCGTGCTGGCTGAGTCAGCGTCCCGGACGCGTCCGCCGCCCACCGAATCCGGATCCCCTTGCCGGCCGCGGAGGCGGTTTGACTTTTCGTGAGCGGGGGTAACCATCTTGTGACATTTTCGAGGTCGCGAAATTGGTTCTGTCTCCGCGGTTCGGACGCCGCCAATGGCGAGCCATAGACCGAGAGGAGGCCAGCAATGAATCTCAAGAACTTCGCAGGTAAGGCCATCGTCGCCGGCGCATTGAGCGCGGCGGCACTGAACCTCGGAAGCGGTATGGCGCAGGCCCACCCGGGACCGTGGCCGCCGCCGGTTCCGCCGGGTCCGCACGTCGTCGACAATGGTCATTGGAATCCGCTGCCGCCTGGGCAGGTCAAGCAGATTTGTCCCTGGCAGGCGCCGCCCGGTCAGTGGGTTGGCGGGCCGCACGGCGTTCCGTGCACCTGATCTCCGCAGAATTCATGCACGATTGCCGCGCGGCGTCGCCGTCCATGCCGATGCCGAGTCCAGCCTCTCTCGTGCTGACGTCATGAGGGCCGGCTGGCCAATTGGGCCAATTGCGCTGCGCCCTCGGCGGTTTGGGTGGTCAACGCGATCCGCCCGGAGGCGACCTGGTCTTCGATGATCGGGGCCTCCAGAACGAGATTGTCGCGGATAAAGGCCACGTGGTCCTTGAGATGCGCGGCGGTGTAGGACGCCCACGCGGTCGCCGACGGTGGGTCCAGGGTCAGGGTCACGTCGTAGAAACCCGCGGTCAGCGACTTCGGTGGGTCCACGTGTAGCAGCCCGAGCTGCATGCTCTCCGGGCCGAGCATGTACAACGTGGTCCGGGCGATATCACAGGTGGTGAGCGCATCCGTCGGTGCCGCCACCCGATTCGCGTCCGGGCACTTCTCGGGGCTGGTCGGTTGAGACTTGTTCACCGGCCGGACGGGCAACGGTGCAATCTTCACAATCGGAGTGGGCGATGCGGTTGTGGTGGCCGACGGGGTGGTGGTGGTCGTGGTCGATGTGGTGGGCGCGCCCTGATGGCGCGTCGGGCTGCAGCCGCATATCAGCACCGCGAGCAGGCCGGTGCACGCCAACGAAACGGCCGTGACGCGCCCTCGGCGGCGCGCGCAGCGATGCCTCCCCACGCCCTCTGTCTCTTCACTCCGACGTCCAATCATCGGACCATTGTTCCAGTCGAACACACGCCGTCCCGCCGATGCCTGATAGTCGTTGCATCGCAGACGTTTTCGTGCGGGGCGGGGAAAGCCCGCCTGGTGGCCCACCGGCCCGCCGTCATAGGCGATCAGACCGGCCCTTTACCGACACTACGAATATAGAGTAAGGTCTCGGTCCGAGACGGATTGCCATGGACAAACGCCGAAAACCTAATCCCGGGGAGCGCCGCCGCGACTTGTGCGACGTGGCGATTCAATTGTTGGCCGACGACGGGGCCAAGGGATTGAGCCACCTCAAAGTCGACCGCAAAGCCGGCGTGCCCGACGGCACCACGTCGTTCTACTTTCGCACCCGCTCGGCGCTGCTGCGCGCCGTGGCCGAGCGGTTGGCCGAGCTCGACCTCGCCGACCTACAGTCCGTGGCCGACGACTCCGACGGCCGGGGCGACAACCCCTCGCCCTCGCGACTGTCCCAGGTGGTCATTCGATCCGGTAGCGAGCCGCAATTGTTCCGGACCAAGGCGCGCTACGAGCTGACCATGCAGGCCGCCCGCGACCCGTCGCTGGCCGCGATCCTGCAGCGGGCCACGGACGAATTCACCAAACTGCACCGCGAAATCCTGGTCCAGCTGATGCCGCACGGCGCGGACCTGGACCCCGCCGTGGTCGAGGATCTGAGCAATGTGACGTTGACGTTCATCAACGGGCTGCTGGTGCGGTTCGCGCACGGCGACCGGATCGTCGACAGCCCCGAGCAGCTCGACGGCATCTTGTCGGCCATCGCCGCCGGCATTCTGCGGAGCCCGCAGCAGGGCCGGCTGACCGAAACGGCCCGCCGGCGCACCACGGGCCGGGACCGGGCGACGGCGTTCGGCTGAGCGGGCCGAACATGCGTGAATCGGTGGCGGGTGATGCGGCATGGGGTCTTGCCAGACCATTCGCCGTATGGTTCTCTACGAGAATAGAGTTAGGCCGTGCTGACGGGCCGATTTCAGCCCAGCCCATGCGAATGTCACAGCAACGCAATTAAGCGGAGTGTATAAATTGCCCCGAACCGGATCCAGGGCTGCCAGGCCCTCGGCATGCCGGTAAAAGGCAGCGGTAGGAGGGATTTCGTGACGACGAGCACCGATAGCCATGTGCGATTCGACCCGTACGACGTCGAGCTGATTGCCGACCCATATCCCATGTTCAAGCGCCTGCGTGACGAGGCGCCGCTTTACTACAACTCCGAATACGACTTCTACGCGCTGAGCCGATTCGCCGATGTAAACAAGGCCATCATCGACTACGGCACTTACAGCTCCGCTCGGGGCGTGATCATGGAACTGATCAAGGCCAACCTCGAGATCCCGTCCGGCATGTTGATCTTCGAAGACCCGCCGATCCACGACGTGCACCGCAAGCTGCTGTCGCGCATGTTCACCCCCCGCAAGATCGCGGCGTTGGAGCCGATGATCCGCGAGTTCTGCGCGCAATCGCTGGACCCACTGGTGGGGACGGGGCGGTTCGACTTCGTCACCGACCTTGGCGCGATCATGCCGATGAAGGTCATCAGCGCACTGCTCGGGATTCCCGAAGAAGATCAGGAGTACATCCGCGATCGCGGCAACGCCCAACTACGCACCGAGCCCGGCAAGCCGATGAGTGCCGCCGAGCACGGCTTGTCAGTGGGCGAGCAGTTCGAGGCCTATATCGACTGGCGTGCCGACAATCCGTCCGACGACATCATGACCGAGCTGCTGAACGTCGAGTTCGTCGACGAAACCGGCACCACGCGGCGGCTGAGGCGTGAAGAGATCTTGGTCTACCTCAACGTGGTGGCCGGAGCGGGAAACGAAACGACAACGCGGCTTATCGGTTGGGCGGGCAAAGTTCTCGCGGAGCACCCCGACCAGCGTCGCGAGCTCGTCGAGAACCCCGGACTCATCCCGCAGGCCATCGAGGAGCTGCTGCGCTTCGAGCCCCCCGCGCCGCACATGGCACGCTATGTAACTCGCGACGTCAGCCTCTATGGCCAGACGGTGCCGGAAGGCAGCGTCATGCTGATGCTTCTCGGGTCGGCCTGCCGCGACGAGCGGCAGTTCGGTCCCGACGCAGGCGAATTCAACATTCATCGCGCCGCCCGGCCGCACCTCACGTTCAGCGTCGGCGCCCACTTCTGCTTGGGTTCGGCGCTGGCCCGGCTGGAAGGCCGGGTCGCCCTCGAGGAGATCCTCAAGCGCTTCCCGGAGTGGGAGCCCGATCTGGCCAACGCAAAGCTGAGCCCGACGTCGTCGGTGCGAGGCTGGGAAACCCTGCCCACCGTGGTGCCCTGATGACCGGGAGCGTTGAGGGCCGGGTAGCGGGAAAGGTCGCGTTCGTCAGCGGCGCGGCCCGCGGCCAGGGCCGCAGCCACGCGGTGCGCTTGGCGCAGGAGGGTGCCGACATCATCGCGATCGACGTCTGCGGGCCGATCGAGAACCTGGCGTACCCGCACTCGACGCCGGAGGACCTGGCCGAGACGGCCGATTTGGTGAAGGCCCAGGACCGTCGGATCGTCACCGCGCAGGTGGACGTCCGCGACTACGACGCGCTGAAATCCGCCGTGGACGCCGGTGTGGAACAACTCGGGCGGCTCGACATCATCGTCGCGAACGCGGGTGTGGGTACCGACGGCAGGAAGCTGCACAAGATCCGCGAGAACGTCTGGCAGGACATGATCGACATCAACCTGAGCGGCGTCTGGCATACGGTCAAAGCGGGCGTCCCACACCTACTTTCGGGTGGTCGCGGCGGATCGATCGTGCTCACCAGCTCGGTCGGCGGACACAAGGCCTACCCGAACACCGGCCACTACGTCGCCGCCAAGCACGGCGTCATCGGCCTGATGCGTGCGTTCGCCGTCGAGCTGGGCCAGCACATGATCCGCGTCAACGCCGTGCTACCCACCCAGGTGAGCACCACGATGGTGATGAACGACAACACGTTCCGCTTGTTTCGCCCAGACCTGGAAAATCCGGGCCCCGACGACTTCGCCCCCATATCCCAGATGATGCACACCCTGCCGGTGCCCTGGGTGGACGCCGCGGACATCAGCAACGCGGTCCTGTTCCTCGCCTCTGACGAATCTCGTTATGTCACCGGCGTTTCGCTTCCCGTCGACGCGGGCAGCTTGCTCAAATAAACGCTAATTCAAGAGAAGTTGGAGAAGACGATGCCCGAATACGATTACGAAGAAATGAAAAAGGAAGCTGAGCAGTACATCAAGTTCGAGAAGGACAAGAAGAACCGGATCGCTTACATCACCTTCAACCGCCCCGAGGAGCTCAACTCCACCACGTTGGGTATGCGGCAGAACTACGCCGACCTGATCCACAAGTGCAACGTGGACGACGACGTCAAGGTCGTCGTGATCCGTGGCGAGGGAGATGATTTCGGAAGCGGCGGCGACCTGCCCGAGCAGCGGGGGATGCTCGAGAACCCTGGCATGCCGCTACTGCACGAGGTGGCCATCAACGATGACGACGTCAAGTACCCGCCCGGCGGATCGTACCGCTACCTGTCGACCGTCACCGACTTCTACGCCAAGGCCCGCGCGGGAAACCGCCCGCTGCAGGAGCTGCGCAAGATCAGCATCATCGAGGCCAAGGGCTACTGCTACGGCTGGCACTTCTACCAGGCCGGCGACGCCGACCTGGTGGTCTCGTCCGACGACGCCCTCTTCGGCCACCCGGCGTTTCGCTACGTGGGTTGGGGACCGCGGCTGTGGTGGTGGGCCGAGACGATGGGTCTGCGCAAGTTCTCCGAAATGCTCTTCACCGGAAGGCCGTTCAGCGCCAAGGAGATGTACGAGTGCGGCTTCGTCAACAGCGTGGTGCCGCGGGAGAAGCTGGAAGAAGAGACGCTGAAATACGCGATGGCCTGCTCACGTTCCCGCCCGACCGACACCGTAGCGGTGCAGAAGACCTTCCTGGAGCTCTACAAGCAGCACAAGGGTGAATACTTCGGCAGCCTGCTCACCGGAATGGTCGAGGGCATGCTGCCGATGATCCAAAACGACGCGGAGGAAGTGGACCTGACCGCGGGCACCTTCGAGAAGGGCCTCAACAACGTGGTGAAGGACAACGACCTGAACTTCCCGCCCGAGTGGCGGCTGAGCCGCTCGGGACGCGCGAAGCCCTGACCGTCAGAGCTCGCATGTCGGCGCTGACCGGTTTCCGGGTCGTCGAGCTGGCCGGGTCCGTCGCGGGGGAGTACTGCGGAAAGTTGTTGGCCGACTTCGGTGCCGACGTCCTCAAGGTCGAGGCGCCGGAGTGCGGCAGCCCGACGCGCGCGATGGCGCCCATCGTCGCCGACGGTCCCGAGGGCAGCGGGCTGTTCGCGTATCTCAACACCAACAAGCAGTCCGTCGTGCTGGATCTCCGTTCCGCCGCCGATGTCGACACGCTGCACCGGCTCGTCGGCAGCGCGGACGCGGTCATCGACGACGGGGCCTTCGATTGGGCCACCGGCTGGGCGCGGCTGCACCCGGACGTGGTGTTCTGTTCGATTACCCCGTTCGGGCGGGACGCGCCCACCGAGTTCGGCAATGCCAAGAGCATCAACGTGTTCCACGCCAGCGGTTGGGGATACCACACGCCCAGCCACCCCGACCCGGCCAAGCCGCCACTGCAGGGGCCGGGTCGATTCCTGGCCGACTACGAAGCCGGACTGGACGCCGCGCTGTGCGTGACGGCGGCGCTCTTCGGGCGTCTGCACAGCGGACACGGCGATTCCATCGACGTCTCCGAACAGGCGGTGCTGGCCTCCCGCGCCGACTGCATCATCGGCCGGTTCGTCACCGGTGAGGTGACCGCCGAAGGCCACCGCGGCGACTACGACCAGGCGGGCCCGGCTGCGTTTTTCGCATGCGCCGACGGTTTCGTCTTCCTGTACATGACCAGCCGCGCCCACTGGCTCGGCCTGAAAGAACTCATGGGGCACCCGGAGTGGCTGGACGCTTTTCACGACGACTGGCTGGAGTTTTCCGTTACCCCGGAGAAGGTGGCCGCATTCCAGCGGGGCTTTGCCGCGTGGATCCGGCACCTTGCCAAGGACGACGCGTCCGATCGAGCCCAGCGCCTGGGCGTGCCGCTGGTGCCGGTGAACGGCGCCGCGGACCTGCATGATTCGCCGCAGTACCGGCACCGGGGATTCTTCCAGCAGGTTCGGCACCCCGTGTTGGGCGACGCGGCGTATCCGACGGTGCCATACGCGTTCAGTGCGTCACCGGCTCGAATCACCTCCGCCGCACCGGCCCTCGGCGAGCACACCGGGCAGATTCTGGGCCTCATCGATACCCCGCGCCCGCGTCCGCGGGTCAAGTCGGCGCAACTCAAGCCGCCGAGGGATCCGCGCGGTGGGCCGCTGCAAGGGGTTCGGGTCGTCGAGCTCACCAAGGTGTGGGCCGGGCCCTACGCGGGCAAGCTGCTGGCGATGCTGGGCGCCGAGGTCATCAAGGTTGAAACCGCGGGCAGCCCCGAGGAGATGCGCGCCTACGGCGGCACCGACGTCAACCACGCGCCGTACTTCCTCAGCATCAATCCCGAAATCCTCAGTGTCGACCTCGATATCAAGTCCACCGAGGGCATGAGGCAGCTGCGTGAGCTGGTCGCCCGCAGCGACATCGTGATCAACAACCTGCGCCCGGGCGCGATGGAACGCCAGGGCCTGGGCCATGCGCAGCTGATCGAGATCAAGGCGGACATCATCTCCGTGTCGATCAAGATGTGGGGCAACGACGGGCCGCTCGGCCATCAAACCGGTTACGCGCCATGCTTCGCCGCCCTGGCCGGGCTCGCCCCGCTGGTCGGCTATCGCGGCGGACCGCCCCTCGGGACGAGCATGCGCTACGGCGACTCGACCGTCGGCGCGGCGGCCGCGTACGCCGCGGTGGTCGCATTACTGCACCGCGAACTCACCGGCGCCGGGCAGTTCGTCGACCTGTCGGCAGTGGAAACCCTGTCATCGATGATCGGCGACCGTCTGCTCGAACACGCCCTCACCGGACAAGCCTTCGCGCCCGGCGGCAATGACCATCCGGACCTGTGCCCGCATGGCTGCTACCCGTGCGCGGACGGTGGCTGGATCACGGTGGCCGTCGCCGACGACTTGCAGTGGCGCGGGTTGTGCGACGTGCTCGGCGCGGGATCGCTGGCCCGAGAACGCCGCTACGCCACCATGGCGGGGCGACGGTGCGACACCGAGACGCTCGATGCCTGCCTCGCGCAACTCACCCGGTGCCATCGCGCCGAGCAACTGGCGGACCGATTGCGCGCGGCGGGTGTGCCGGCCGGCAAGAGCGCCACCTCTCTCGACGTGATCGGCGATCAACGACTGTGGGACCGCGAGCTGTTCAGGTTCGTCAGCGACCATCGAGAGGGCCAGCGCCCGATCGTCGGGCCATCCTGGCGGATGGCCGGCGGCCAGGCGCGCATCGCCCGCGGCGCGCCGGACTTGGGCGAGCACACCGAGTACCTGCTACACGAGATACTGGGCGCATGACGGGGACACTCGCACATACCGCGGCCCTGGTCACCGGCGCGAGTAGCGGCATCGGGGCCGCGACGGCCAAAGCGCTCGCCGCGGAAGGCGCGGCGGTGGCCCTGCTCGCGCGTCGCGCGGACCGGCTCGCCGAGTTGCAAGCCGATATCGAATCCGCCGGTGGCACAGCGCTGTCCGTGGCGGCCGACGTCACCGACGCCGAACAGGTGTCGGCGGCCGTGCAGCGCGCCGTCGCGCAGTTCGGCCGGCTCGACACCGTGGTGAACAACGCCGGACTGATGCAATCCGGCCCGGCGGCCGAGGCGTCGCTGCAGGATTGGGACGCCATGGTGACGGTCAACGTGCAAGGCGTCCTGTACGTCACCCGCGCGGCGCTCCCGCACCTGATCGATGCCGCCGCTAACTCGCCGCGCGGTGTCGCCGATCTGGTCACCATCAGTTCGACCGCCGGATGGGTGGCCCGGCCGAACACCGCGGTCTATTCGCTGACGAAGTTCGGGGTGAACGCGTTCAGCGAGGGCATTCGGCAGGAGGTGCTCGGGCAGCGGGTCCGGGTTGGCGTGGTGGGCCCGGGAACGGTCGATACCGAAATCTTCGACCATCTCGCCGAATCGTCGCGGGAGGCGTTCGAGCGCCAGACCGCCGGCATGGTCAAGTTGCGCCCCGAAGACATCGCCGACGCGGTGCTGTTCATGGTGACCCGGGACCGCCGGGTGGCCGTCAACCACATGCTGGTGCGCGCCGCCGAACAAACGTGGTAAGCAATTGACTCCACATTGGGCCGCGGGCGACCGGTACGGGTTGACGTTCCCGGCCGACCCTGCGGCGCTGGAAAGCGGCGCGGCGCCGTTCCTTACCGCGGCGTTTCTCGCCTCGGGCGCGTTGCGGGACAACGGCATCGCGCGGGTTACCGAGTTTGCCGAAGTGGCAGGCGGCAGCACGGGGCGCAAGGCGATCCTCTCCGTCGAATACGCCGGGCCCGCCCCGGAACTGCCCGCCGACTTGTTCGTCAAGTTCTCGCGCGACTTCGACGACCGGACGCGCGATCGCGGCAAGACCCAAATGGAACCCGAAGTGCGATTCGCCGCGCTGTCCTGTGCGCCCGAATTTCCGATCGCCGTACCCCGGGTGCTGTTCGCCGACTATCACCGCCAGACGGGCACGGGAATACTGGTCACCGAACGGATCCGATTCGGCGGCAACGGGATCGAACCGCAGTATCACAAGTGCCTCGACTACGAGATGCCCGAACCGCTCGAGCACTACCGGGCGCTGCTCACCGCGCTGGCCCGGCTCGCCGGCACCCATCGATCCGGCAGGCTGCCGACCGAGTTGACCGCACCCTTCCCGCTGGACGTCGCCGCCGCGACGGTAGGGGATCGTGCGCCGCTCTCCCCGGACAAGCGGGAGCGCCGGGTGGACCAACTGGCGGAATTCGCCGATCTCCGCCCAGGGCTGCTGCCCGCTTGTTCACCGGAGTTGGTCGCGCGGCTGCGCGCGGATGTGCCACGGTTCGCGCATTGCGAGCAGACTGTCGCGGGGCTGCTGGCCGATGATTCCGACTATGTCGCGCTGTGCCATTGGAACGCCAATATCGACAACGCATGGTTTTGGCGTGACGGCGACGGCGTTCTGCGTTGCGGCCTGATGGACTGGGGATGCGTCAGCCAAATGAACCTCGGCATGGCGATCTGGGGAGCCATGTCCGGCGCCGAAACCGACCTGTGGGACTCCCATCTCGACGAGCTGCTACGGCTGTTCGTCACCGAGTTCCATCGTTGCGGCGGCCCGCAACTCGATCCGGTTCGATTGCGCCGACACACGCTGTTGTACGCGGCGGCGATGGGCGTCGCCTGGCTGCTGGGCGTGCCGGCGTTGATCCGCAAGCGATTCGAAGCCATACCGGACAGTCGACGCCATCCATTGATCAGGAACGACGAGAGCGTGCGCGCCCCGTTGCAGATGCTCTCGAACCTGCTGTTCCTGTGGGACCGGCATCGCGTCGGGGATCTGCTCGACGCCGCGCTTGCGGAGTGGAGCACCTGAGCTAAGGCCCGTCGTCTTCGTCCCGGAGCAGCTTCTCCGGATGATGAAAACTGTTGGTACGGGGCTGGCCTCGATCCAGATGCGGGGGTGGGATCCATTCGGTGTCACCCTTTGCGTTCTTGCGGGTGCTCCAGCCGCCGGGTTTGAGCAGGCGGTGATGCGGTCCGCAGGCGAAGGTGAGGTTGTCGGCATCGGTGCGGCGGCACTTGGCCCAGTCGGCGACGTGGTGGACCTCGGAGAGGTAGCCGGGCACGGTGCAGCCGGGAGCCGAGCACCCCCGGTCTTTGGCGTAGAGGACGATGCGCTGACCGCGGGCGGCCAGCCGTTTGGTGTGATACAGCGCCAGCGCCTTGCCCTTGTCGAAGACGGCTAGATAGTGGTGGGCATGGCGGGCCAGCCGGATCACATCGCTCATCGGCAGCATGCTGCCGCCGCCGGTCAAACCCCTGCCGGCGGCGGCCTCCAGATCTTGTAGCGTCGTGGTGATGACGATCGATGCGGGTAACCCGTTGTGCTGGCCTAATTCTCCCGAGGCGAGCAACGACCTGAGCCCCGCATTGAGTCCATCGTGGTTGCGTTGCGCAGCCGAGCGGGCGTCGCGGTCGATGGTCTCTTGGCTGGGGGCGCCATCCACGCAAGGGGTGTCCTCGAGCGGGTTGCACATGCCGGGCGCGGCCAGTTTGGCCAACACCGCCTCCACGGTGGCCCGTAGCTCGCGGGTGATCATGCCGCGCAACTCGGACATTCCATCAGGGCCTTGCTTGCCCAAGGTGAGGCCGCGACGGCGGGCGCGGTGGTCGTCGGTGTAGGTGCCGTCGGGGTTCAGGCAATCGGCGACGTGATCGGCGAGCTGGGCTAATTGTTCGGGGCGGTAGTTCATTCCGTGAGCGACGAGGTCGGCTTCGACGGCCTGGCGGGTGGCGAAGTCCACCCAGCCGGGCAGCTGACGGAAGAACCGGCGGATCACCATCACCTGTCCGGTGCCCAGCTTTCCGTCTCGTTGGGCGTCAGCGGTTGCGGCAAGGATCGGCGCCAAGGGCTCCCCGGTCAGCCCGCGCCGCGGCCCGAGGTCGGTGGCTTCTTTCACGCGGCGTGACGCCTCCGCGCGGCTGATCAACGTGGCCTCGGCGATGGCACGCGGCAGCGTGCCGCCGAGCTCTTCGGGGGTGGCCTTGTGGGCCAGGGAATTGATCAGCGGGTGCTCGATGGCGGGCAGCCGGCGGCGCACGCTTTCGCAGTGTTCCAACATCGCCAGCTGCTCGCGGGTGGCCAGGGCGTCGCAGTCCGACCTGACCAGATCGTCGACCGCAGCGTTGATGACGGCAAAGGCCGCCGACAACGCCTCCGGGTCAACACTCATACCTCGAAACTATCGGGACCCACCGACAAAAAACGCGGTCTTGGGACCGCTGAAACTGAAGTGACGCAAGTGAATTCAGCAAGCCCACGCCGGGCTGGTGGTCATCACGTCGACGCCGCCTTCGGTGATGTGGACGGTGTCGCGCCGGAACACCGCTCCGACACCCTCTTCCCAGACATACCCGGTGATCGCCAACACCATGCCCGGCTCCAGCTCGTCGCGTTCGCCTGCGGCCAACAGTGTTTCGGACACCACCGGGGGATCGAAGCCCAGCCCCAAGCCGTGTGCGATCGGCATCGGCGGAATCGGTTCTCCGGCCGCCTGATAGGCGGCCACCAAGTCGGAGGTGGGAGCGCCGGGCCGACAGGCCGCAAGCATGTTGTCGTACAACACATCCGAGCGGCCGAATAGCGTATGGGGAGAATCACCGGCCGGCCAGGTCCGACCCACCTCCGCGACGTATCCGTTCGCCAGGGCCCCCGCGGCGAACGCGACCAGATCACCCGGGCGTACCTCGCCCGAATCGGCACGGCGCCAGGGGTATTCCTTCGACGTCACCCAGGCGGCGTCCTGCGTGGCCGGCGTGCTCACCCCGCCCGCGGCCATGGCCTGCATCATCGCCCCGGCCAGCGTCCGCTCCGACACTCCCGGCGCGAATTCGGCCAGGGCGGCGGCAAGTCCGCGTTCGGCGACCCGAAGTGCGGGGCCCATCGCCGCGATTTCATCGGGAGTCTTGACGCGCCGCGCCGCGCGCATCGCCACCTCCGCGTCGACGAGCTCGGCATTGGGGAACGCCTCGGGCAG
Source organism: Mycobacterium sp. 852002-51613_SCH5001154 (assembly GCF_001667425.1). Classification (NCBI taxonomy): domain Bacteria; kingdom Bacillati; phylum Actinomycetota; class Actinomycetes; order Mycobacteriales; family Mycobacteriaceae; genus Mycobacterium; species Mycobacterium sp. 852002-51613_SCH5001154. The sequence continues at coordinate 36,878 of NZ_LZII01000029.1, read as the reverse complement.
CAGCGCGGCGAAAGTGGGTGTGATCGCATCGGTTCCGACCCGCCGGGCCCTATCGGCCCCGTCGATCTTCTTCAGCACGTCGATGAGCGTCATCGGGTTCCAGGCCAGCCCGTAGAGGTGATCGTGCCCGATCTCCTCCGGAACCCCCTCGTCATCGGTGCTATTGAGGTAGATGTCCCCGGAGGCGCGCACTACGACACACATGGGACCGAACGGCCGCGTCCCGGCTATCCAGAGCTGCGGTGCGCCGGTGACGTAACGAATGTTGGCCTGCCGCCCGAGCACCAGGATGTCGAGCCCTTGTGCGTCCATTTGCGCCAGCGCCCGTTCCCGACGACCCGTCCGCAATGCGCGGGGGTCGGGCAAAACCTCAGTCGCCATAAGGGGCATAGGGGTAGTCGGTGATCGGCAGGTAGCCGTCTTCGGTGATCACCACGATCTCCTCACTGCGGTAGCCGCCTGTCCCGTCTTCCCACACCACGGGTTCCAGAACCAGAACCATCCCGGGTGAGAAGACGAAGTTGTCGTCGAATTCTTCGCCGAGATCCGTTCCGATCATGGGCGCTTCGGCGGGGTAGGTGCCGATGCCGTGGCCTAGATAGAAATGCGGCAACCACGGTTTGCGGCCACCGTTGGCGGCGATCGCCGCCCGCGCCAGATCGCCGGAAGTGACACCGGCTTTGGTCACGGCGAGCACCGCATCCAGGATGGCACGCCATTGCCGGAACTGATCCTGCTGCCGCGGCGTGGGCTGTTCGCCGACAACCCAGGTCCGGCCGAAATCGGAGCAGTATCCGAGGTAGGTCATGCTGATATCGGTCCAGAGCACATCACCGGCGGCGAGTTCACGATCGGTGGGCAACAGCGGCAACGCAAGATCGCCATGGGTCGTCCAGACTCCGGCTTCGCGCGAACTGGGCATGACCTGCCAGATGGCCTCCAGCATGTTGGTGGTGGCGCCCAGCTCGAAGGCGCGACGCACCAGCGTGGCCGAGAGATCGATCTGCCGCACTCCCGGCGCCAGGGCCCCCTGCACGTCCACGATCGCTTCCTCGGTGATGCGGGCCGCCCGGCGAAGGCAGGACAGCTCATCCCGCGTCTTCACCAACTGCGCGGCACCAACCACGATCGCCGCATCCGTCGGCGCGCCCGCGGGGAACAGCTTGGGGCCGGCCCTGCGCATCGCCCCGGTCAATTCGTCGACGGCGATGTTCGCACCCGGCGGGATCAGTCCCGCTAGCTCGCGCGCGAATTGCTCTACCCCATGGTCGAATTCGAGGTAGACCGGGCCGTGCAGGTGGTCGTCAGGCACCGGTGGCCGCGCGGACGCACCGCCGCGGAACGGCATGAACAGGTGCGGGTGTTCGTCGTCGGCGAGCACGACCGCGACCGGGCGCTCCACGTGCGAGAGGCCCGCGTCCACCAGGGGCCAGCTGGCCCCCGTCGCGTACCCGACGTAGCCGTTCATCAGCAGGATCAGCGCGTCGACGCCGTGGTCGGCCATCGCGGACCGCAGGCGCGCCCCGGTCTCCGCGCGCATGCGCGCCCGATCCGGTTCATCGGGTATGTCGATCACAGAGCCACGTGCTGTGGAAGAAGCCATCTCAGATACCCAGGAAGCTTCTGATGTTTCCGCTGACGACGCGGACGGCGTCCTCGGGACCGACGGCATCGACCACCGCGGCCAGGGACCGCTCCGAATATCCGTAAGTGCTTTCGTTGTGCGGGTAGTCGGACGACCACATCACCTTGTCGATGCCGATCTCGTCGATCTGGGCGAGCCCAAGGCCGTCCACCATGAACGAGGCGCACATGTGGGTGTCCCAGTAGTAACGGACGTCGTGTTCGGGTTGGTGTGCGAGCATGTGCCGGTACGAGGCCAGCACGTGCTCGGCGTCCTGCAAAGCCGGTGGGACCCAGGCGATACCGCCCTCGAACCAGCCGACCCGCAGCCGCGGATGGCGGTCGAGGATGCCGCCGAAGACGTACTTGGAGAACATCTCCCGGAACGAGTCGATGTTGACCATCATGGCCACCGCGACGCTGTTGACCTCGCTCGGAACCTTCGGCTGGCTCTCGCCGATGTGGTGGGCTACCGGCAGCCCGGCGTCCTCGATTTCGTCCCACACCGCACTCATCGCGGCACCGGAGAAGTCGATGGCGTGGCCGTTGTCGTCGATGCCGGGGCTTATCGGCATCAGAAACGTCTTGAGCCCCAGCGATTTCAGCTCGTTCAGCGTGCGCCGGGCTCCGCGCGGATCCCACCAGTTGATCAGACCGACACCGTAGCAGTGGCCATCGGAGCGCTCCTGGAAGGCGGCGATGTGTTCGTTGTAGATGCGGAAGATGCGCTCCCGAAGGTCCTTGTCGGGATAGTGGAACAGTGCCAACACCGCGTTGGGAAACACCAGTTCTTTATCGACGCCGTCCTCGGCGAGCTCGCGCACGCGGGCGTCGATGTTGCTGCTGACCGCCCCGGCCAGGTCGTCGTACTGCATCAGCACCGCGCTGAAATCGCCGACCACCATCGACTGCCCCGGCCGGCCGAGCAGGTAGGCGCCGTCCTCGTACCAGATTCGCGGCGCGTAATCCTTCAGGTCGTCGGGGAAGTGGTCGTAGAAGATGTCGTCGGCCACCGAAATGTGGTTGTCGGCGGAAAACACCTCAGTACCGGGGGGCAGGCCCGTGCTGACGCCGGCGGCGTGACCCCGCCGGTGCTTGGGCGCGCCGATCACGCCCTCCGGGTACAGGGCGCGAGTTTGCGATGACATCATCGTCCACTCACCATGTCACTGGCAGCTCGTAGAGGCCATAGGCCAGCGCGTCGTGTTTGAACGGCAGCTCTTCCACGGGCCCCGCGAGCCGCAGTGTCGGGACGCGGCGTAGCAAGGTGGGCAAGACGATCTGCAGTTCCATCCGGGCCAGCTGCTGCCCGACGCACTGGTGCCGGCCGTAGCCGAACCCGACGTGCGCGCCGTCCTCCCGGCGCAGGTCGAGCCGGTCCGGGTCGGGGAATTGCCGGGCATCCCAGTTCGCCGGCGCCACGTCGAGGATGATGCCCTCGCCGGCCCGGATCGTCTCGCCGCCCACCTCGATGTCCTCGACGGCGATGCGGCGCTGCCCGGTCTGAATGATGCTGAGGTAGCGCATCAATTCCTCGACCGCGACGGCGATCACCTTCGGGTCGTCGGTATCGCGCATCAGCGCCAGCTGGTCGGGGTGGTCGAGCAGTGCCGCGATGCTCAGACTGATCATGTTGGCGGTGGTCTCGTGGCCGGCGATGAGCACGCCGGTGGCCAACTGCGCGGCCTCGCGCACGCTGAGCTCTTCGGCGTTGACCCGCTCGGCCAGGTCGGACACCAAATCCTCCGACGGGTCTTGCATTTTGGCCCGCACCAAGTTCGCCAGGTACTTCGCCAACGACGCGGCGCCCTGCGCCGTGTCCTCCTCGGTGGCGTAGCGGCCCATGCCCCGCTGGGCCTGGGCCTGGAAGAAGTCGGCGTCCTCGTATGGCACGCCCAGCAATTGGCTGATGACCAGCGACGGGACGGGCAGCGCCAAGGTGCTGACGATGTCGCCCGGCTTGGGGCCGGCCAGCAATGCGTCGATGTGATCGTCGGTGATCTGCTGCACCGCGGGCCGCAGCGCCTCAACCCGCTTGAACGTGAAGGGTTTTGACAGCATCCGGCGGAATCGGGTGTGTTCTTCGGCGTCGGAGGTGAAAACCGATCGCGGACGCTTGTGCACCGTCGCGAGCATGCCCGCATTCCAATGCGGATAGCCGGGCAGTCGGTCGTCGACGCTGGCGCGTGAATCGGTGAACAACGCCCGGATCGCCTCATAGCCGTGGATCAACCACGGTGTGCTGTCGTCCCAGATCCGCACCCGGCTCAGCTGCTTGTCGGTGTTGAGCTCCAACACCTTTGGCGGCGGGGCGAACGGGCAACCCGGCGCGCGCGACATCGGGAACTCCGGAATATCCGTGGCGGTCGAGACGTCGGTCATCGTTCTCCTTGCTGGCCTGGTTTGGTTTTCGGTCGACTAGCCGGCTGCCGCGCCCACGTGGACCGGTGCGCGCCACAGGCCGACGATGGCGTCGATCAGGCCTTCGCCGGCGACCGGCCAGGCCGAACGCGAACGTGGCCCGTGTTCGGCCAGGGCGCCTTCGTGCTCGGCGCAGGTATGCATGAGCAGGTTGCGCACCATGACCATGCGTTCCGAACGCACCCGCTTGGGCAGGTCGGGGAGGCAGTGGTTGATGCCGTCGATGGTCTGCACCAGCAGTGGTGACGTGAGCGCGTCTTTGGTGACGACGTGGCGGTAGGTGGGGTCGGCCATCGCTTGGGCAGCGAAGCGCGCGTACCAGCTGGGCACCCCGAGCGCGTGCAGGTGATCGGTGAGGGGCCGCACCAACGCGCCCACCCAGTCGCGCAGGTCGGTCGAATCGTCGATGGCGGTCAGCATCTGCGCCCGCAATTCCTCGATCGGCTCCCGATGCTTGCTCTCGATCGCTCGGAGCAGGTCGGTCCTCGTCCCGAAGTGGTAGCACGCCGCGGCGTTGTTGCCCTGCCCGGCCGCCTCGCTGATCTGCCGGTTCGATACGGCGTACATGCCACGTTCGGCGAACAGCACTTCCGCGGCCGACAGGATCGCCTCCCGGGTGCCTGTCGACCTGTCGGAACGGGCGATCCGCTCGGCGGTCATCGCCTCAGTGAACACCGCGTGCCCGATTAAATCAAGCAGTTTATTTAACGGCGTGGCGGCCGCGGCGGTGTGCTGCGCGTCGGCATTGGAATCCCGCCCCGTCAAGGCGATTTCATCGTTGCGACGCCCAAGCCGGCCCGCACGGGAATACAGTCACCGTATGAATCCGCTCCAGCGGTTGGCCGGCAATCCGGTGGCCTACCGCCGGTTCGTCCTCAATGGCCGGCCGGTCGCGGAAGCTGTTGAGGCGCTGTTGCGGTTCGCGACCGGTGGGCGGCTCGGCGTGCTGGACCTCGCCGGCCTGCCGAACGTGCGGATCACGACGTCGGGTCGCAAAACGGGCCTCGCCCGCACGGCGACGGTGCAGTACGTGCCCGTCGAGAATGGGTTGTTGCTGGTCGGTTCCAACTGGGGCCGGGACCGCCACCCGTCGTGGTCGGCGAATCTGAAAGCCACGCAGCGAGTTACCGTTCGCAGGCGCGGACAGCGCTTCGTCGCGACGGTGCGGTTGCTCACCGGCGAGGAGCGCGAAAAGGCGTGGTCCGAGGTGCTGGCGCACTGGCCGAACTATCAACTCGCCCAAGATCGCGCGGGCGGGCGCCAGTTCCGCCTGTTTCTGCTTACGCCCATTGCATAGGCGACGTGACGACCGTTAACCAGGGTGGTGGGATTGTTCCAGCCGGGTGATTTCGCCACCCCAAACCGATTGGGCCCCAGCATCACCCACGCGGTAGATCTGGACCGTCGATGCGATGGCGACGGCGAGCACCAGTATCGCGATGGTCGCGCGCACGACCACGCGGCGCTTGTCTGAGCGGCGTTCGATCAGCCGCATCGCCACCAGCACCAGCGCGGCCGCGAGCAGTGCGGCGGAGAAGTAGGTCATCGTCGCGCCCAGCGCGGCGTGCTTCTGCAGGATGGCGGTGGGTTTAGCCCTCAGGTCGTAAAGCCATTCCCCGGCGTTTACCGTGATCGGCGTCAACACCATGGTGGCGGCAGCCGATATCACCGCGAGCCACAACAGTGGGCCCCGCCGCGCCGTCGGCCAAATCACGCAAACGATCTCGAGCAGGGCGGTCAGCGGTACCAGCACGACCACGAAGTGCAGCAGCAGGGCATGGGCTGGCATGCCGTTGATGATGGTCATCGGGCTCCTTTGTGGTGGGCGGTCAGTTCCCGCTCAGCCGCCGAGCCCCTTCTTGATGGCCGCATCTTGTTTCTGGCCCACGTCGTTGACGAAATCCGCGGGGGCCAGGGTGTCGGGCGGGCCGTCGAACTGCAGCGTGACGAAGGCTCTGCCCTCGGTGAACAGCAGAATCGTCACGCCCTTGCTCTTGTCCGGATTATTGCCCAACAACGTTGTTCCGCCGGTTCCGACGTTGGCAGCTTGCGTCGTCGGGGTCTTGATCACGTCACCCTGAGCGCCCTTGGCCGTGTTCAACGCGTCGGTGGCGGCGCCGGGGTCCGCGAACACCTGGATGGTGTCCTTGATGACGTGGCTGCCGTCCTCGTCCTTGAACGTCGTCGCGACGCCCGGCTGGCCATTCGGGTTGGAGGTCGGTGGGGTGGCGGTGAACGGTATCGGCGCGTTGATGTCGCTCGCCTGGATCAACAGTCCGGTGTACTCGCTCGGCTGAGCGGCGGCCGACGACGTCGGTGCCGAGCTGTGCGCACTGGTGGCCGAGCTGGACGACCCCGACTTCGACGGCGTTGACGACGTCGGATTCTTGCCGCACCCCGCTACCGCCACCGCAAGCGCCGTCGCCACCGCGACGCCCGCGGCCACCGTCCGTGAAGTCCTCATAGCTCGAGCTCCCTTCCAGGCTGCCTCCGGCGCCACCGTCGAGTTCGTTCCCGAATCGCACAGTACATTGCGGCGCGGCGCCACCGTGGCACCGAAGGCCCTGGGAGAGATGAAGGGGCTAATCCAGTTGGTCGCGTAGGCCGCGCAGGGTGCTGGCCAGAATGCGGGACACCTGCATCTGCGAGACCCCGATGCACTCGGCGATCTGGCTCTGCGTCATCGATTCGAAGAATCGCATGCGCAAGACCTCGCGTTCACGCTCGGGGAGTGCGGACACCAGGACGCGCAGCGCTTCCCGGTTGGTGATGTGTTCGATCTGCGGGTCGATGCCGCCGACCGCGTCCGCGACCAGTCGCGGCGTGCCCGAGCTATCGGTGCCCACCGGCGCGTCCAGGGAATCCAGGCGGTAGGCGTCGCCCGCCACCAGGCATTCCACTATTTCCTCGCGGGAGACTTCCAGCGCTTGCGACAGCTCGCCCGCGGTGGGCGCGCGCCCCAGCTTCTGGGCCAGATCGCCGGTCGTCCTGCTGATCTGCACGTGCAATTCCCGCAGTCTCCGCGGTACCCGCATGCCCCAGCTGTAGTCGCGGAAGTAACGGCGAACCTCGCCCATCATGGTCGGAACCGCGAAGCCGATGAAGCTGGGCCCTTTATCGGGATCAAACCTGTTTATGGCGTTCATCAGCCCCAGTCGTGCCACCTGGATGAGGTCATCGAGACCCTCGCCGCGGCGCGCGAAGTGGCTGGCCACATGGTCGGCCAGGGGCAAACAGCGGGTCACGATCCGTTCGCGCTGGCGACGGTAGTCGTGCGACTCAGCCGGCATCTGGCGCAGCAGCACGAACATTTCGACCACGTCGTCGTACGAATCGTCGGCTTTTCTGTCACGGCTCGGGGCCGAAGGGGCGGAAGCAGGTCGGGCGGGGGCGATCACACTGGTCATAGGCGCACGCGCCCATTCTCGGCGCGGCTGATCCTGAAAGCTTTGGTGCACAAACATTTCTGCATTACTGACTCACTCCTCTGAGTCGTGTGCCGCGAGGCTGGCAGCTATGCGCACGTCGCCTCACCGCACCTGTATCCGCAGGACTGGTCACTTATCGAACGCGCGGGGTTACCGACGGGAGATGACTCAGGTGTTTGTCGCCGGAGCCATGTCGAGCTCAGTAGCCATACGGCTGACTGGCCGCTTTGAGCTAAACGGCGACACATCCAGAACGGACTTCGTTTACGACTATACGCCCCATTGCGTGCGCCCGCGATCGCTTACCCCAACCGGGTCCCGGCTCATGTCCCACCCGTTTCCACCGAATAAACCAACCGCATTGCAGCAAACCTCCTGGCGCTTGCCCATGCCGGCGCTTTCAGCTGGCGGAACTGGACCGTCCAGGTTTTTCCGGTTCGAACCGGCGACCGTCGGCAAAGCGGAGCGGCATTTCGAGGATCAACCGGAGGCGCCCGCGCTGCTCACGTTCCGCGCGTGTCGAAAGGTGTCGACCGCGGTTCTCATTTCTGTCCCGGCTGGGTACTGTTCGCCTAATGTTCGAGACCGATCTCCCGCGACTCACCCTCGGCTCTGACCGAGAGCTGTTCGCGCACAATGCATTACGACAGTCACGGCGATGAATGTCGGTGGGCGCCTGCTGGACGGGCGCGGCGTGGCGGTGGTCGGTGGCAGCCGTGGGATTGGGCGGGCCGTCGTCGAGCTGCTCTGCGGCCTGGGCGCCGGCGTGATCGTCAACGGGCGCGACGCGGGCCCGGTCGAGGAGACCGTCGCCGCGGTCACGGCGTCCGGCGGGCGCGCCGGTGCGGTGGTCGGACCCGCGGACGACGAGCGCATCGCCGGCGTCCTGATCGACGACTGCGTGCGCAGGTACGGACGGCTTGATGCCCTAATCAACTGCGCGGGGATCGCGGAGCCACCCGGCTCTTCGATCCTGAACATTTCGTCGGGCGACTTCGACCGCCTGATCAGCGCGCACCTCGGCACCGTGTTCCACACGTGCCGGGCGGGGGCTCGCGTCATGGCCGCCCAGGGGCACGGCGCCATCGTCAATACCAGTTCGGTCGCATTTCTGGGCGACTACGGCGGCACCGGCTATCCCGCGGGCAAGGGCGCCGTGAACTCCCTGACCCTGGCCATCGCCGCCGAACTGAAGGGCCACGGCGTGCGAGCCAACGTGGTGTGCCCGGGTGCCCGGACACGTCTGTCCACCGGCGCCGAGTACGAGAAGCACATCGAGGACCTGCACCGGCGCGGCCTGCTGGACGAAACGACCATGCAGGCCTCGCTCGACAGCGCGCCGCCCGCCTTCGTGGCTCCGCTCTACGCGTATCTCGCAAGCGACCTGGCGCGGGCCGTGACGGGTCAGATCTTCGTCGCGGCAGGCGGATTCGTCGGTAGCTTCGACCGGCCGACACCGCGGGTCCTGGGCTACCGCGACCACCACGACGCCGGACCCTGGTCGGTCGAGGAGCTGCACACGATGATCGGCGCCGCGCGAGCCGCGCACTGAGCGCCCCGAACCGCCGGGCAACAGCAAATCGATCTCATCGACGCCGCGGCGGTGCCCGCGCGGGGGGGGCCCGGCGCCCCCGGGCACCCTGATTTTGCCGCCGGTGCACCGGAAAGACGCACGTTGCGGGTGTGCGAGGCGGTCCGGCGGCCTAGGCTGTCCTGCGAACCGCAGGAGGGTGTTTTGACAATGCAACCGAACCCGCTCGACCCAGTTGCCAGCGAACGGCTGTCGCACGCAGGCAAAGTGTTCACCTCCGATCTGTCGATCAACGAATTCGCCTTGCTGCACGGGGCCGGGTTCGAGCCGATCGAACTCGTGATGGGTGTCTCGGTCTACCACGTCGGTTATCAGTTCACCGGGATCCGGCAACAATCCGAACTGCCCGTGCTCACCGACGCGACCTACCGGGCGCGCTGGAACGCGATGTCGCGGATGCAGGCGGAGGCCGATTCGCTGGGCGCGGACGGCGTGGTCGGCGTCCGCCTCGAATGGCGTCATCAGGGCGAGGGCGAGCATCTGGAGTTCATCGCGGTCGGCACCGCGGTGCGATACACGGAGAAGCCCGGGGCCTATCGCCGCCCCAACGGGCAGGCGTTCACCAGTCACCTGTCCGGGCAGGATCTGACCACCCTCCTGCGATCGGGATTTGTCCCGGTGGCGTTCGTGATGGGCAACTGCGTATTCCACATCGCCGTGCAAGGGTTCCTGCGCACGCTCGGCCAGGTTGGACGCAACGCCGAGATGCCCCAGTGGACGCAGGGGAGCTACCAGGCGCGCGAGCTGGCGATGTCGCGCATGCAGAGTGAGGCCGAGCGCGACGGCGGAACCGGCGTCGTCGGGGTGCACTTCGCCATTTCCAACTACGCCTGGGGGCATCACACCGTGGAGTTCTATGTCGCGGGTACCGCGGTCCGCCGCGGCGGTGAGGCGCAGACGCTGACGCCGTCGTTCGTCCTGCCCATGAGCGATTGATGACGAGCCTCGATTACGAGCGGGTCGGCGAGTCCATCGGAACGGCCTTGTCCGGTCCCGGGGGAGTCGGGCTGGTCCTGAGAGTCTTCTCGGGCGTTCCGGGGGTGATTTTCGCTCCGGCGCGCCGCGGTTTCTTCCGGTCGCAGCCGGAGCGGGTGCAGATCGGCCATTGGCGTTATGAAGTCACTCCCGACGGCCGCCTGAGCGCCGCCCACCTGGTGAACGGCATCGTCCTGGCCGAAGAGGTCCTCGCCGCCGGCGCCGTCGGACCGCACATCGCTCGTGCCCTCGGGCAGCTGGTGACCAGCTACGGCCCGACGATCATCCCCAACATCGATGCGGCCCTCGAGGTCCTCGAGGCCGGGGCCGGACCGCGCTGAAAGCCGGTTCAGACGCGACCGGCGGCGAAATCGGCCGCCTGGTCGACCATGCCCGCCTCGACGTACTGCCGGTGCGCGACGGGGTTTCCCGCGTCCGAGCAGATCGGGTCGCCGGGCACGCATAATTCGATGGTCTTGGCCGCGTACGAGGGGCCGATCGTCACGGGCGGCTCGTTGATGATGTTCATGAACTGGCTCGACGGCTTTCCGAACAGCGCGACCGCCGACACGTGGTTGGAGACCTCGGCCGGCATCGGCTGCAGCGCCTGCACCAGGTGCACCCCGTCCGGTACCGCGCTTTCGGTGACGAAGCCAATCACGGCCGCGCCCTGGGAGTATCCGCCCAGCACCATCCTCGTTCGCGGGCAGGAGACCGCCATGTGTTCGACGTGCGCGCCCGCGTCGCTGATACCGTCCACTGCCCTGGGGAAGTCCGTGGTCGCCGGGTAGTCGACGGGATACACGCCCAGGGACCTGCCGCCGACGCGCGGGCGCAGGCTGTCGACGAAGCTCTGCCCGATCCGGCCGACGCCGGGCGGCTCGTTGGTACCCCGGGCGAACACCACCTCGACATCGGGACACGGCTCGGCGGCCGCGACGGGAGCGACCGGGAACCCCCAAAAGGGTGCCAGCACAGCACAAATCAAACTGCCGAGACGAAGCGCCTTCACAGCGTGATTTTGTCACAGGGTGACAAAGGGCGCGCGTTATGCGGCGGCGGCCCCCGGGCCGGGCTACCGCGGCGAGTCGGCCCCGGGCGCGTGGGATCGTCTGTGCACCAACGAGCCGGCGGAGCGCAGCACGCCGCGAAACGCGTAGGCGGCGGTCACGATGGTCAGCAGGATCAGCAGGACGAACATGGGCAACCAGTTGCCCCGGCTGTGGTCGACGTCCCACCAGATGATGGTGAACAGCACCGCGCAGACCAGGAGCACCACGTCCCGCCAGTTGCCCCGGTAGGACAACGCCGCCTTGCGCAGGGCCCGGCCCCGGTCGGCGGTCTCGATCAGGTCGTCGATGCGGGCGTCGATGGTGCGCTGCAATTCGGCGCGCCGCGTGGCGGCCTCCGGCGGCAGCCGCTCGAGCAAGTCCATGTCCTGCGCGATCAGCCCCCGATAGTCCGGGCCCCGGAATTGGCCGGCCGCGACGGCCAGCATCGCGCCACCGAACACCGGCGCACTATTCAGAGCGATCTGTCCGAGACCCGTCATGCCCGCTCCTTCCGGTCGTCGTCAACGTCGCTCGATGACGGGGTCAGGATGCCTTGAAAGGGCGGCGTCGTGTTCGCGGCGGCTCCGGGCTTTGCAGCGCATCCATCGCGCGCACCAGCTGCGGGTAGGCGATCGCCGGTCCCAGCCAACGCGTGAGATAGCGCCGCAGATCGGCACCGCTGCGCGGCGCCCGCCCCGGGTCGGCGAGGAACGAATGCAGCACCCGCAGGCTGAATTCGTTCAATTCGTCGAGGCCGGATTCGTCGAAACCGTAACGCTCCCAATCGATGTCGTAGCGATGCAGCATCGACCGGCCGAACGCCAGGGCGGTGTCCGAGATGATGGAGACCTTCTGCCCGCCGCGATGGCGTTGGCTGAGCACGAATTCGACCTGGTTGTCCGAGGCCAGCTCTTCGATGGCGTACGCCATTCCTTCGGTCATCGCCACGACGGGATCGGTGACCCCCTCGAGGTGTGCCGCCATCCGGTCCAGGAACCCGTCGGCCGATCGCATCGCCGAGGCCACCAACAGCGCCTGCGTCCCGGGGAAGTACCGATACACGGTCTGCCGGGTGACGCCGAGCGCCCGCGCCACGTCGGCGATCCGCAGCGCCGACCCGCGTTCGTCGATGATCTTGTCGGCGGCATCCAGGATGCGCTCGATCGCCTCCTCGTCGGAGGCGGGCGTGTTCCCTGCCCAACCGTGACTGCGCATCTATCGAGCGGCAAACCCGTAGTCGGTGATCCCCACAGCCGGATCATAGCGGCTGGGAGCAGGCGATCGTGGCTGGTTAACACGACCGGACACTTCCGTCGTTATGTATGCTCATTGCGAACCATGGGGGTGCCGCGCGGCAGGAAGGCCGACCTTTGCACTACGACACCGTGATCACCAACGGCCGTTGGTTCGACGGGACGGGCGCGCCGTCGGGGCGCAGAAACATCGGGGTGCGCGACGGCCGGGTCGTCACCATCACGCCCGAACCGCTCGACACGGCGGGCGCCGACGTAATCGACGCGACGGGCCAGTGGGTGATCCCCGGAATAATCGACATCCACACTCACTACGACGTCGAAATACTCTGTGAGCCCGAGCTTTCCGAATCGCTGAGGCACGGCGTGACGACCGTGATGCTGGGATCGTGTTCGCTGTCCACGGTGTATCTGGACAACGTCGACGCGGGTGACATCTTCGGCCGGGTCGAAGCGATTCCGCGGCGCTATGTCATCGAGCACCTGGATGCGGCCCGCTCGTGGACCAATCCGGCGGAGTATGTCGCCGAACTCGAGCGGCGGAACTTGGGTCCGAACGTCGCGGCCTTCATGGGCCACTCCGACATGCGCGCCGCGACGATGGGCCTGGACCGGGCAACCCGCAGGGACGTCCGGCCATCGGCAGCCGAGTTGGCGCGGATGGAGTCGATGCTGAACGAGGCGCTCGACGAAGGCTTCGTCGGGATGTCGTCGCAACAACTGCTGTTCGACAAACTCGACGGCGAGGTCTGCCGGTCGCGCACCCTGCCGTCGACCTACGCGAAGTCCCGCGAACTGCGCCGGTTGAACGCTATCTTGCGGCGGCGCAACAAGATTCTGCAGTCGGGGCCGGACATCAAGAACCCGCTATCGGTGGTGTCACAGCTGGCGACGTCGCTGGGATTCGGCCGGCCCCGGTTGAAGACCAGCCTGCTCTCGGCGGCCGACATCAAGGCCATACCGCCGGTGATCCACCTCATGGACTCCCTTGCCCGGGTGGTGAACGCCCTGGGCGGCGACTTTCGTTGGCAGCATCTGCCCGTCCCGTTCGAGGTCTACGCCGACGGCATCTCGCTGGTGGTTTTCGAGGAGTTCGGCGCCGGTGCGGCGGCGCTGCACCTGCAGGGTGAGATCGAGCGCAATCAGCTCATGCGCGACGAGGACTACCGCCGCTGGTTCCGCGAGGACTACGACAAGAGGTTCGGGCCACGGGTGTGGCACCGCGACTTCTTCGACGCCGAGATCGTCGCCTGCCCGGACGCGTCGGTGATCGGCAAGTCGTTCGGCCAGGTGGGCCTGGACCGCGGCGGGCTGCATCCGGTCGACGCATTCCTCGACTTGGTGGTGGAGCACGGCGAAAACCTGCGCTGGCGGACCACTATCTCCAATCATCGTCCCCAGGTGCTCAGGAAGCTGGCGCAGAGCGGAACCGTCCAGATGGGTTTCTCGGACGCCGGCGCACACCTGCGCAACATGGCCTTCTACAACTCCGGACTGCGGCTGTTGCGGCACGTGCACGAGGCGGATAAGCACGGCTCCCCGTTCATGTCGATCGAGCGTGCCGTGCACCGGCTCACCGGCGAGCTCGGGTCCTGGTACGGAATCGACGCGGGCACCCTGCGCGAAGGGGATCGCGCCGACATCGTCGTGATCAACCCGGACAAGCTCGACGGTTCGCTGGATCGTTACGCCGAGCATCCGGTGCAGTCCTACGGCGGCTTGACCCGGATGGTCAACCGCAACGACGACACGGTCAGCGCCGTGTTGGTGGCGGGACAGTTCGCGTTCGGTGCCGGCGAGGCCGCACCGGCGCTGGGCAAGCGGAAGTTCGGCCGCTTCCTGCGGGCGGGCGAGTCGTCCAGGAGCTTGACGCCGGTCGCTTAATCGTTGCCGCGCAGCGGTTTATGCCACGGATGCACCCAGAATCAGGTTGACGGCCTCGTCGAGTTGTCCCGCAATCTCGTCGAAGCTGACGAACCGGGCGGTCATCAGAGCGCCGGAGAACGTCATCTGCAGCGTCGATTTCACGGCGCGGGGCCAGCCCGGCCCCAGTGCGGCGCCGATACGGGTGGCCACCTCGTGGCCGATCTGCTCCCGAATCGGCTCCACCGCCGGATCGTCGGCCATTAGGGCCGCGCCGCACGCGGCGGTCAGTTCGGGCTCGTCGGCGACCACGACGGCCATGTCGCGCAGCGTCGCGCTGACGCGCGTCTTCGTCGTGTCGTTGACATCGGTATGCAGCGGCAGCTCGCGGAGAAAGCGCAGGTACACCGCCGCGACCAGCGCGCTTTTCGACGGAAAGTAGGTGTAGGCGCTGGCGGGCGACACTCCGGCGCGACTCGCGACCGAACGCATCGTCAGGTTGGCGTACGACGACGCGCGCAGCTCGTCCAGCCCGGCATCCAGGACCTTGCGGATCGTCTGGCCGGGCCGGCGATCGGACCGGCGAGCCGCATCTTTAGACACCCGTCCAGTGTAGGAAGGCGGCGAGAGCGCGAACAACTTCCGTCCGGGTCGTGTCCAGGGACCGATCCGCGCCCCGCGCTGTTGTTTTGCGTCAGCCGCCGAAGGGCGATCCGGTATCCGTCGGCCGAGATTTACAGACAGCTGTCCAGAACAGCGGGTGCCTCTAGAGTGGCGGCTATGGCCGAGGCGGACCGGCAGCGCTGGGACGAGCGGTACGCGACGAGAACACCGCCGTCAGTGAACGCGGTGGGACCACCCGACTTCTTGGTACCCCATGTAGATGTAGTGCCTACTGCGGGAAGGGCTCTCGATCTCGCTTGCGGACCCGGAGCCGGCGCGGTGTGGCTCGCGATGCGCGGGCTTGAGGTGGTGGGCGTGGACGTATCCCCGGTGGCGGTCGGCCAGGCGCGCGAGCTGGCCCAGCGCGCCGGCGTGAGCGGCCGGTGCCGCTTCGACGTCGCCGACCTCGATGACGGCCTGCCGGCCGGGCCGTCCGTCGACGTCATCCTGTGCCATAGATTCCGGGACCGCCGCCTCGACCGGGCGATCGTCGAACGCCTGGCGCCCGGCGGCGTGCTGGCGATCGCTGTGCTGAGCGAAGTGGGGGCCGCCGCGGGACCGTTTCGGGCGGTCGCCGGTGAGCTTCCCGCGGCGTTTGCCGATCTCGACCTGTTGGCCGCCGGTGAAGCCGAGGGCTACGCTTGGCTGCTGGCGCGCGCACGGCGCGAAGCTCGCTGAGTAGCAAGAGTTTTCCGCACGAATCGCGGCACGCCGAAATGGCGTTTGGCGGTGCCGTTTCGGCTGCCGGCCGGGTAATGTCACGCAAATGGAGCGGCGCGTTCTCGAAGCGGTCATCTATGAGCGCGAGCCGCCGATTGCGCGGATCATCCTGAACCGGGTCGACAAGGCCAACACCAAGGACGCGGTCCTGGTGACCGAAGTCGACGAATGCCTGCATGAGGCCGACCGCGACAAGGAGATCAAGGTCGTCATCCTCAAGGCCAACGGAAAGGGTTTCTGTGGCGGACATGTGGCCCGCTGGGGCCCCGACGAAAACCCGTATCCCGACTTCGGCGAGACGTTCGAGGATCTGTACAAGGGCACGGCCGACCTGTTCCTGTGGCCGACGCTGTACCTGTGGGAGTTTCCGAAGCCGACCATCTCCGCGATTCACGGCTACTGCATGGGCGGCGGAATCTATCTCGGTCTGCTGACCGACTTCTGCGTCGCGTCGGAGGACGCGTATTTCCAAATGCCGCTTGCCCAAAGCCTTGGCGAGCCCGGCGGGCACACCATGATCGAACCGTGGTTGCTGATGAACTGGCATCGCACCATGGACTGGCTGCTGCTGGCTCCGACGCTCTCCGCGCAGGAAGCCCTCGACTGGGGCCTGCTCAACAAGGTGGTGCCGCGCGAAGACCTCGACGAAGTGGTCGAGCAGATGGCGCGCAAGATCGCCCAAATCCCGTTGACCACCCTGATGGCGGTGAAGAACAACGTGAAGCGCGCGTGGGAACTGATGGGCATGCGGGTCCACCTGCAAGTCAGCCACATCCTGACGAACATGGTCGGCGCCGCCTCCGACGTCCAGGCGCGGCGGGCCGAGCTGAAGCAATCGGGTATGAAGCCACGCGATTTCGTCGGCCGCGACGAAAAGGATGCCGGGACCTAGCGCCTTGGATCGCCGGCGACACCCCGGCCGCCGGCGTGCCGGGCGGCGACATAGCCGAACACCATTGTGTAGGCGATGCTTCCGCCCGCGCCCAGATAATTGCGGCCCATGACAGTCGCGGTGATGTTTCCCGTCGCGTACAGTCCGTCGATCACGCGGTCGTCCTCGTCGAGCACCTGGGCGTGCTCGTTCGTAATCACCCCGCCGCACGTTCCGACGTCGGCCGGAACGACTTTGGTGGCGTAGAACGGTGACCGCTCGAGCGGGCCGAGGGCGGCGTTCGGGCGATGCCCGGGATCACCCAGACAGTCGTTGTACGCCGACTGACCGCGCCCGAAGTCCGGGTCAAGGCCCTTGGCCGCAAAGCCGTTGAAGCGCTTGATCGTCTGCTCCAACGCGTCGGCCGGTACGCCCATCTGGCGCGCCAGCTCGCCGACGGTGTCGCCCCGCATCACCGCGCCCCGCGCGATGAGTTCTTCGGGCAGGCGACGCTTCTTGAACGGGTTGGCCCCCGAAACGTACCGGCTGATGTAACCCTCGTCGAAGACCATCCAGCACGGCACCGCCTTATTCGCGTACATCGCCTTGCCGACTTCGACGTACGAGTTGGACTCGTTGCAGAATCGCCGGCCGGTTCCGTCGACGTAGATGGCGCCGGGACGCTGCCGCCCGCTGCCCAGCGCCTTCGCGGCGTCACCTCCGTCGGCGATGAAAACCGAGGGCAGCCACCAGGCCTCGTCCATCAGGTCGGTCTTGGCGCCCAGCCGGATCGC
This sequence comes from Mycobacterium sp. 852002-51613_SCH5001154, assembly GCF_001667425.1. Lineage (NCBI taxonomy): Bacteria > Bacillati > Actinomycetota > Actinomycetes > Mycobacteriales > Mycobacteriaceae > Mycobacterium > Mycobacterium sp. 852002-51613_SCH5001154. The sequence goes on along the minus strand of NZ_LZII01000029.1, from coordinate 19,624 downwards.
GGTCTGCAACACCTCGCCGGTGTCGCCGGCGTTCGCGATCGACCAGAGCCCCTCGTTGGGCTGCTCCCCACTGTAGCGGCGGCGCATGTCCGCGTTACGGCTGAAGCCGCCCGCCGCCAACAGGACGCCCTTGCGCGCCTCGATGTTCAGCGCCTCGCCGTGACGTGAGACGCGCGCGCCGACGACCCGGCCGTCCTCGACGATCAGGTCCTCCATCGCCGCGCCGGTCCAGATCGGCGGCTCGCCGCGCAGATCGATCAGCACCTTGAGCATCTGACCGATGAGCGAGGCGCCGTTGGTGAGGATCTCCCGACGGCGGAGCCGGGCGGCCCTGGTGCGCGCGAACACTCGCATCGCCACCGCGAAGGCTCGCGGCGACCGATTGAAGTACTGCACCGAACGCAGCTCGTTGGTCTTGAGAACGAACCCGCCGTAAGCCTTGGCCATCGAGGGCTGGACCCGGTCACGCCAGTTGCCCAGCGCGGCGGCATCGTACGGGACGCACTCGATGGCGCGACCGGCTTCGTTGCCCCCCTTGTGGTTCGGGTAATAGTCGCTCCAGCCGGGGCACCGCACAAACCGAACACCCTTGCGGGTGAGGAAGTTGATCATTTCGTATCCCGCGCTGAGGAACGTCTCGCGGCGCGCCGGTGACGAGGCCGGACCGATGTCGCCGACGACGTCGTCGAAATATGCCAGGCCGTCCTCGTGCGAGTCCGGGATGCCGTCGGCGCGCATCAGCGGGTTGTTCGGCAGCCACACCATGCCACCCGAAAGGCCGGTGGAACCTCCGACCAGGGATTGCTTTTCGATCACCAGCGGCTCGATGCCGGAGTCGAGCGCCGCCAGCGCCGCGACCATGCCGCCCCCGCCGCTGCCGGCGATGAGCAGGTCCACGGAGCGGTCCCACCGGGTGGTCATCGTGCCTCCGCGCGCAAGGCCAGGTCGGCGACCGGTACGTCGATGGTGGTGTTGGTCTTCTGGATCGCGGGGACCAGCGCCTCGTGCGGCAGCCCGGCGAGGAAGCCGTCGACGACGCGTTCGAAGTTGGAGATCAGGCCCTCGATCTGGTCCGACAGCCGCATGTATTCGAAGCCCTTGGAGTGCAACCCTTTCTGCTGTCTCGGCAGATTGGAGAAGTCTTGCGCGGGGATCGGCGGCCAGCGCGGGTCGTCGGGCGCCATCGGCTCCGGGGGCTGGGGCCTGCCTGCGGGAACGTCGTCGGGAAACCGGGTGAGGGACCAGATCTCGAACAGGGTGTCCTCGGGGCCGAGCGGGCGGATGCGGTACGACGACGCGCTGCTGTAGGTGGGGAGGATGAAGTAGTGCGGGAAGCAGAACCCGATCGCATCGGTGATCCCGCGGCGGACCAGCTCGTTCAGGTCGGGCATGGTGCTGCCCCGGGCCCGATGCCAGCTGACGACGGCGTCGTTGAGGGCGCTGCGCCAGGCATTCATCGCCGCCGCAGGATCGGCGGGCAGCTCGATGTTCTGCAGCCCCTCGGCGATTCGGATGTCGTTGTCGTGCGTCATGCCGCCCATGCCGGTGCCGAGGGTGCGCATGAAGTACAGGCTGCTCGCGACGACGGGATGCACCGCCGATTGGGCGGGGTCACCGTTCTGTGCGGATGGCAGCAGCTGAGGATGGGTTTGGGGGACGTGGTAGCCCTCCATGAACGCCGCCGCCGCCAGCTTCCAATTCACCGGCAACCGGCACGACTGCCACCACTCGACCCGCAGCGATTCCACCTGCCAGGCGTCGTAGGTCGACGCGAAGGGCTCCAGGCAGTCGCGCAGCGCGGGGGCCCCGTCGTCGAGGTTGATCCACGCGCATCCGCCCCAGGTCTCACACCGCACCGAAACCAGCTGCAGATCTTGGGGATTCATGTTTTCCGCGGCGAACGCCTCGGGCCGCAACACGAACGTGCTGCGCCCGTCGATGCCCCAGCACCAGCCGTGGAAGGGGCAAACGAAAGTCCGCCGGGAGCCGCTGCCTTCGACCAGCTTCACCCCGCGATGGCGGCACGCGTTGTGGTAAGCCTGCACCGTGTCCGCGTCGACACGCACCACGATGATCGACTGATCGAGGATCTCGTATTCGACGAAGTCGCCCGGCTTGGGAATCTCCTCGAGCCGGCACGCCATCTGCCAGACGCGCGGCCAGAAGGCCTCCGCCTCCAGCGCGTAGAACTCGGGGTCGTAATAGCGCTGCTTGGGAATGCGGTCGACGGACTGGACCGCCCACGGCACCGGTAGCGGTGTCCAGTTCCTGGCCGTGCTCACCGAGCTGGTCGCTGAGTCTGTCTTGGAAGCCATCTCGCCATTCCTCTTCGATTACACGATCCGCGTTGACCGCCCCTGCCAGTAACGCTCGCGAATGCGTCTCTTGTACAGCTTTCCGTTCGGGTCCCGGGGCAGTTCCGGAACGAATTCGACGGTGCGCGGGCACTTGTAGCCCGCCAGGTGCGCTCGGCAGTACTCGATGAGTTCGGCCTCGAGGTCGGGCCCCGGCCGGACACCGTCGACCGGCTGTACGACGGCCTTGACCTCCTCGCCGAACTCGTCGTTGGGGACGCCAAAGACGGCCGCGTCAACAAGCTTGGGATGCATGATCAGAAGGTTCTCGACTTCCTGGGGGTAGATGTTCACCCCGCCGGAAACGATCATGAATGTGGACCGGTCGGTGAGGTAGAGATAGCCGTCGTCGTCGACGTACCCCATGTCGCCCAGGGTGCGCCAGCCCCGGTCGTTGAACACCGAGGCGGTCTTGGCGGGGTCCTTGAAGTATTCAAAGGCGGGCCCGCCTTCGAAGAAGAGCTCACCGGCGTGGCCGGCGGGCAACTCGACGCCGCCGTCTCCGATGACGTGCACCGGCGACATGGGTTTGCCCACCGAACCGGGATGGGCCAGCCATTCCTCCGGACCGATGGTCGTGCCCGCGAATCCCTCGGTGCCACCGTAGTATTCGTGGATGATCGGCCCGAACCACTTCATCATGTGGTGTTTGACGTCGACCGGGCAGGGCGCGGCCGCATGGATCACACATCGCAGGCTCGACACGTCATACCTTTCCCGAACCGCCCTGGGCAGCTTGAGCATTCGCACGAACATGGTGGGCACGAACTGGGCATGCGTCACGCGGTGCGTCTCGATCAACCGCAGGACGGTCTCGGCGTCGAACTTGCGCATGAGGATCGCCGCGGCGCCGACGCGGTTGACCGCCATGGTGTAGTTCACTCCGGCCGCGTGGTAGAGCGGTGCGGGGGAGAGGTACACGCTCGACGGGCTCATCCCGTACTTGTGGGTGAGCGCCAATTCCAGCACCGCCTGAGCCCAGGAACCGTTGCCGTCGGTCGGAAGGGGCCGGCGGACCGCCTTCGGCCTGCCGGTGGTGCCCGACGAATACAGCATCTCCGACCCGTCCGACGCGGGCGGTGCGGCACCGGCCGTCGCCAGCGCCTCCTCGTACGCGCGCCAGCCGGGCAAGGCTCCCCCCACCGCGAGGTGAACGGTGACGGCCGGGTTGGCCGCGCGGACGTGGGCGGCAAGTTCGGGCATGGTGGCGTCGACGAAGACCGCCCGCGCATCGGAGTCGTCGATGACGTAGGCGACCTCGTCCGCGGTGAAGTGGGTGTTGACCGCGGTGTAATAGAGGCCGGAAAGCTGGCAGGCCCAGGTGATTTCGAGGAACTCGGGTCGGTTCGGCAAGATCAGGGCCACGCCGTCGCCGGGGCGCAGCCCGGCGCCGTGCAGCACCGCGGCGACGCGCTGGCTGCGGGCGTACAGCGCGGAGTGCGAGATCGTGTCACCGCCCGCGACGATGAGGGCCGGCGCCTGTCCGGCCCTCGTGGCGTGATCGGCAAGGTTCACTTGCGCGAGCCCCGCGGAACCCTAAGTGGCCGTGGCGCCGTCGGTCGACGCGGCCGCCGCGGCCTGCCGCCGGGCGTGCTCGGACGGCAACACCTTGTCCTTGAACACCGTCTGAATCAGCTGCTGGACGTCCTTGCTTATCGAGGCCAGCGCGACCAGGTCATTGGAGCTCTGCCAGTGCACCCGCATGCCCATCAGCTCCCAGGCCCGCTTCAGGTTGGCCTTCGTGAGCATCAGCGTCGTCAACGGAGCCTGGGCGATGTGCCGGGCAATGGCCTCGACACGGTCGTCGAGCTGATCACGTGGAACGACCTCGTTCACCAGGCCGACCTCCAGCGCCTTCTTGGCGTCGATCACCTCGGCGGTGAACAGGTAGTAGGCCGCGCGGCGCCAGTTCATGAAGACCCAGGGCTCGATGGAACATTCGCCCGAGGGCATCCCGAAGCCCTGCAGCGGCGGGTAGGAGAAATAGGCGTCCTCGGCGGCGATGACGATGTCGGTGGTCAGGCCCATATGGGTGCCGCCGCCGACGCAGTAGCCGTGCACCTGCGCGATGGTGGGCTTGGAGAACTCCCACAGATTCAGGGTCGGCTTGACGAACAGGTCCGACTGCGCCTTCCAGGGGTGGCCGGTCACCATGGCGTTCTCCACGAACGACGGGTAGTCGACGGCGTTGTTGCCGATGGCGTGTCCGGAGCAGAAGCCCTTGCCGTTGGCCTTGAGGACGAGCACCTTGATGTCGTAGTCGCGGTCGGCGTCCAGCAGCGCGGCATCCACCTCTTCGGCCAGCTTCTGATCCTGGGCGTTCGCCTTCTCCGGCCAGTTGAGGATGACGCGGGCGATGGGCCCCTCTTTCTGGTAGATGATTCTCTCGCGAGTCTCGTTGAGATCCATACGTGCTCACCTTTCCTGGTTCAAGAAGTGATGACGCCGATTTCGGCGCCGATGTCGTAGGTGGTGCCGACCTGGCCCGTCCATTGCACGGTGCCCGACGCCCCCGCTTCGATCTCCTGTTCCACCTTCTCGGTGGCGATCACGTAGAGGGGCGTGCCCGCATCCACGTGCTGGCCGGCGTCGACGAGAAGGTCGGTGAGCTCGGCCTCCGACACGGCCACCGAGACCCGCGGAATGCGGATGATGAAGTCAGCCATGCACTCTCGCTCCCGTCAGGGTCCTCCCTAAGGTCTTCAGCGCCGCGGCGACGATTCGTGCCGGGGAGGGGTACACCTGCGCTTCGAGCGCCGCCGCGGCCGGGTTGGGGACGAATCGGGCGGCCACCCGTTCGACGGGCGCCGCCAGCTCGGAGAACAGCTCCGCGTGCAGGATCGCAGCGAGCTCCGCTCCGGGGCCGGCGAATTGGACCGCGTCATGGATGATGACGGCACGGCGGGTACGGCGGGCGGAGTCGACGATGGTCTCGACGTCGAGCGGTACCAGCGTGCGCAGATCGACGACCTCGGCGCTCACACCCTGTTCGGCCAGCGTGGCCGCGGCGGTGAGGGCGTCGTGCACGCAGCGTCCGTAGCCGATCAGGCTCACGTCGGTGCCCGGCCGCTTGATGTCGGCGAGGCCCAGCGGGATGGAGAACGCGGGATCGACGGGGACGGGACCCTTCTTGCCCTGCAGCCGAATGGTTTCGACGAAGAGGCAGGGATCCTCGTCGAAGATCGCCGATGTCAGGAGGCCCTTCCCGTCGCGGGGTGTGGACGGCACGATCACCTTCATGCCGGGGATGTGCATGAACCACGCCTCGAGGCTTTGCGAATGCGTGGCACCGGTGGCCAGCCCGGCGTAGACCTGGGTGCGAATGGTGATCGGCGCCGTCGTGCGTCCGGCGGTCATGAACCTCAGCTTGGCCGCGTTGTTGATCAGCTGGTCGGCCGCGATGCCGATGAAATCCATGATCATGATCTCGGCCACCGGCAGCAGGCCGTCGATGGCGGCGCCGATGGCCGCGCCGACGATCGCCGCCTCCGAGATCGGGGTGTCCAGGACGCGGTCGTGACCGTACTTCGTCGACAGTCCCGCGGTCGGTCCGGACGCGCCCGGATCGGCGATGTCCTCACCGAGCAGGAACACCCGATCGTCGGCGGCAAGCGCTTGATCCAGTGCGAGGTTGAGCGCCTCGCGCATCGTCATCTCCCGCTCTTGCGTGTTCATACCGGGAACCTGATCGGGGTCGCGTACACATCCATATCCAGCTCTTCGATAGACGGGGAATCGGCGCCCATCACGGCTTGCAGCGCAGTTTCCACCGCCGCCAGCGCCTCGTCGTCGATGCGGTCGAGTTCGTCCGGAGTGCAGATGCCGGTGTCGGCGAGGTGGCTGCGGAACCGGGGGACCGGGTCGGCCTCCATCGCGGCGGCAAGTTGATCCTTGGGAATGTAGGGCATCCGGTCGCCGAAGTAATGGCCGCGGAAGCGAAACGTCACGCATTCGATGAAGGTGGGGCCGTCACCGGAGCGGGCCCGCCGCAGCGCGTCCTCGAGTGCGGATTTGACTGCCAGCGGGTCGTTTCCGTCGACACGCACCCCGGGCATGCCATAGCCGGCCGCCCGGTCGGCGACGTGTTCGAGCTTCATGGTGTCGGCCGTGGGCGTCATCTCGGCGTACTGGTTGTTCTGGCAGACGAAGACCATCGGCAGGTCCCACAGCGCCGCCATGTTCGCGGCCTCGTGGAAGGACCCGGTGTTCGTCGCGCCGTCACCGAAACTGACCACCGTGACGCGATCGGAACCCTTGCGTTTGGCCGCCATCGCCAATCCCACCGCCACCGGTGGTCCGGCCCCGACGATCCCGGTCGAAAGCATCACGCCCTTAGCGGGATTGGCGATGTGCATAGTGCCGCCCTTGCCGCGGCTGGCGCCGACGGTGCGGCCCATCATCTCGCCGTAGATCTCCTCGAGCGGGACGCCCTTGCCGATGAGGTCGTGCAGCCCGCGGTAGGTGGTCACCAGCCGATCGTCGGGGCGCAGCGCCACGCCCATTGCGGCGGCGATGGCCTCCTGGCCGCGCGAGGGCCAGTAGACGCACATGAACTCGCCGGTGCCGATGCCTTTGGACAGCCGGTCGTCGGCCGCCTTCATCAGCACCATCAGCTCATAAAGCCGGCGCTGGGCGTCCGGTGCGGAGTCGGTCATCGGTATCACGCACCCGACCACGGCTTGACCTTGAGGAAGCCGCCGCCGTCGACGCGGAGCTGCTGGCCGGTGATGTAGCGCGCCGCGTCGGAGGCCAGGAACAACACCGCCTCGCTGATGTCCTCGGGTTCGACGTAGGGGATCGGCATCGCCTGCACGAGCGGGAAGACCGGTTCGGCATCCTCGCGGGTCGGATCTTTCAAGTCCGGCCGGAAGGCCCGATACATCGGCGGGCTGTGCAACATGTCGGTGTTGACGTTGGTGGGGTGCACCGCGTTCATCCGGATGGAGAACCGGGCGAGCGCCAGGGCGAAGTCGTTGACGTAATGCGCGGCAGCCAATTTCGCGAAGGCATATCCGGCACCGCCGGGCCCCCCGTCGATGCCGGTGGTGTTCATCGACGACATGAACGCCGCGTTGGAACCGATGACGATGATCGACGCGCCGGCCTGCAGGTGCTTGAGGCTCGCGTGCACCAGGTTCAGCACGCCGACCAGGTCCACGTCCACGGCGTCGGCGAAGGCCTGCGGCGGCAGGCCCGCGGTGAGCGGGCAGATGCCCGCGTTGGCGACGACGACGTCGAGATGCCCCAACTCGGCGACGCCCCCATCGATCGCCGCGGACAGGGCCACCCGATCGCGAACGTCCGCGACCGCGGTGAACGCGCGCTGGCCCTCCTTCTCGACCAACCGGGCCGTCTCGTCGAGGTCTTCCCGCCGGGCCAGGGGATACTCATTGGTCTCGATGTCGGCGCACAGGTCCACCGCGATGATGTCCGCGCCTTCGGCGGCCAGCATCCGCGCGTGCGAACGGCCTTGGCCGCGTGCGGCGCCACTGATCACGGCCACCTTGCCGGTTACCCTGCCCATCGCCCGTCCTTCGTCCGTGTATCTACACCGCGACCCACGTTGGGGCCCAACACCATTCGTCGGTGCGGCCGCAATGACTCCGCCGGCCGTCCCGTTTCGCCGGGATACGCGGGGTCACGGGTGTTGGAATCGGGCCAACGGTCGGATCCATCGCATCTCTTCCACGAAAAACTGCTCTGACCTGCAGCTGGGCTACCACTACGCCCTAGACTAGCTAGAATATCTAAAATAGCAAGGAATGAACTGGTCGACCGAGGGAGTTGGCGATGTCTGGCGTGCGCGGTGGTGTCCTGCAAGGGGTGCGGGTGGTCGAATTGGCGTCGTGGACCTACGTGCCGTCGGCCGGTGCGGCCCTGTCGGACTGGGGCGCCGACGTGATCAAAGTCGAGGGCGTCGCCTCGGGTGACCCCGGGCGCGCGCTGGTCGTCGGCGGCTTCACCCGGCAGGCGGCGCGCCCGGACGCCGACTTCATCCTCGAGCTGGGCAACCGGGGCAAGCGCAGCATCGCCATCGACATCAAGTCCGAAACCGGTCGCGAGCTGTTCGGCCGCCTCTTGGCGAGTGCGGATGTGTTCCTTACCAATTGGCTGCCCGGGGCGCTCGAGCGGGCCCGGCTCACCGTGGACGACATCCGTTCGTTCAACCCGAAAATCATCATCGCGCGCGGCACCGGGCTGGGCGTGCGGGGACCGGACCGCGACCGCGGCGGGTTCGACGCGGCCACCTATCTCGCGCGGGGCGGCGTCGCCTACACGCTCACGCCGTTCGGCACGGACACGCCCGCGGTGCAGGGGCCGGGGTTCGGCGACCTCCAAGGCGGGGCGACGCTCGCCGGTGGCGTCTGCGCCGCGCTCTTCCACCGCGAGCGCACTGGTGAACCGACGATCGTCGACTCCTCGCTGCTGGCCCAGGCGATGTGGGCGATAGCGCCGTCCATCTCGGCGGCCGACTTCTTCGACATCGACGGGATCCCGGGGGCGCCGCCGGGGCTGGCCATCAACCCGCTCGTGAACAGGTACAAGACCCGCGACGGCAGGTGGATTCAGTTGGTGTTCCTGCAGCCGGACAAGTTCTGGGCAGGGTTCTGTGAACGTGTGGGCCTGGCTGACCTGGTCACCGATGAGCGATTCGTGCCGTCGAGCAACTTGATCGCCAACGCCGCGGAGGCCACCGAGATTCTGGCCAACGTGTTCGCCCGGCACGATCTCGCCCACTGGCAGAAGGCGCTCGAAGACGAGCCGGGCGTGTGGGGTGCCCTGGCGACGCCGCGGGAAACGCTCAACGATCCGCAGGTCGAACCCAACGGGTACGTGGTGACCAACGTCGACGACCACGGCGAGAAGTACCGGATCGTCGCCGCGCCCGTTCAGTTCGACGAGACCCCGCCGGCGCCCGCGCGTGCGCCGGAACACGGTCAGCACACGGAAGAGATCCTGCTGGAACTCGACGTCGATTGGGACGACATCGCCAGGGCCAAGGATCTCAAGGCGATTCTGTAGGACGCCGGGACGGTCGACGAAAGGCGCTATCTGTGGTGACCAAAGTCATCGGCTGCCGATAACCCGGTGACCCAGGACGCTCGCCGACGTACGTTCGGTGCAAGGAGCACCGACATGACTGCATTCATGCGCGCCACAGACGCGTTCACCTGGGCGATGGAGACTGACCCACGGCTGCGATCGACCGTGGTCAGCGTCATACTTCTGGACCGGCCCCCGGACTGGGACGAAGTGCGGAAGCGATTCGACTTGATCAGCCGCACGCTCCCGATGTTCCGGCAGCGCGTGGTGCAGTCACCTCCGCCGGCCCCGCCGCGATGGGAGCGTTACCGGGACTTCGACCTCGATTACCACCTGCGGCGAGCGACAGTTTCCGCCCCCGGAACTCTTGACGACGTGCTCGAGATGGCCCGATTGGCCGAGATGCAGGATTTCGATCGGGCCCGCGCGTTGTGGGAAACGACGTTCGTCGAGGGTCTGGAAAACGGCGGTGCGGCCGTGATCTGCAAGTTTCACCACGCGCTCACCGATGGGGTCGGCGGGGTCCAGATCGCGATGCACCTGTTCGACCTCTCGGAAGATCTGTATTCCGTGGAACCCATGCCGCCCGAGCCACGGGTCACGGCCCCGGCGCTGCTGGGGGGTTACCGCGACGCCGTGCGCTACGACACCGGCTTGCTCAACAGCGCCCTGACGGGCGCGGCCACGTTGGTGCCACGTCTGATGTACGACGGCGTCCGCCGGCCCGTCGCCACCATCCGGTCCGCGGCGAACACCGCGGCATCGGTCTACCGAACCGTCCGGCCGATCAGCCGACCCGGGTCACCGCTGGCGACGGACCGTGGCCTGATCCGGCGTCTCGGGGTGCATCAGGTGCCGACGCGGCCGCTTCGGGAAGCGGCGCACCGTTGCGGTGGGGCGTTGAATGACGCTTTCGTCGCCGGGGTGGCGGGTGGACTGCGCCTCTATCACGAGAAGCACGGCGTCGCGGTGAACGACTTGCACATCACGATGCCGATCAGCCTGCGGACCGAAGCCGATGGCATTGGCGGGAACCGGATCACGCTGATGCGCTTCGACGTGCCCGTCGGCGAGGCGGATCCAGCAAAGCGGATCGCGGCGATACGCCAGCGCACCGCGGCGGTACGGAACGAAAGATCGCTGCCCTACACGCAATTGATCGCCGGAGTGCTCAATCTGGTGCCCCGTTGGTACATCGGCTCGGTTCTGCGCCACGTCGATTTCGTGGCCAGCGATGTGCCGGGCGTTCCCGTGCCGGTCTACCTCGGCGGTGCAGCGGTGCGGGCCCAGTACGCGTTCGGACCCACCATCGGCGCGGCGGTCAACGTCACGCTCCTCACCTATGTCGACACGTGTGGTCTCGGGTTGAACGTCGATACCACCGCGATACCCGACTACGACGTATTCCATGACGCTATCGTCGGTGGCTTTGACGAATTATTGTCTTTGGCAAACTGATCCGAAGATCACGGATTCCGGCACCGACCAGGCACTTCACCGGATTGGTTGATTAGCAACCGATCCCGGAACGGTCACAGGCGGGTATCGATCGCGGCGGTGGTCTGGCACAACGCGAAAGATCGACAAATCATGGCACAGGGCGCCTTTGAGGTTTGCGGCCGCGATGATGCGTAGCGCAGGAATTCCTCGTCCGCTGTGCGAGTGGTGGATTCGTGACGGCGCCGCAGGAGGTATCCACAACATGACAACGAATTGGGTTCCCGCCCAGACCTCGTGTGGCCCACACTCTGGTCGCATCCTCGACACCGCGCGGGGCATTCTCATCGGCCTTCGCCGGTGCCCGTCGGAAGCGGCCCTGGACGAATTGCACAGCGCGGCATTACGGCACAAAGTGCCGGTATTCGCGATGGCGTGGGCGCTGGTACACCTGGCCGGCGACGGCGAAAAGACACCGAGCTTCACCGACGCGCAATCCGCGGCTCGGCACGAGTGGGGAACGCTGTTCTCCTCCGCCGCAGTGCCCTGCTGAGCGGGCATCAAGACGTTGGGACGGCCGAGCTTTCGAGGGGTAACCCGGCCGTCTCCAACTCCAATCACGCCGGCATCGACGAGCTCCGCCGAGGCTAGCGCGGCCAGGCCGCCGATTCGCCGGCCGCACGCAATGCCGCCACGATGCGCTGCTCCTTCTCCCGGAAGCGCTCCGTCGGTGCCGGCACCGAGATAGCAATCAGGTTGTCGCCCACCCCGCGTCGCGCGATCGCGGCCGCCGAGATACCCGGCGTGTGTTCGCCTCGGTCGAAAGCGATTCCGGTGCGCCGGATCTCGGCCACCTCGGCGCGGAGGCGGTCGGCGGACCCGGGATCCAAGCGGGAGATCACCGCCTCGGCGTCGGCGTCGTCGAGGGCCGCGAGGGCCGCTTTGCCGTTGGCGGTCGACTCCAGCGGGAACCGGACGCCGACGGCCGACACGGCGCGCAGGCGATGCGACGATTCGATCTGGTCGACGAACCACATTCGCCGGCCACGCAAAACCGAGAGGTCGACCGTCTCGCCGTCGGTCGCGCGCGCTACCCGTTCGATCGTTGGGCGGAACACCGCCGCGATGTGCGCGCCGTCGGAATTGCCCAACCCCAGCAATCGGTCGCCGAGGGAGAAACGGCCCTGTGGATCGACACTGGCCAGTCCGACCTCGACCAGGCCCACCAGCAGCCGGCGAGCCGTCGACTTGGCCAGCCCGAGACGCTCACCGAGGTCCACCAGACGCAACCGGCCCGGCTCCGCGGCGATCTCGTCCAGCGCGGCGGCGGCGCGACGCAGTACCTGGATGCCCTCGTCGCGCCCGGCTGCAAAATTGTCCCCGGAGGACGGCATCCGTCCACTATAGTGTTCCGCATTGCGGATCACAAAGATCCGAACTGCGGATCACGGGAGGTTCCAGATGAGCGGGCTACCGGCCGGGCGGCACCATTTCCGCGGCGATGACGGCTACGAGGCGGCCCGTCGTGGCACCGTCTGGCACCAGCGGGTACCGGAACGCTACCCCGAAGTGATCGTGCAGGCCGTCGACACCGACGACATCATCGCCGGCATCCGCCGTGCGACGGCCCACGGTCTCAAGGTCAGCATTGTCTCGGGCGGACACAGCTTCGCGGCCAGCCATCTGCGCGACGGCTCCGTCCTGCTCGACGTCAGCCGCCTCGACCACGTTTCCATCGACGCCGAAAAGGGCCTTGCCCGAGTGGGTCCGGGCAAGGGCGGCAGCCTCCTCATGGCCGACCTCGAGGCGCAGGGCTTGTTCTTTCCCGGCGGTCACTGCAAAGGGGTCTGCCTCGGTGGCTACCTCCTACAGGGCGGATACGGCTGGAACAGCCGAATCTTCGGCCCGGCCTGCGAGAGCGTGGTGGGCCTCGATGTCGTCACCGCCGAGGGCGAACGGATTCACTGCGACGCCAGCAACAACGCCGACCTCTACTGGGCCGCCCGTGGTGCCGGACCCGGTTTTTTCGGCGTGGTCACGTCGTTCTATCTGAAGCTTTATCCGCGCCCGGGCGCCTGCGGCACCAGCGTCTATGTCTATCCGTTCGAGCTGGCCGACGAGGTTTTCGCGTGGACCCGCGCCGTCAGCGCCGAAGTGGACCCCCGGGTCGAGCTGCAGGCCGTGGCATCCCGCGGCGAACCGAACATGGGCATCGACACCCCGGTCATCTCGCTAGCGTCGCCCGCCTTCGCGGATTCCGATGCTGAGGCGGAAAAGGCGCTCGCCCTGTTCGGCACCTGCCCGGTCGCCGATCGGGCGCTGGTCAAAATCCCATACATGCCAACCGATCTCGCGACCTGGTATGACGTCGCGATGAGCCATTACCTGTCCGATCATTACTACGCGGTTGACAACATGTGGACGTCGGCGCCCGCGGAAGACCTGCTGCCGGGCATCCGGACGATCCTGGACACCATGCCCCCACACCCGGCGCATTTTCTGTGGTTGAACTGGGGCCCGTGCCCTCCCCGCCAGGACATGGCTTACAGCATCGAAGGCGACATCTACCTGGCGCTCTACGGTTCGTGGAAGGACCCGGCCGACGAGGCGAAGTACGCCGACTGGGCGCGGTCCAACATGGCCGCGATGTCCGAATTCGCCATCGGGATTCAGCTCGCCGACGAGAACCTCGGCCAGCGTCCGGCGCGGTTCGCCAGCGACGCCGCAATGGCCAAACTCGACCGCGTGCGCGCCGAGTACGACCCCGACGGTGTGTTCAACAGCTGGATGGGGCGACTCTGATGGCGGGCGATCTGTATCTGGGGTATCGCGGTGACGACGCGAACACCCCGTTCGGCAAGTTCTTCACGCCCGAAATGGCCGCGCTGCCACGCCATGTCGTCGAGGCACTCGAACACGGGCCGCAAGGCGCCATGGCGCTGTTGGCCTTCGACGACGCCGCGCGCGTCGCCGACGACGGCTACCAGCGGACCGAGACCGGCTACGGGGTCCTTGACGACGGCGGCTATCAGGTGTCGGTACGCACCGACATGCCGGGGGTCACGCCGGAGATGTGGTCGTGGTGGTTCGGCTGGCACGGCTGCGACGCCCGCCGCTACAAGCTGTGGCATCCCCGGGCCCATCTGCACGCCGCCTGGAAAGGTCAACGGCAGGACGGCCGGGACGACGCGGCCGTCGGCCTACGGGGCGCCGACCGCTACGTCGGCCGCTGGTCGTTGATCAGCGAGTACATCGGCTCGACGATGCTCAATGGCGCAATCCAATTCGTCGATCCTGCGGCGATGGGCTGCCCACCCGACAGCGACGGTGCGGTGGCGATCTGCGCCCGGCTGGGATCCAGCGAGGCCCCGGTGGACGTCGGATGGTTCATCCACCACGTCCGGTCGACGCCGAACGGGTCCGAGATGCGGTCACGATTCTGGATGGGCGGCCGGCACATCGAAGTGCGCAACGTCCCCGGCGTCGCTTCGCGCGCGGTGCGCCCGATCGCCTCGCGGGTGCTCGGCAACGCGGAAACCGGCGCCCGCAATCTGATGGTGCACTGCGCACAGGAGATGAATCACCTGGCGGCCTTCCTCCCGGAACTCTATGCCGCCTTCGGCAACGAGTAGCCGCACCGTTAGCGCCGAGCGCTCGCCGACGGATGCGTTGCACGAACCGCCGGAACCTCGGGCGTGCATGCATCGTGTGATGCGTTGGAAGATAGGGAAATTCGTGTGCTGCCGAGATATCCCGCCAACATCACGAGTGCGCAACCGGCAAGCTGAAGGGGAGACGGGCGTTCACCGAGCGCGACCGCGCCGAGCGTGATAGCACCCACCGGGGTGAGCAACAGGAGGGCGGAGCTCACGGTGCTGGGTAGGCGGCCCGAGCAGAAGGCGACGAGCAGCCAGCCGAACAATTGCCCGGTGATGGCAACCAGGGTCAACCATGCGAGAGCTCGCCAGCCCGGCCAGACCAGCAGGCCATGCCACCACGGGCCGACTGCCACCGCCACAATCGCGGACGTCGCGAGCACGACGCTATATGTCTGCATCGGCCTGCCGGCTTGCCCGCCGCGTCGCAGCAGGAACAGAAACCCGGAGTAGCACAGCGCTGCGCCCACGGCGTGCATCGTTCCGCGGATGGGATCAGAGCCCGAAATCCCTTGCTCGAGTGGGCCGCCGGCGAGCAACACGCCGACCAGCAAGGCGGGCAGCGACAGCAGGAATCGGCGCGAAATGCGTTCCCCGTCGGCCAGCCAGCTGAGCACCGGGACAACGGCGACCTGGGCATTGACGAGGACCGTCGACAAGCCCGCTCCCACTTCCGGGATGGCCTGCGTCCACAGCAACATATCGCCGGCGAACAAGGCGCCACACAGGATCGCCGACAGCAGCGCCCGCCGTGGCAAGCCGCCGCGGCGCCGCCATTCCGGGGCCGCAAGGAGCATGACCACGGGCAACGCGATCAGGCAGCGCGCGGCCGTGGCGGTGGCCGGTGTGGTGGCGGCCAACTTGAGCAGCACCGCCGACGCCGACACGGACAAGGCGCCCGTTGCCAATCCGACCCGATCCAGTGAGGGTGCGGGAACATGTCTCATGGTCGGGGGATACCCACCATGCTAATGGGTAAATCAGTGCTTAACCATTAGCATGGTTGCTTATGGCACGGTCGGAAGCGGCCAATCTCGATTTGCGCGGGGGCCATCCCGCAGTCGATTTGGTCAACACGGTGGCATGGCGGGGCGACCCCCATCGCCGTACCGACTATTTGTCGGACTATCCGGACCTGGTCGCTTGGGCGGAGCACGCAGGGGTGTTGTCGCTCCGCGAGGCGCGCACCCTCGCCGCGGGCGTCACCTCGGACCGCGTTGCTTGCGACGGAGCGCTGCATCGGACGAAGCAGCTCAGGGAGGCCCTCCATCGCATCTGGACGGGGTGCGGGTCCGCCCGCGATGCCGGCAAAGTCGCTGACGCCTACCGATCCGCGCTGCGGGCCAGGCGCCTGGTCGTCGGTGCGGATGCCGCCGACTGGCAGGAGCCTGCGTTGATGGCGCAAACCCCGCTCCACCGGCTCGCGGTCGAAGCGGTGACGTTCCTGACGGGGGTCCCGGGCTCACGTATCAAGCGATGCGGCGACGACGAGTGCGGATGGCTGTTCCTCGACACCAGCCACCGGCAGAACCGTCGCTGGTGCAGTACGGCCGACTGCGGCAACAGGGCCCGGGTCCGTCGGTTCTACGAGCGCACCAGGGACAGCTCAGATCGTTAAGCCGGCGGGAGCCGACGCGGGCCGGTCGGCGAATCCAGTTCGGCCGGACCCTCCCGCTGCGCCAACTCCGGGTTGTCGGCGCGCGCGCCCAGCGACGGGCCGCGCGGCTCCTGGCCACCCAGGTGGGTCACCGCCGCGCGCTCGACCCGCGACGAATCGATGAATCCCGCCTGACCGGGAGGGGCTTCACCGGCCTCAGCGGGCCGGGTGGGCCGACCGCCCGCGTCGGAACTTTCGGCGTCGACCGTCACCTTGTGGGTGCGCCTGAACGCGAACGTGATCTCCTCGACCTCTTCGAAGACGTGACGCGCGGTGCGCAGCGGCGCGGTCGTGGTGTCGATGACCCGGGCCACGAACGGCGGCACCAGCGGGCGTATCCAGCGCGCCGCGGCCTTGGTGGCGTCCGGAATCGACGGAATCGACGAGTTGTCCCGATCTTTGCGCGGCTCCACCTCGCGCGCGATGGGCGCCGGCAAGTTCTCCACATCGGCGGTGTGCACCGGGACGGGGGGGCCGAGGGCCGCACGGCTGGCGGCCTCGGCTTCCGCGGCGATCGGCAGGTAAATGTCTTCGTCGGCGGGCTCGAAGGCGCGGTGCGACGACGCCAGCACCGGGGGATCGAACGCGTCCACGATGCGCCGGCGTTGCTGCTCGCGGTCGATCTCGGTCTGAGCCTCGATCGCCAGCCGGGCCTGGGTGAGTTGGTGCTCGGCCCACATGATTTCGGCCTCGCGGCGAACCTCGGCCCGCTTGATCGCGATCGCCGTGTCCGCCTCGAGTTCCGCGCGTTCCCGCTCCGCACGCGCCGCCGCACGGCGATCGTGGCTGGTCTCGCCCCGCCACCGCCCCAGGATCAGCGGCAGCAAGTAGAGCAGCACGCAGAACGCCATGGTCAGCAGCCGCATCGCCAGCGCACCGAAGTCGGCGGAGGTCAGGTCGTTCATGGCGACCCAGCGCGCACCCAGACCACGATCCGCGTCCGCGGTGACGCCGTGGCGTGCCTCGTCGAGCGCGTGCGCTTCGCGGGAGATTTCGGCGTCCAGCCCGGGCGCCTGGCGATCCCGGGCCGCCAGCGCGTCGTCGAGTTCGCGCTGGGCGTCCGCGAGAAGCTCGTTCGCCGTGCGCGTTTCGGGCCCGGCACCGGGCACACCGGTGATCCGGGTCTGCGGGCAGCCGGGCGTGGGGTGGTATTCGCAACGCGCGATGACCAGGGCCTGGTCTTGCTGCTGGTGAGCGCGGTCGACAGCCGTGTCGAGCGCGCCGCGTGCATCCCTGCTCTGTTGCAGGGACGCCGTCGCCTGCGCGACCGCCGGCGCGGAGCCGGCGTTGCGCAGGGCGCGTTCGTCGAGACGGTGGTCGATCGAGCCGGAGAGCAGGATGACTGCGGCCAATTCGCCGACGGTGACGCCGAGGGCGGCCGCGACCACCGCCCGTGCCGCGAGTCCGGCGCGACTCCGGCCGGAACCGGAGGTGACGGCGCGGGTGACCGCGCCGGCCAGCAGGCCGAAGAGCAGGGTCAGCAGCACCACGAACAGGAGCGACCAGTGGGCCGATTCGCTCACCGCCAGCGCTGCGACGAGCCAGGCCAGCATCGCTCCGAACAACACCACCGCGCCGGTGACGGCGTGCGTGGACCGCTCATGGCGCTCATCCAGCTCCCGCCGGTGCCCGCCGCCAAGCCAGGTGAGCAGGCCCGCGGGCGAGAAGTCCGAGCGCCGCTCGGGGATTTTCCGGGCACACATCGAAATCACCTCCCAAGTCATCAAGCCTCCCAGGCCACCACCCGCAGGATCGAATCGAAGCGCCCGGCCTGTGGCGTGCTTCACAGCGCGCCCGGATCACCGATGATCCCGGCGGGGGTGTAACGAACGCGGATTTCTGCGACGCGGGCAGATCAGCGACGGTTCCGGCGGCCGGCGTGAGACGGTATAAGCCTATGGAGACTCACGATTATGTCACCTACGAAGAGTTCGGACGCAGATTCTTCGAGGTCGCTGTCACCCCCGAGCGTGTCGCCGCCGCTTTGGCCGACATCGCGGGCAACGAGTTCGCCATGGAGCCCATCGCTCAGGGGCCTGGCGGGATCGCCAAGGTCAGCGCCAACGTCAAGATCCACGAACCCAAGGTCACCCGCCGCCTGGGCGACAGCATCACGTTCGTCATCCACATTCCCTTGTCGATCGATCTGCTGCTCGACCTTCGGCTCGACAAGCAGCGGTTCGTCGTCTCCGGGGACATCGCGCTGCGGGCCACGGCCCGAGCCGCCGAACCGCTGCTGCTGATCGTCGACGTCGCGAAACCGCGGCCTTCCGATATCACCGTCAACGTGTCGTCGAAGTCCTTCCGCGGCGAGGTGCTGCGCATCCTCGCCGGCGTCGATGGCGAGATCCGCCGATTCGTCGCGCAGTACGTCGCCGAGGAGATCGACGCGCCCCAGTCGCAGTCCGCGCAGATCATCGACGTGGCGAAGCAATTGCAGGAGGTCTGGCCCTAAGGGCGCGGCGAACGCGTAGGCCCGGCCCCACCGGGGTATCCAGTGCATTGCGCGCTGGTCGCCTGTGTTGCCGTGCCGGTGCCAACCGCAATCGTGGGGAGGAGCGACAAGGCGTGGCACGAGTAAATGTTTCGGTGTCGTCGGAGGTAGACCCGGAGGCCGCCTGGAAGCTGGCGTCCGACCTGAGCCGATTCGACGAGTGGATGACCATATTCGCCGGGTGGCGCGGACCGGTGCCCGACAAGATCGAGGAGGGCACGTGCGTCTCGTCGTGCGTGAAGGTGAAGGGTTTCCGCAACGTCATCCACTGGACGGTCACCAACTACGATGAACCGAAATCGATTGAGCTGCAAGGCCGCGGTCGCGGTGGGATCCGCCTCGGGGTCGCGATGACCGTCACCGATCAGCAGCCCGGAACCGATTTCCATCTCACCGCCGACCTCAGGGGCGGATTACTCAGCGGCCCGATCGGCGGGTTGGTCGCCCGGATCCTGCGCTCCGATGTGGAGAAGTCCGTGAAAAATCTCGCCTCGCTGCAGTAGGCGTTGCAACCGGCGGTGCTACCGCGCAGCGTGGCCGACGGGCCAGTCTCGTTCCGCCTGGCGAATCCGCCTGCGGTCCATGCCAAGCCACGCCAGCCCGGCCCCGAACGTGAGCATGGCGACGATCGCGGCGGCGACACCCGCGCCGGCGTCACCGAGGGCGAAGGTGGCCACGCACATCACGAGTGCCAACACCGCGGCCCCGACGACGATCAGCCCGGGCGTGCGCCCCAAGTCGTGCGCCGGTTCGACGCTACCGGAGCGAGGGATCCGATCATGATCGACAGGGCGGTGGCTCATGGGCGTCTCTCCTCCGGTCACTTCCGTTCGGCCGCTTCCGTGGAGCTACCCGGATTGCCGAAGGGACAAACGACCTGGGGCGGGGGGGGGGGGGGGGGGGGGGCGCCCCCCCCCCCACGCGACTGGGGGGCCCAAAGTATTTGTGGTGGCGGGGTACCCCCGCGACGCGCGCGCGGGGG
>NZ_LZII01000028.1:0-790 GCF_001667425.1 Mycobacterium sp. 852002-51613_SCH5001154 | reverse complement strand
CGCATCGTGCTGGAGTCCGACGGCGCCGAGAACGTGCCGCTGGACCCCAACGCCCCGCAGGGGGCTTTCACCGCCGCCCGGGCCGCCAAGGCCGAGGGTGTGCAGATCTCCACGATCTCCTTCGGGACGCCGTACGGCACGGTCGAGTACGAAGGCGCCACCATCCCGGTTCCCGTCGACGACCAGACGCTGCAGAAGATCTGCGAGATCACCGACGGCCAGTCGTTCCACGCCGACAGCCTCGAGTCGCTGAAGAACGTCTATGCGACCCTGCAGCGCCAGATCGGCTACGAGACCGTCAAGGGCGACGCCAGCCTGGCGTGGATGCTGTTGGGGGCAGTCGCGATGGCCGGCGCCATCTTGGCCGGTCTGCTCCTGAACCGCCGGCTGCCCTCCTGAGCGATCAGACCGGGAGCCGCCGGTTGATCAGCAGCGCCAGCGCCGTAGCGATCAGCGCGGTGATGACACCCAGGCGCAACCACCCGGCGCTGCCCGGTCCCGGCACCGTGCGGTAGCCGATGTCCTTCTCGATCGCGTTGTAGCTCTTGGAGAGCTCGGCGACGTTGCTGGCGGTGTAGGACTGCCCGCCGGACAGCTTGGCGATCATCTTCATCTGATCCGTCGCGACCGGGACGGCGACGCGCTGCCCGTCCATCTCGATCTCACCGGTCTTGGTGCCGAACGAGATCGTCGAGATGGGCACCCCCTCGTCGCGGGCCAGCCGCGCCGCGGTGTAGACCCCGTCATGCGGATCGCTGGGGTTGGACGGCTTGTTCTCCTTGCCATCGGA
>NZ_LZII01000027.1:0-8433 GCF_001667425.1 Mycobacterium sp. 852002-51613_SCH5001154 | reverse complement strand
CGGGCCTCGGCCCGCGAGGACGAAGTGAAACCGATGGCTTGAGGCACTGAGGACGAGCGGGCCTCGGCCCGCGAGGACGAAGTGAAACCGATGGCTTGAGGCACTGAGGACGAGCGGGCCTCGGCCCGCGAGGAGAGCAGAGCGGATCAGCACGGCTGCGATCCAGATTGTGCGAATCTGCCCCTGTTCACCGTGAAGTAGCATTGGCCCCGCCCAGCGATCCTGGGCGGGGCCTATTGCGGTGCAAGACGATACGAAACCGAAAGAGACGACAGTGAGCGACGCAGCGATTCAACGGGTAGGGGTTGTCGGGGCCGGCCAGATGGGATCCGGCATTGCCGAAGTCTCGGTCCGCGCCGGTGTCGACGTGACGGTGTTCGAAACCACCGAGGCACTGATCACCGCCGGACGCAACCGCATCGTCAAGTCGCTGGAGCGCGGCGTAAGCGCGGGCAAGGTCACCGAGCGCGAGCGTGACCGCGCGCTGAGCAAGCTCACCTTCACCACCGATCTGAAGGACCTCGCCGACCGCCAGCTGGTCATCGAGGCGATCGTCGAGGACGAGGCCGTCAAGGCGGACATCTTCGCCGAACTCGACCGCGCCATCAGCGATCCCGACGCGGTGCTGGCATCCAACACGTCCAGCATCCCGATCATGAAGATCGCCGCCGCGACCAAGAACCCGCAGCGAGTGCTGGGCCTGCACTTTTTCAACCCCGTGCCGGTGCTGCCGCTGGTCGAGTTGGTCAGCACGTTGGTCACCGACGAAGCCGCCGCCGCGCGCACCGAGGAGTTCGCGAGCGCGGTCCTGGGCAAGCAGGTGGTGCGCTGCTCCGACCGGTCCGGCTTTGTCGTGAACGCGCTGTTGGTTCCCTACCTGTTGTCGGCAATTCGCATGGTGGAGGCCGGATTTGCCACCATCGAGGACGTCGACAAAGCGGTTGTCGCCGGGCTGTCGCACCCGATGGGCCCGCTGCGGCTGTCCGACCTGGTTGGCCTGGACACCCTGAAACTGATCGCGGACAAGATGTTCGAGGAATTCAAGGAACCGCAGTACGGCCCACCGCCGCTGTTGCTGCGCATGGTGGAGGCGGGCCGGCTCGGCAAGAAGACCGGCCAGGGCTTCTACACGTACTGACGGCTGAGCCGACTCTGGGCTACTTCTTCTTCTCCAGGGTGAACTGGTCGACGTCGGTGTAGCCCTGGCGGAACAGCTTCGCGCAGCCGGTCAGGTACTTCATGTACCGGTCGTAGACCTCTTTGGACTGGATGGTGACGGCCTCCTCGCGATTGGCCGCCAGCGCGGCCGCCCACGTCTCCAGCGTCCTCGCGTAATGCAGCTGCAGCGAGTGCACCCGGGTCAGTTCGAAGCCCGCGGTGACCGCGTACTCGCCGACGGTCTGCGGTGTCGGCAGCCAGCCCCCCGGGAAGATCTCGGTCAGGATGAACTGCGAGAAGTGAACGATCTCGTGGGTCAAAGTCATGCCACGCGCCCGCGCGTCCTTGAAGGACGGGCGAACGATGGTGTGCAGCAACATCGCTCCATCGGAGGGCAGCGCCTGATACGCCATCTTGAAGAAGCGGCCGTAGCGCTGGCGGCCGAAGTGTTCGAAGGCGCCGATGGAGACGATGCGGTCGACGGGCTCGTGAAACTTCTCCCACCCCTCCAGCAGGACCCGCCGGGTGCGGGGGGTGTCTAGCTCGTCGAACATGGCTTGCACGTGCTTGGCCTGATTCTCCGACAACGTCAGGCCCACGACGTTGACGTCGTACTTCTCGATCGCCCGCCGCATGGTGGCGCCCCAGCCGCAGCCGATGTCCAGCAACGTCATCCCCGGCTCGAGATTCAGCTTGCCCAGCGCCAGGTCGATCTTGGCGAGCTGCGCCTCTTCCAGCGTCATGTCGTCACGCTCGAAGTAGGCGCAGCTGTACGTCTGGGTAGGGTCCAGGAACAGCCGGAAGAAGTCATCGGACAGGTCGTAGTGGGCTTGCACGTTTCCAAAATGCGGCGTGAGCTGCACGGACATGTCGAGAAGAGCCTTTCATTATGCGGAACCAGGGGCGGCTGACCAGCACGACGCACCCTCGCGTCACCCCCCATGCATCCCTGCATGTTAGTCGCTGCGGCTATGCGAGTCGTCCGGCCGAGCGAGTCATAAGCGTCACACGAGACGCCTGGAAAAGACAAAAGACGGTCGGCCGCTCCGGTCCGGAAGGCGCCTAGAGCGGGGCCTCATCCTCACGCCCGCGGGGCGGCACGATGGGGGAAGGATGGGGCTCTTCGCGGAACTTCTCCAGCGATCCGCCCACCTCGACGATGCCCTTCAGCGCGTTCCAGCTCAGCATCGTCAGGTAGTCGATCAACTCGTCGCGACTCATCCGCGGATCCGACATCCACGAGTGAGTGGCCAGCTGCACGCCACCGACGATCAGGTAGGCCCACGGTTCCGCGCCGCGGGTGTCCATCCCCGCCTGTTGCATGCGGCGGCGCATCAGCACCGCCAGCATGCGGGCGATGATCCGCTCGGAGTCGGCGATCACCTTGCTCTTGCTGGCCGAGCTGTTGGACATCACGAAGCGATACGGCTCGGGTTCGTTCGCGACGGTTTCGACGTACACCCGGATGACCTCCCGGGTCAGGTCGAAGCCGTCGAGATTGGATGTCAGCGCCGACGCCATATTTGGAATCAGGGTGGTTTGGGTGAACCGCATCATGACGGCGGTCGTCAGGTCGTTCTTGTCGACGAAGTAGCGATACAACACCGTCTTGGAGACGCCGATCTCCGCGGCAATCTCGTCCATGCTCAATGTGCCGCCGCGCCGCCGGATCGCGTCGATCGTCCCGTCTACCAACTCGTTGCGCCGCTCCACCTTGTGTTGATGCCAGCGCCGCTTGCGACCGTCCGTCTTGGCCGTCACAGCCAACATTTGCTCTGTCACTGTCGCCTATTTCCCATTCATCTAGACGACCTCGATACTACGGTGTGCGCGCCTGTTCCGGACTGTGGCCGCGCCCCGCTGCGCCTCCCCGAACAGTGCCGTCACACCAATCGGCCGCGACGATGAATGATGGAGTGGTGGTACACAGAGCCTCGCCTCGAGGCGCAGCGCCGGGCCCCCGAGCCGCGGGGCCGGACTCGACGACGCCGTTGACCGGAACCGGGCGACCGCACGCGTCGTTGGCCGAATCGTTCGCGGGTGCCGATCCGCAGGCCGATGCGGAGCGCCGGGTGGCGCTGCGCCGGATGAAGGCGGTGGCGCTGGGCTTCCTGATCGGCGCCACCGGCCTGTTCCTCGCCTGCCGGTGGGCCCAGGCCCACGCCCACCTGGGTGCCTGGGTCGGCTACGTCGGCGCCGCCGCGGAGGCCGGGATGGTGGGCGCGCTGGCCGACTGGTTCGCGGTGACGGCGCTGTTCAGGCATCCGCTCGGTATCCCCATCCCGCACACCGCGATCATCAAGCGCAAGAAGGATCAGCTCGGCGAGGGGCTGGGAACCTTCGTGCGGGAGAACTTCTTGTCGCCGCCGGTGGTGGAGACCAAGCTGCGGGACGCCGAGGTGCCCGGACGGCTCGGCAAGTGGCTGTCGGAGGCCGCGCACGCCGAGCGCGTGGCCAGCGAGACCGCCACGGTGCTGCGGGTGCTGGTGGAGCTACTGCGCGACGACGACGTCCAGCAGGTGATCGACCGGATGATCGTGCGCCGCATCGCCGAACCGCAGTGGGGGCCGCCGGTCGGGCGGGTGTTGGCGACGCTGCTGGCCGAGAATCGGCAGGAGGCGCTGATCCAGTTGTTGGCCGATCGGGCCTTCCAATGGTCGCTGAACGCCGGCGAGGTGATCCAGCGGGTGGTCGAGCGTGACTCGCCGACGTGGTCGCCACGCTTCATCGACCACCTGGTCGGGGACCGCATCCACCGCGAGCTGATGGACTTCACCGACAAGGTGCGCCGCAATCCCGACCACGAGCTGCGCCGGTCGGCGACCCGCTTTCTGTTCGAATTCGCCGACGACCTGCAAAACGACGCAGACACCATCGCGCGCGCAGATGCGATCAAGGAGCAGCTGATGGCGCGCGACGAGATCGCCAACGCCGCCGCCACCGCCTGGAAGACGCTGAAGCGCCTGGTGCTCGAGGGCGTGGACGACCCCTCCAGCACGCTGCGCACCCGCATCACCGACACCGTCGTACGCATCGGGGAATCGCTGCGCGACGACGCCGACCTGCGCGACAAGGTGGACAACTGGATCGTGCGGGCGGCCCAGCACCTGGTTTCGCAGTACGGCGTGGAGATCACCGCCATCATCACCGACACCATCGAGCGCTGGGACGCCGAGGAGGCCAGCCGCCGCATCGAGCTGCACGTGGGTCGTGATCTGCAGTTCATACGGATCAACGGAACCGTGGTCGGTTCCTTGGCCGGTCTGGTGATCTACGCCGTCGCCCAACTACTTTTCTAGTAGTGCTAACAAGTGCTTGCAAATGCAAGCACTTGTAGTAATCTGGTGGCCGTCCCCATCGATCAGCCGACCAGGAGCACGCCATGGCACCCGAGGAGAAGCTCTCCGCCAAGGTGTCCAACGCCGCCTCCGACATGGCCTCGGACATCGGTAGCTTCATCCGCACCCAGCGCGAACTCGCGCAGGTCTCCGTGCGCCAACTCGCCGAGAAATCCGGGGTCAGCAATCCGTATCTGAGCCAGGTGGAGCGTGGGTTGCGTAAGCCGTCCGCCGACGTGCTCAATCAAATCGCAAAGGCGCTGCGAGTTTCCGCCGAGGTCCTTTATGTGCGGGCCGGGATCCTCGAGCCCAGCGACAAAAGTCAAGTGCGCGACGCCATCATCACCGATACCGCGATTACCGAGCGCCAGAAGCAGGTTCTGCTCGACGTCTACGCATCGTTCACCCAACAAAACGAATCAATCGAATCAACCGACGAGGAGTGTTCCACCGAACCCAACGGCGACGAGTGATCAATGGCCCTTCCGGCCGTCGGGACTTCCGCGTCACGCTAGCGGGTGGTGATGTATCAACCACGGACCGCACGGGTTACCCAGGAGCGTGAATCCGGTGGTCGCCAGCGGAGAAGGAGACGCTCGCCTTAGCTTTCACAACCAATACCCAAGAACGCCAATAACGGAAAACCATGAAAGGAATAACCATGGCGGACAATTCGAACATCGAAGATTTGCGGGCACCCCTGCTCGCGGCCCTGGGCGCGGCCGACCTGGCCCTGGCCACTGTCAATGACTTGATCGCGAGCCTGCGTGAGCGCGCCGAGGAGACCCGCGCCGACACCCGCACCCGGGTCGAGGAGAGCCGCGCCCGGTTGACCCGGCTGCAGGAGGACCTGCCCGAGCAGCTGGACGAGCTGCGCGAGCGGTTCACCAGCGAGGAACTGCGCAAGGCTGCCGAGGGCTACCTGGACGCGGCGACCAACCGCTACAACGAGCTGGTCGAGCGGGGCGAGGCCGCCCTGCAGCGCCTGCGCAGCCAGACGGGCCTGGACGACGCCTCCGCGCGCGCCGAGGGCTACGTGGACCAGGCCGTCGAGCTGACCCAGGAGGCGCTCGGCACCGTCGCATCGCAGACCCGCGCGGTCGGCGAGCGCGCGGCCAAGCTGGTCGGCATCGAGCTGCCCAAGAAGTCCGACGAGACTGCCAAGAAGGCTCAGAAGGCTGTCGCCAAGAAGGCGCCCGCCAAGAAGGCCCCGGCCAAGAAGGCTCCCGCCAAGAAGGCGTCCGCCAAGAAGGTCACCCAGAAGTAAGTCAAGACGTCGACTCGGAATTGTCTTCGGGCAACTCCGAGTCGACGTTTGGGACGGCGCCCGCATACGCTTAATGCGTGAGCCACCTCGTGGGTACCGTCATGTTGGTCTTGCAGATCGCCGTCTTGGTAACGGCGGTATACGCGTTCGTCCATGCCGCACTGCAGCGGCCCGACGCTTACACCGCCGCCGACAAGCTGACCAAGCCGGTGTGGCTGGTGATCCTCGGTCTGGCTGTCGCCCTGACATCCATCCTGAGTTTTGTTTTCGGGGTACTCGGGATGGCGATCGCCGCATGTGCGGCGGGCGTGTATCTGGTCGACGTGCGGCCGAAACTTCTTGAAATTCAAGGTAAGTCGCGCTAGCGGCATGAACGCCCTGCTGACGGGGCCCGCCGCGGTGCTGGTCGCGCTGTGGGGCCCAGCGGGCGGCGCCGCAGCGGACCCGGCCACGATGTCCCCGCCGTTCATCGACCACACCGAGTGGGCGCAGTGGCACGGCCTGAGCAGTCTGCGGGTTTTCCCGACACCATCGGGGCGGCTGGCCGCCAGGCAGTCCGGAAACGCGGCCCTCGCCGACGAGGCGTGGGCCGAGGTGCTGGCGCTGTCGCCGGACGCCGACACCGCCGGGATGCGTGCGCAGTTCATCTGTCATTGGCAGTTCGCCGAACTGGCCGAGCCCGGCAAGAAGAGCTGGAACCTGGAGCCGTGGCGCCCGGTCGTCGACGACACCGACATGGTCACGTCCGGATGCAATCCGGGCGGACCCGAGGAAAGGTTCTAGTGCCGAGCAAACCCACCCGGTCTCAGCTGGCGGCCATGGTCGACCACACCCTGCTCAAGCCCGAGGCCACCGAGGCGGACGTGGCCGCCCTGGTCGCGGAGGCCGCCGAATTGGGCGTCTTAGCCGTGTGCGTCTCGCCGTCGATGGTTCCGGCCGCGGTGCGAGCCGACGGGGGCGTCGCGGTGGCGAGCGTGGCGGGTTTCCCGTCGGGCAAGCACATTTCGGCGGTCAAGGCCCACGAGGCCGAACAGGCCGTGGCGTCCGGCGCCACCGAGGTCGACATGGTCATCGACATCGGCGCCGCGCTGGCCGGAGATATCGAGGCGGTGCGGGCCGATATCGCGGCCGTGCGCGCCGCCGTCCCCGGCGCCGTGCTCAAGGTGATCGTGGAGTCGGCGGTGCTGTTGTCGGGCCCGGACGAGCGCCTGCTCGTGGAGGTATGTCGCGCGGCCGAGGACGCCGGCGCCGACTTCGTCAAGACCTCGACCGGGTTTCACCCCGCCGGCGGCGCCTCGGTGCGCGCGGTCGCCCTGATGAGCCAGACCGTCGGCGGCAGGCTGGGCGTCAAGGCCAGCGGCGGCATCCGCGACGCCACCGCCGCGCTGGCGATGCTGGACGCCGGTGCCACCCGGCTCGGCCTGTCCGGCACGCGGGCGGTGCTCGACGGACTCCACTGAGCCGGCGTCAGAGGTTGGCGAAGCAGGGGTCGTTGTTGTTGCCGGTGGGGATGCTCGCGTTCCGCGTCGAGAAATGGCTCGTCACGCCGCTGGAGGTGACCTGAACGCTGTCCGCGTGAATGCCCAGCGGGTAGTTCTTGGTGAACTGCGAGGTGAAGTCGTCCAGGGTCGACTGCACCGACTCCTTCGGCATCGTGAAGCCGAGCGCGTTGAAGCTGACGATCTGCAGCTGCAGGCCGGTGCCCGACACCACCGGCTTGGTGGTCAGGTTGTCCAACATGCCCTTCAGCTCGATCGTGCCGTCGTTGGGGTGCGTGGTCACCGTGTTGGTGACGAACGGGCCCAGCACCGGAATCGCGTTCTGGACGGATTCCTTGATGCCGTCGGACGTCCAGGTGACGGTCGCGTCGAGCGACCCGATGGTGCCCTTGGAGTCCTGCGTGTCCCTGAGTTGGACGTCGCGGATGTTGATGTCGATCTTCATGCCCTTGGCGTCTCGCACCTGGTTGCCCGCGGTCGACACCGAGATGTTGGTGTAGTGCTTGGTGAGCTGCTGCCACAGCATCAGCGGCGCCACCCCGAACGACGCGGTGGCCTGGTCCTTGACCTCGCACGCCACCGCCTCGGCGACCTTGCTGTTGGCGACGTGACGGACGTACAGCTCCCCCCCGACCAGCGCGGCGATCACCAGGCAAACAACGATGATGCAGACCAGCACCACGGAGAGCGGGTCGCGCAGGAAGCGACGCTTCTTCTTCCCCGCGGCCGGTCCGGGCAGTCCCAACGAGCCGGACACGCACTACGACAAGATCCATCTCTACGACGCCTTCGGCTTCACCGAGTCACGCACCGTCGCACCCGGCCGCGAGCCGGTGGTGATCACGGTCGCCGGCGTGGGGGTGGGGCTGACGGTCTGCTACGACATCCGCTTCCCGGCCCTGTACACCGAGCTGGCCCGCCGCGGCGCCCAGCTGATCGCCGTCTGCGCATCGTGGGGCGCGGGGCCCGGCAAGCTCGACCAGTGGACGCTCTTGGCGCGGGCCCGCGCGCTCGATTCGATGAGCTACGTCGCCGCGGCCGGCCAGGCCGACCCGGGCGAGTCTCTGACCGGGTCGGGCGCGCCCACCGGGGTCGGCGGCAGCCTGGTGGCCTCCCCGTTCGGCGAGGTCGTCGCGTCGGCCGGCTCCGCGCCGCAGTTGGTGCTGGCCGA
>NZ_LZII01000026.1:0-7320 GCF_001667425.1 Mycobacterium sp. 852002-51613_SCH5001154 | reverse complement strand
CTCGACCACGGACAACCCCGCACCAACACCTACCACCACCCCGAAAGAATCCTCCGCGACGGTGACGACGACGAACCAGTTTGACGCAACGTGTATTTGCGACGCTAGGCCCGATGGCGGTGACCCGCTTCGCCCGGCTTCGCCGCGCTCGCGATCACCGCTAGGCCCGATGGCGGTGACCCGCTTCGCCCGGCTTCGCCGCGCTCGCGATCACCGCTAGGCCCGATGGCGGTGACCCGCTTCGCCCGGCTTCGCCGCGCTCGCGATCACCGCTAGGCCCGATGGCGGTGACCCGCTTCGCCCGGCTTCGCCGCGCTCGCGATCACCGCTAGCCCCGATGGCGGTGACCCGCTTCGCCCGGCTTCGCCGCGCTCGCGATCACCGCTAGCCCCGATGGCGGTGACCCGCTTCGCCCGGCTTCGCCGCGCTCGCGATCACCGCTAGGCCGGCATCACCCGGCGCACGTCGGGGCCCCACAGCGGCTGCATGCCGCCGGGCAGCGCCAACTGCGTGGTGGTGATGACCTCGGCCAGCTCGCGCAACCCGGCGTGCACCGAACCGAGCAGGTCGGCCAGCGCGGCCCGCTGCCCGTCGGCGCGGACGACTTCCAGCTCGGCGGGATGCGAGCGGCGCAGCAGGGTGGCGATCTCGTCCACCAGCCGTTCCGGGCGCGACGACCCCGACGCCCCGGGCAGGTCCTTGAGGTTGGCCCGCAGCCGCTCCACTTGATACAGCAGCGACCGCGGGTTCTGCGCGTCGAACAGCATCAGCTCGGCCACGGCGGCGACGCTGACCTGGCCCACGGTGCGGCGCCGGTAGATGACCGAGGACTCGCACGCCACCAGCGTGGCCTCGATGATGGTCTGTTCGGCCGCGGGCGCGCGGACGGCGGTCAAGGTGGCCCGCAGCAGCGCGGTCAGCCAGAGGCCGCGTTCGATGCGCTTGCCGATGTCCATCATCGTCCAGCCCACGTCGCGCACCATCGACTCACCGGCGACCCCCGACAGGGTGAGCATCCCGGACAGCGTCTGCACCTGGGCCGACGCGAGTAGCGCGTCGGCCTCGGCGAGGGAATCCGGCGGCTCCCGCCGCTGAGCCAGCGCGCGCTCCACCCCGGCCAGCACTATCCAGGTGTCGTTGGACATCTGGTCGCGCACCGCCCTGGCGGCCAGCGCCAACCCTTCCACCGACTGCACCAGCGACCCGGACCGCTCGGGATCCACGGTCAGGGACCACAGCGTCGAGGGGGCGACGGCGATCATCTCGGCCCCGTCGCTGGCACGGTCGTCGTCGGCCCCGGTGATCCGGCCCAGCGCGGCCATCAGCACCGGCACGCATTCGCTCTCTTCGGTGTGCTGCTGATGCCGGTAGACATGGAACCTGTCCCGGGCGACGAGCAGCAGGCGCGCCATGCTCTCCGCGCGCTCGCCGTAGCGGCCGATCCAGAACAGGTCGGACAGCACACGCGGCGAGCTGACACCCCAGGTGCCCGCCGCGGTCTTCGCCGGCGACACGGGCGACGGCAGGGTCACCGTCTCGGCCCGCGCACGCTCCGTCGGGCGCACCCAAACATCCTTCGAGGCAACGGTTTGCAACGTGTACGCGGCCGGCCCGGGCGCCAGCACGTAGCCGACGCCGCCGATCATCGGGGCGTACCCGCTGCGCTGGGCCACGTTGAACAACCGGATGCCGACGCCGGCCGAGGACAACACCCCGGCATGGTCGGTGGGCGCCGACGAGAACTGCGGCAGTTCCTGGCCGATCCACTGCCAGGGCATCTTTTCGATCGCGGCCGCCAACTGTGCCAGCTGCAATGACGAAAGGGTCGGGCCGACAAGGGTTTTACCGCCGACGGTCGACTTCACCAGGAGCGAGGACAGATTGGCCAGCAGGTGTGAGCATTCGCTCGCGATGCCGCCCCAGTAGACCGGCGCGGACTGCAGCAGCGGCGCTTCGGAGAGGAGGCGCTCGGACAGCTCGGGCAAAAACCGAAGCAGCCCAGGGTTTTCCAGGATGCCACTGCCCAGCGTGTTGACGACGGTCACCGTCCCGCGGTGCGACGCCTCCACCAGACCGACGACGCCGAGCCGGGAGTCGGCCCGCAGATCGAGCGGGTCGGCGTATTCGGCGTCGACCCGGCGCAGGACCACGTCCACCCGTTTCAAGGTGCCCAGCGAGCGCATCCACAACTTGCCGTCGCGTACCACTAAGTCCGCGCTCTCCACCAAGGGAAAGCCCAGCAGCGTCGCGAGATACGCCTGATCGAAAGCGGTTTCGGAGAAGATACCCGGGCTCAGGACCACGACCACCGGATCCTGCGCATCGTCGGGCGCGGCGTCGATGAGCGCCAGCCGCAACGCCTGGGCGAACGGTGTCGTCGGGCGCGGCGCGATCCGTTCATAGAGATCGGGCACGGAGTGCGCGACGACGCGCCGGTCGGCCAGCGCGTAGCCGGCGCCCGACGGCGCCTGCGTCCGGTCGGCGTTGACCTGGAAGGTGCCGTCCGGTAGCCGGCTGACGTCACAGGCGTGCAGGAAGAGCTGGTGATGCCCGGGCACTTCGATGCCGTTGGCCGCGCGCACGTAACCGGGATGGGCGAACAGCAGCTCCGGCGGCAGCAGCCCCTCGGTGAGCAGGCTGCGCGACCCGTACAGGTCGGCGAGCACGGCGTCGAGCAGCCGGGATCGCTGCACCAGCCCGGCCTCCAGCGCCTCCCACTCCGCGGCGGAGAGGACGAGCGGCAGCGTGTCCAGGATCCACGGCCGCGGCTCGAGGCCGTGTCCGGCGGGATCGACGTCGGTGTAGGTGATGCCGTCGCTGTCGATCAGGCCGCGCACCACCGAGCGCAGCCGGTCGAGCCCCGCCCGTCCGCGCTCCGCGATGGTGTCGGCCAGCTCCGTCCAGGCCGGCCGCACCTGTCCGTCCCGGTCAACGAATTCGTCGTAGCCGGCGGCCGGGCCATGCCGGAGATCGAAGAGCGCTTCCTGGGCGCGCGCGGCCCGGTACCCGGCCAGCAGGCGGTCGGCGTCGTAGCGGTCGGCCGGGGGCGCCGACCCCGTACCGATGCCGAATGTCATGTCCGCAAACGCCATTACCGCTGAACGGTACGCACGCGGCGCAGGTCGAGGATGCCCGGCGCGCCGATATCGGTGAAGATCCGGGCCTGTTTCTCCCGAATGTCGGACAGATCGAGCTTGCCGGGGGTGAAGCCGGTCGCCTCGAAGCGGCGGGCGCGCCGTGCCTCGGCCTCGACGGCGTTGACGGGCGGCTCGTCGTAGGCCCGCCCACCGGGGTGCGCGACGTGATACGTGCACCCGCCGCGCGACGTGCCCGTCGTCAGGTCGACCAGCTCGAACTGCAGCGGCACGTCTGTGCTGATGGTGGGGTGCAGCGCGCTCGGTGGCTGCCAGGCCTTGAACCGCACTCCGCCCACGTGGATGTCGGGGTTGTCGGTGGCCAGCAGCGGCACCGGGTAGCCGTTGACCGTCACCACGTAGCGGTGCCGGTCGGCGCCGATGATGCGGATCTGGATGCGCTCGACCGACGAGTCGACATAGCGGGCGGTGCCGGCCGCGGTGGCTTCCTCGCCGAGGGTGTTCCACGGTTCGATCGCCCCGCGCAACTCGATCTCCACCCCGTCGAACACCGCCGTGCCGATGCGGGGGAAGCGGAATTCGGTGAACGGGTCCAGCCAGCTGGTCTCGAACGCGATGCCGTGCGCGCGCAGGTCCGCGGCAACGTCGGCGATGTCGTGAATCAGGAAGTGCGGCAACAGGTATCGGCCGTGCAGGTTGGCGCCGTGGCGTATCAGCGGGGCGCGTAGCGGCTCGTCCCAGAACCACGCCACCAGCGAGCGCACCAGCAGCGACTGCACCATCGCCATGCGCAGATGCGGCGGCATCTCGAAACCGCGTAGTTCCAGCAGGCCGAGCCGGCCGCGGGCGCTGTCGGGGCTGTAGAGCTTGTCGATGCAGAACTCTGCGCGGTGGGTGTTGCCAGTGATGTCGGTCAGCAGGTGCCGCAGCGCGCGGTCGATCACCCAGGGCTTCGCCGCACCACCGGCCGACAGCCGGGCGATCTCGGCGAACGCGATCTCGAGTTCGTAGAGCGCCTCGGCGCGGCCCTCGTCGACCCGGGGGGCCTGCGACGTGGTGCCGACGAACCGGCCCGCGAACAAGTACGACAGCGACGGGTGCCGCTGCCAGTACGTCAGCAGCGATACCAACAGGTCCGGTCGCCGCAGCAGCGGCGAGTCGGCGGGCGTGACTCCGCCGAGGGTGATGTGGTTGCCGCCGCCGGTGCCGCCATGGGTGCCGTCCACGTCGAAGGACTCGGTGGACAGGCGCGCCAATCGGGCTTGCTCATAGAGGGTTTCGAGCTGCTGACTCTGCTCGGCGAAGCTCGCGGTGGGCGCGACGTTGACCTCGATGACGCCGGGGTCCGGGGTGATGGTCGTCGAGCGCAGCCGGGGGTCCGGCGGGGGTTCGTAGCCCTCGATCACGACCGGGCAGTCGACCTTGGCCGCCGCGGCCTCGACGCGTGCGACCAGGTCGACGAAGTGCTCCAGCGCCTCGGTGGGCGGCATGAAGAGGTAGAGCAGCCCATCGCGGATCTCGGCGACCATCGCGGTAGGCGGCGCGGTGTCGGAGTCCTCCACCACCGCGGTGCCCGACTGCGTCGACAGCTCGTCCCCGACGCCCAGGGGATCGGCATCGAACGACGGGCGCGGCGGCCGCCAGCTGATGGAATCCAGCGGCAGCCGCAGCCCCGCCGGAGAATCGCCGTGCAGCAACACGATTCGGCCGCGCCGCAGCCGCCAGTTGGCGCTGGCCCAGCCCTGACCATCGTCGCGGCGGTGCAGCGGCAACACGAAAGCCGCTGGGGCGGTGACGGATTCGTCGAGGCGGGCCAGCAGGGCGGCGCGGCCGGCGGGGGAGTCCGCGTCGAGGTCGTCGGCCGGGTCCACCGGGTCGCCCTCGGGTTGTCGCACCTTGGTCGCCAGCCGGTGCAGCGGGTCCTCGTAGGCGGCCCGCACTTGCGACGGCGGCAGCTCCAGGCCGTCGGCGATCGCGGCGAGCAGCCGGTGGCCCGCGTCGCTATCGGCCGGCGCCAAGTCGCCCAGCCACGGGTCGGCCAGCAGCGTGCCGTCGCTCCACAGCGGTCGCCCGTCGGTGCGCCAATACAACGCGATCTGCCAGCGCGGCAACGGTTCTCCCGGATACCACCGGCCCTGCCCGCGCTGCACCAACCCGCTCGGCGCCCACACCTCTCTGAGGCGCGCGGCCAGGTCGGAGGCGCGCTGCCGCTTGTGCGGGCCGTCGGCGGCCGTGGTCCATTCCTCGGCGACCTGATCGTCCACCGAAACGAATGTCGGCTCGCCCCCGATGGTCAGCCGCACGTCGGCGGCCGCCAACCGCTCGTCGACGCGCCGGCCGACCTCGCGGATCGTGTCCCACGCGTCGTCGGTGTAGGGCAGGGTGACACGCGGGTCCTCGTGGACCCGGGTGACGGTGTTAGAGAACTCCAGCACCGATTCGCACGGTTCGGTGCCGCCGCTGATGGGCGCCGCCGACGCCGGCTGTGGGGTGGCCGCCAACGGGATGTGGCCCTCGCCGGCGAACAACCCCGACGTCGGGTCCAGCCCGATCCAGCCCGCACCGGGGATGTACACCTCAGTCCAGGCGTGCAGGTCGGTGAAGTCGGCGGCGGGGCCCGACGGCCCGTCGAGCGCCTCCACGTCGGAGGCCAGCTGCACCAGGTAGCCGGACACGAAACGGGCGGCCAGCCCAAGCTGGCGCAGGATCGATACCAGCAGCCACGCCGAATCGCGGCACGAGCCGACCCCGGTTCGCAGCGTGTGATCCGGTGTCTGCACGCCGGGTTCCATTCGGACGCTGTAGGCGACGTCGGCGTTGACGGCGCGGTTGAGCGCGACCAGCAGGTCGATGGTGCGGGTGCCGGCCGGCACCGAGAAGTTGCGCACCCAGGCCCGCGTCAGCTCACCGGGCCCCGACCCGTCACCGTTTTCGTCGACCGGCCGCAGGTATGGCTCCAGGTCGTCGGCGAGCTCCTTCGGGTAGGTCAACCCATGCGCCGGCCACGTCTCGGCCCAGTCCTCGATGAAGAAGTCGAACGGGTTGATCACCTTGAGGTCCGCGATCAGCCCGACGGTGATGGTCAGCCGCTGGGTGGGATTCGGAAATACAAGGCGCGCAAGGAAATTGCCCACCGCGTCCTGTTGCCAGTTGATGAAGTGCTCGTCCGGCTCGATGCGCAGCGAGTAGGCCTCGACGGGCGTGCGGCAGTGGGGCGCGGGGCGCAGCCGCACGACGTGCGGATACACCCGGACCGGCCGGTCGAAGGTGTAGCTGGTGCGGTGCTCCAGCGCGACTTTGATGCTCATGACATGGTGATCTCATCACAAGCGGCACAACGCCGCAGCGCACCGCGGCTGCGGCTTACAACGCCGTAACTTCGGGCGCGGCCTCCGCTTGGATCGGCGGTTACGCCGGCGGCGGACCCGGGTGGTAACCCGGCTGCGGCACGGGGACCACCTGGCCGCCGCTCAGCCTGCGGTAGGCGTAGATGATCAGCAGCGACGCGACCGGGGCCGCCACCAACAGGCCGACACCGCACAACAGAAGCCCGACGATGGCGGACGCGAACACGATCAGCCACACCAGCAGCGCGTTGACGAAATTCGACCCGGCGAGCGAGAAGCTGGAAGTGAAGCCCTTGATCGCCGACTCCGAGCGATCGATCACGAACGCCACGGTGAACTGGGTGAATATGCCCAACACGAGACCCGGGATGAAGCAGAAAGCCGATGCGATCGACGTGAGGACCTCGACGATCAGCACGGCCAGAAACACCATGCCGAGGTTGCGCGGCTTGAAGAACGAGCCGATGGTGACGGCGCGCCCGTCGGCCAGGTCAAGACAGCCGGACAGGAACGCCGACTGCGCGAATGCGCTCACCGCGTAGGCCACCAGGTAGCCGAGGACGAGCAGCCCGTACCCGGGGCCGGTCAGGTTGGTCGTGAAGGTGAAGTCGTAGTCGTCGGGAGTCGTTCCCGTGTTCATGTTCTGGCTCAGCGTGATCAGCGCGCCGGCCACCCCGATCAGCAGCCCGTAGACCAGCGTGGGCACGATCAACGCCACGGCGTTCTTGGTGAAGGTGTTCCACGCCCAGTTGAACCCGTCAAGCACGATGATCGGAGGCTTGGGTGGGGCGCCGTAGCCGGGCGGCGGGCCGTAGCCGGGCGGTGGTGGCGGCGCGCCGTAACCCGGCGGCGGGCCGTAGCCGGGCGGTGGTGGCGGC
>NZ_LZII01000025.1:0-67921 GCF_001667425.1 Mycobacterium sp. 852002-51613_SCH5001154 | reverse complement strand
CGGCCGGCATCGAGCGCACCCTGGCCGGGTATCTGAACCTGGCCGGGAAGCGGCCCGCGGACATGCCGCTGAGCACCCTCGCGGACTACCACCCCTTCATGGTCGCGGGCGTGCCGATCGGTGGCATGACGGCCGGCGCCACGCAGCCGAAAACCACGGTGCAGGCCCGATTGTGGGGTGGGCAGGCCGGCGTCCCGTTCGACCCCAACTATCAGGGCCCCCACGAAACCGCCGACAACATCAACCGCGACGCGTTGGCCATCATGGGTTCTGGCGTCGCGTACGCCGTGGGCAGCTACGCGCAGTCCACCGGCGGGGTGAACGGCGTCCCGCCGCACGACAAGAGGCATCGCACCCGGATGCCGTAACCGCCGATCGGGGTTGTCGGTGGCACGCACTATGCTCGAACACATGTTCGATACACGGCTGCATGAGTACTGGGAGCCTCCGCGGTGTGAGCGCTCGCGGGAGTTGGTGGATCGGATGTGCGAGTCATGGCGGTTAGAGGCCCAAGTGGTGGCGGCTCGGTTGGATGCGGTCGGGGAGCTGTTCGAGCTGCGCCGCGCCCAGCGCGGTGAGGAGGCGGATTGGGCGGTGGACACCTGGGCGGCGGTGGGGGCCGAGGTGGCTGCGGCGTTTCGGGTGAGCTTGGCGATGGCGGGCAGCTTCATGCGGTATGCGTTGGCGATGCGTGAGCGGCTGCCACAGGTGGCGGCGGCGTTCCGCGCCGGTGATATCAATTACCGGTTGTTTCAAACCATCGTGTACCGCACCGATTTGATCACCGATGCTGAGGTGCTGGCCGCCGTGGATGGCGAGTTGGCCGTGCGCGCGGCGCGGTGGCCGTCGATGACTCGGGGCCGGTTGGCCGGTGAGGTCGATAAGATCGTGGCGAAGGCCGACGTTGATGCGGTGCGCCGTCGGCAGCGGTGTCGGGACGAGCGCTGTGTCGGGATCGAGGATCTCGAGGGCGGCATGTCCGAAATCCACGGCAGCCTGTTCAGTCCAGATGCCCACGCCTTGGACGAACGGTTAGATGCCTTGGCGGCCACGGTGTGTGAGCATGATCCGCGCAGCCGCGATCAGCGGCGCGCCGACGCGCTGGGGGCGTTGGCGGCCTCGGCGGATCGGCTGGGTTGCCGCTGTGGACGGCCCGATTGCGCCGCGGGAAAGCGGCCTGCGTCAACGCCGGTCGTCATTCATGTGATCGCCGAACAGGCGAGCATCCAGGGCCGCGGGTCGGCTCCGGCGTCGGAGGTAGGCGCCGACGGACTGATCTCCGCCGAGGTGGTTGCCGAGTTGGCCGGTTCGGCGACGCTGGTGCCGGTGAGTGTCCCGATAGAAGCTGAACCGCGCTACACGCCCTCGGCCAAGCTGGCCGATTTCGTGCGGTGTCGGGATTTGACGTGTCGGGCGCCCGGGTGTGATCGCCCGGCCGTGGACTGCGATATCGACCACACGATCCCCTACGCCGATGGCGGCCCGACGCATCCATGGAACCTGAAATGTTTGTGCCGCCAGCATCATTTGCTGAAAACGTTCTGGGGCTGGCGCGATGAACAGTTGCCCGATGGCACCCTCCTCTGGCGTCTACCCGACGGGCACACCTACGTCACCACCCCGGGCAGCGCGCTGCTGTTCCCCAGCCTGTGCGCGCCCACCGGCGAGCTCCCGGCCCCCGCGGCCGGCCCCCAGCGCTGCGGCGAGCGCACCGCGATGATGCCGCTGCGCACCCGCACCCGCGCCCACAACCGGGCCCAGCGCATCGCCACCGAACGCCACCACAACCGCCAAACCCGCTTAACCACCCAAACCACCCAAACCGGCCCCGCACCCCCAGACGACGAACCCCCACCGTTCTAAGCCGTTGGGCGTCAAGGCCTGCGAGGGCCCATCATCCGGCCGCAGCCCATCCCGCCCGGGCCCATCATCTGTTGCATCATGGCGGGCACCCCGTCCCGCACGAAACCGGTGACCTCGCGTGCGTGCGCACGGATGACATCGGTGAGGGCCGGATCGTCGGCCGTCTCCTCGGCGATCACGCCTCTGGGCGTGAATGTGAGCTGGCGTCGGTAGCCGCCGGCACTTCGGAAAAGCGTCGGCAGGCTCTGGCTCATGCAACGGATTTCAGTTCCCTGATCGAGGTGGGCGTACATGCTCGAAACATGCTCCTGCAGTTGAGCAGTCAAGGCCGGCGAAGCCGATTCGGTGGTGGTGCGCACACCGCCGGGAATGTCCTCGACGATGCGGTCGATTTCGCTGTGCCGCATGAACATCTCCATGTAGCGGCTCATGTCCATGTGACCGGCGCCCATGAAACCGCCCCCGTCCGTGAGGCGGATAGCCGTCGACGGCGGCCGCAAGGCGCTCCCACGTAGATGTGCCAGACCCAGGATGCTGCCCGCGCCGAGCGCGCCAAGCGCGGCAAGCGCCGCCCGCCGAGTCAGTCCGGCCATACGGCAAGCCGACCACATAGGCAACGCCCATTCTAGGGCCAATGGTCCCTACCCCCGGTGGGTATACGCGTGCCATCGTTTGAGGCATGACGCACAATCCTGAATCCAGCGTCGGACCGACCACCGTGACCGGCCACCCCGGGGACGAGCATCGATTCGGCGCGCACAGTCGGCTGAGCCAAGTGGTCGCGTGGGTGGTCATCGTCGCCGGCGTCGTGTTCGTCGTCGCGGTGGTCTTCTTCTCGGGCCTCTTCTTGGGCGCGGCCTCGGGTGACCGTTACGGCTGGCACCATGGCTACGGCGGCGGGCGTGGCGGTACCTGCCCGATGATGGGTCCCGGCGGCATGATGGGACCGGGCATGATGGGACCCGGCGGAATGGGGCCCGGTGGAATGGGACCGGGTGGTCCGATGGGACCTCAGCAAACGCCCACGCCGACGGCCCCGCGCCCGTAGCGCACCCGCCGGCGCGCGCTGGAGTTCGCTGATCCCAATATGCAACCTGCCCGGCGTCCGCCGTTCCGCTACTGGCAAGCCGGCCGCAACTCCGCGCTGCAGTCGCCGGGACCGGCGGTCAACCGCGGTTTCCAATCGGACTGTCAGGGTTAGCCAACCGCTCTAGAATGAGACCCCTTTGGTGCTTGCCCTGTAGCCGGTCGGGATGAGGTTGGTATGAATAGCCCTGCGCGCAATCGACGTCAGCTGGCCGGTGGCCGTCCGCGCAGGGCGGCCACCTTGCTGCGGGCGGCGTTCGGTTGCGCAGCGGCGGCAATCGTGGTGGCCGGGTGCACATCCTTCGTCGACGGGCGGGCGCTGTCGATGCTCAACGACCCGTTCCGGGTGGGCGGTCTGCCCGCGACCAACGGCCCCAGCGGGATCCGCTCGAACGCACCCGCCCCCACCGGCACGGTCGTCAATACCGACAACGGCGAGATCGACAAGTTGGCGTTGCTATCGGTCAACGACATCGAGGACTATTGGAAGTCGGTCTACAGCCAGTCGTTGAAAGGCGACTTCGTCCCGGTTGGCAAGATGGTGTCGTATAACTCAAAGCAACCGTCCAGCCCCATCGTTTGCCACAACGACACCTACAAGCTCGTCAACGCCTTCTTCACGTCGCGCTGCAACCTGATCGCTTGGGATCGCGGGGTATTCATGCCCGTCGCGCAACGGTATTTCGGCGACATGTCCGTCAACGGCGTGCTGGCCCACGAATTCGGCCACGCCTTGCAGACGATGGCGAAGCTGGTGACCAGACGAGACCCCACGATCGTGCGCGAGCAGCAGGCCGACTGCTTCGCGGGCGTCTACCTGTTCTGGGTCGCAGACGGCAAGTCGCCGCGGTTCACGCTGAGCACCGCCGACGGGCTGGACCACGTGCTGGCGGGGATCATCACCACCCGGGACCCGGTGATGGACAGCGACGCCGAGAACGACGACGAACACGGGTCGGCCCTGGACCGGATCAGCGCCTTCCAAATGGGTTTCATCGACGGCGCCTCGGCGTGCGCGGCTATCGACAAGAAGGAAATCGGTCAGCGCCGCGGCGACCTGCCCAACGCCCTGCGCGTCGACAACAGCACCGGGAACCCGGAGACCGGTGAAGTCCCGATCGACCAGGACACCCTGTCGACGCTGATGGAACTCTTGGGAAAGGTGTTCTCCCCGAAGAATGCGCCGGCATTGTCCTACCAGGCCGCCGATTGCCCGGACGCCAAGGCCAGCCCGCCGGCGTCCTACTGCCCGGCCACCAACACGATCGTGATCGATCTGCCGAAGCTGGCGGCGATGGGCAAGGTCGCCGACGAGAACGAACAAACCCTGCCGCAGGGCGACGACACCGCGCTGTCGGCAGTGATGTCGCGGTACGCGCTGGCCGTGCAGCACGAACGCGGTCTGGCCATGCAGAGCCCGTGGACCGCCCTGCGCACGGCCTGCCTGACGGGCGTGGTGCATCGCAAGATGGCCGAACCCATCGAGCTGTCGTCGCAGAAGCAGCTGCTGCTGACGGCCGGTGATCTCGACGAAGCGGTGGCCGGTTTGCTCACCAACCACCTCGTCGCCAGTGACGCGGACGGCACCAGCGTGCCGGCCGGTTTCACCCGGATAGCGGCGTTCCGCGGCGGCGTGACCGGCAACATGGACGCGTGCTACTCCCGCTATCCCGGATGACCGAAAGGCCGCGCTGTCAACCGATCTGGGCGAGCCTGGGTATCACTTCGTCGCCGAGGCGGCGGATGAAGCCGACCGGATCGGGGTTGCCGGGGAACGGCCCGGCATTGACCAGCTCTACGCCGAGTTCGCCGTAGCGCTCGACGGTCTTGAAGTAACCATCGAGGTCGTCGAACGGATTCACGAATAAGCCCACCGTATTGCGGATTTCGCTCGGGTCTCGGCCCACCGCGTCACAATGGCGGTTCAGCACCTCGATCTTGTGCTCGAGAACATCGGGGTCGCCGGAGGTGCTGTTCCAGACGTCGGCGTACTGCGCGACCAGGCGCAGCGTCTTCTTCTCGCCGTCGCCGCCGATCAGGACGGGAGGGCGCCGAATCGGTTGGGGCTCACAGATTGTCTCCGCCAACTGGTAGTGCTTGCCCTGGTAGGGCCCGTTGTTCTCGCTCCACATCTGCCTGCAGATCTGCAGCGTCTCTTCGAGCATCTCGAAGCGCTGACTCACCGGCGGATAGGGAAAGCCGAGGGCCGCGTGCTCACGGTCGTACCAGGCGGCGCCGAGCCCCAGCATCGAGCGGCCCTGCGACAGGACATCCAGAGTGGTGACCGCCTTGGCCAGCAGGCCCGGATAGCGATAAGTGACCCCGGTGACCAGCAGGCTCAGCTCGATGTTGGTCGTCTGCCCGGCCAAGAAACCCAGCGACGTATAGCCCTCGAGGAACGGGTCCTCCGCCGGTCCCATGGCTTCCATCTGAAAGAAGTGATCGGCGAGCGTGAACAGCGTCGCCCCGCCCTGCTCGGCGGCCTTGGCCGCATCGGCCAGCGTCGGACCCAGCGCCGTCGGGTCGCCGGGCAGAAAGTCGATGAAGTGCAGTCCTACTTCCATTGCAGCCCTTGTCCTTTCACTATTCGGTCAAGCGCTCGAGCAGCGTTAGCGCGTCGAGGATGACGCGACGTTCGCGTTCGGAATACCGCTCGTGGATGGCGCGTGCCAGCCACTCCTCCCGTACCTGCCGGTTACTCTCGGCGCGTCGCCGGCCCGCCGCGGTCAGCGAAATCAGTTGCCGCCTACCGTCTTCAGGGTCGGGCGTGCGCTCAATGAGCCCCCGCTGCCCGAGGGCGGCCACAATCGTGGCCATGGACTGTGGACGTACCCGTTCGGCTGAGGCCAGGACGCTCGCCGATGAGGCGCCCTCTTTCCAAAGCCGGTTGAGCACCGCGGTCTGTGAGGGGGTCAAGTCGCCGTCGGTGGCGAGGTCCCTCAACTGGCGTCGCAGCCGACTGAACATCACCCGCAGGTCGCGGGCTGCCGCAGCCGCTGACTCGGCGATTCCGTCCACAAGATCAGTCTAAACTGATAAGCTCAAACTGTCTAATTCCGCCCGAGCAGCTGCAGGGCCGCGTCGACCGCCAGGGCCGCCACGTTGAGTGTCTTGGAGCGCAGATCGTGTCGCGCTCCGGCGATCTCGACGACGGCGGTCGTGCCGGTGACCAGCGCGGCGGCGGCGCGCAGTTCGTCGGGCGTGCCGAATGGATCCGACGTCCCGTGCGTGAACACCGTCGGCACCCTGATGCCGGGCAGGTGCTCCGTGCGGGCCCGCTCGGGCTTCCCCGGGGGATGCACCGGATACGAGAACAGCGTCAACAGGTCCACTTCGATAGGCGAGGCCTCGCGGGCGGCCACCACCATGGACGTCTGCCGGCCGCCATAGGAATGCCCGCCGGCGATCAAGGGGCCGTCGGCGAGGCCGCGGCACAGCGTGATCGCCTCGACGATCCCGGCGCGGCCGGCGGCGGCCGAGCCGGACGGCGGTCCGGTGGGGCGGCGCCGCCGGTAGGGCAGGTTGTACCGGACGGCGAGCCACCCGCGCCGCGCCCATTCGTCGCAAACCTGCTGCAGGAGCGGCGAATCCCGGTTTCCGCCGGCGCCATGGGTCAGCACCACCACCCCGGCGGCCGGCCCGTCGGGTTCGTGTGCGATGCCCGCGATCTGGTCGAGGGCAATCATGACAGCCTGAACAAGGGGGACACGGGGCCGTGGCCATGGCCCAGCGGATAGGAAGCGCGCAAACATTCGGTGACCCATCGCTTGCCGAACCCGACCGCGTCGGGCACGGTGAAACCGTGCGCCAGCGCGCAGGCGATGGCCGTGGCCAAGGTGTCGCCGCCGCCGTGGTCGTTGCCGCCCGGCAACCGTTCCGAATCGAACTCGTAGCAGGAGACACCGTCGTAAAGCAGGTCGCAGCTGCGGTCGGACGACCGCAGGTGCCCGCCCTTGACCAGCGCCCACCGCGGTCCCAGCGCGTGCAGCGCCTTGGCGGCCGCCCGCTGTGACTCCGCGTCCACCACATCGATGCCCACCAGCAGCCGCACCTCGTCGAGGTTCGGCGTGACCAGGGTGGCCAACGGAAACAGTTGCGAGCAAAGGGCATCCAGGGCGGACGCCTCCAGCAGTGCGTCGCCGTGCATGGACGCGCACACCGGATCGACGACGAGCGGCACCGCCGATCCCAGCCGCTGCCACGTGTCGGCCACCGCGGCGATGATCGGAGACGATGCCAGCATCCCGGTCTTGGCGGCCTGGACGCCGATGTCGGTGACCACCGCTTCGATCTGATCGGCGACGACGTCGGGCGGAACCTCGTGAAACCCCTTGACGCCCACCGTGTTCTGCACGGTGACCGCGGAAACGGCGACGCAGGCATGCACGCCCAGCAACGCCATGGTGCGGATGTCGGCCTGAATGCCCGCGCCGCCCCCCGAGTCGGATCCGGCGATGGTCAGCACCCGCAACGGCGTGGCGCCCGGCGGAGCCAGCGGGAGGTAGCTCACTGGGTGATCGGCAGGTACACCCGCTTGCCGTGCTCGGCGAACTCACGCGACTTCTCGGCCATGCCCTCGCTCATCATGGCCTCGATGTCCTCTTCGGTCTCGAGCCCGTGCTTGGCGGCAAAGTCGCGCACGTCCTGGGTGATTCGCATGGAGCAGAACTTCGGCCCGCACATTGAGCAGAAGTGCGCCGTCTTGGCGGGTTCGGCCGGCAGGGTCTCGTCGTGGAATTCCCTTGCGGTGTCGGGGTCCAGTGACAACGCGAACTGGTCGTTCCAGCGGAACTCGAACCGCGCGGTCGAAAGGGCGTCGTCGCGCTCCTGGGCGCGCGGATGCCCCTTGGCCAGGTCCGCGGAGTGGGCGGCGATCTTGTAGGCGATCACCCCGTCCTTGACGTCCTTGCGGTCCGGCAGCCCCAGGTGTTCCTTGGGCGTCACGTAACACAGCATCGCGGTGCCGGCCTGGGCGATGATCGCCGCGCCGATCGCCGAGGTGATGTGGTCGTAGGCCGGCGCGATGTCGGTGGCCAGCGGACCCAGCGTGTAGAACGGGGCCTCCTCGCACAGCTCCTCTTCCAGTCGCACGTTCTCGACGATCTTGTGCATCGGGACGTGTCCGGGTCCCTCGATCATCACCTGCGCGCCACGGGCTTTCGCGATCTTCGTCAGCTCGCCCAGGGTGCGCAGCTCGGCGAACTGCGCGGCGTCGTTGGCGTCGGCGATCGACCCCGGCCGCAGCCCGTCACCGAGCGAGAAGGTGACGTCGTAGCGGGCGAAGATGTCGCAGAGCTCCTCGAAGTTGGTGTAGAGGAACGACTCCCGGTGATGGGCCAGGCACCAGGCCGCCATGATGGATCCTCCGCGGGACACGATGCCGGTGACCCGCTTGGCGGTCAGCGGCACATACCGCAGCAGCACGCCGGCGTGCACGGTCATATAGTCCACGCCCTGCTCGCACTGCTCGATCACGGTGTCGCGGTAGATCTCCCACGTCAGTTCCGTCGGGTCGCCCTTCACCTTTTCCAGCGCCTGGTAGATGGGCACGGTGCCGACCGGGACGGGGGAGTTGCGCAGGATCCACTCGCGGGTGTCGTGGATGTTCTTGCCAGTGGACAGGTCCATGATGGTGTCCGCACCCCAGCGGGTGGCCCACACCATCTTGTCGACCTCCTCGGCGATCGACGACGTCACCGCGGAGTTGCCGATGTTGGCGTTGACCTTCACCGCGAAGGCCTTGCCGATGATCATCGGTTCGATCTCGGGGTGGTTGTGGTTGGCGGGGATCACCGCGCGGCC
This sequence comes from Mycobacterium sp. 852002-51613_SCH5001154, assembly GCF_001667425.1. Classification (NCBI taxonomy): domain Bacteria; kingdom Bacillati; phylum Actinomycetota; class Actinomycetes; order Mycobacteriales; family Mycobacteriaceae; genus Mycobacterium; species Mycobacterium sp. 852002-51613_SCH5001154. The sequence continues at coordinate 59,170 of NZ_LZII01000025.1, read as the reverse complement.
GCGGGCGACCTCGTCGCGCACCAGCTCGGCGGGCATGTCCTCGCGGGCGGCGATGTATGCCATCTCCGCGGTGATCTCGCCGGCCCGCGCCCGCTGCAGCTGGGTGCCGCGGTCGCGGACCACCCCCGGCCGCGCGGGCAGCCCGGCCGTCAAGTCGATGACCGCGTCCCCGTCGGTGTAGGGGCCGGAGGTGTCGTAGAGGTCGAAGTGGTCCCCGGTGGACAGGTGGACGCGCCGGAACGGGACTCGTGCGCCGGGAAACCCCTCGACGTCGCGGTAGACCTTGCTGCTGCCTGCGATGGGTCCCGTGGTGACGGAAGCATCGACGGCTTGGGAAAGGACGGCGGTTTTTTCCAAGGTCATTTTCTCATCTCCCTACGCCGGCATTACCCGGTCAGGTTCGTACGGTCGACGGCCCCGAGCCGTCCTCTCAGCGCATTCGACGTGCGCTCCCGCGTATTTGGATGGTCCGCAAGCGACGTTACCCCCACCCCGGCCCTGCTGGCATGTGGGCGGGCTTTTTGAGCCAGGGCGGTAGCCGGTGGGATCCGCCGGGTGCGAGGATGCAGACGTGCATGAGGAAGGGAGAGCGGACGGGTCGATGCCCGATCCGTCCCGCGGCGGCCAAGCTCTGAACTCGGTCGAGGCGGCCGCCCGCTATCTCAACGTCGGCACCTTCCGGTTCTGGTTCATCGGCGAGCGCTGGGAATGGTCCGACGAGGTGGCCAGGATGCACGGCTACGAACCGGGCACCGTCAAGCCCACGACGAAGCTGTTGTTGTCCCACAAGCACCCCGACGACCGTCGGCACGTCCAGGAGGTGCTCGACTACGCCCTGCAGTCGGCGGAGTCCTTCTCCAGTCGGCACCGGTTCCTCGACACGTCCGGCAACGTGCACGACGCGATCGTCGTGGCCGACCGTATGCACGACGAGTCGGGCGCCGTGGTGGGCACAGCGGGCTATTACATCGACCTCGCCAACACCTTCGACGAGACCCGGCAAGAGGTGCTCGACGAAGCCCTGCCGGACCTCTTCGAAAACCGCGCGGCGATCGAGCAGGCCAAGGGCGTGCTGATGTTCGTCTACCGGGTCAGCGCCGAGCAGGCCTTTCGCGTGCTGCAGTGGCGGTCGCAAGAGACCAACGTGAAGCTGCGCGCGCTGGCCCGGCAACTGCTGGCCGACGTGACTGCCCTCGAGTGCTCGACGGCCACCCTGCAGAGTCAGTTCGATCATCTGCTGCTGACGGTGCATGAACGGATATCCGCCGAGTCCGCCGGGTAACCAGAGGAATACGCGAACGCGGCAGCCCGCAAACAGTTAGTGTTCCTAGACACTCCGAACGGCGCGTGCGGCGCATTCGGACGACTGGGAAAGGCACTGGAGTTGTTGGCGGTGGAACATGAGTCTCTCGAGGATGCGGTCGTCGTGCGCGTTACGGGCGCCGTCGACTCCAGTACCGTCGATGAGGTAACCGCCCACCTGACCGCCGCGCTCAAGCTGGCCGAGACCCACCCGGCCCGGTTGCTCGTAGTGGACCTGCAAGCCGTCGACTTCTTCGGGAGCGCGGCGTTGAACGCCGTGCTCGAATGCCACGACGAAGGCAAGGAAGCCGGGACGGCCGTCCGCCTGGTCGCGAACAACGACCAGGTGCTTCGTCCGATCGAGGTGACCGAACTGGATCGGATCTTCGACATCTACCCGACGCTGCCCGAGGCTCTGCAACACAAGCGACGGCAATGAACCCGGCGCTGCCGGCCGACTTGGCGGCTGCAGCCGAACTTGGCGGTGAGATGGGCCGCCGCTTTGCCGAATTCGACTGGGACAACCATCCTTTGAGGTCGCCGCGGGACTGGTCGGCCGAGGTGCGGGCGGCCGTGGCGATCGCTCTGACCTCGCGGTTCCCCATCGTGCTCTGGCTGGGGCGGGGAAATCTGTTCTTGATGTACAACGACGGCTACGCGCAGATCCTGGGGGACAAGCACCCGGCGGCCCTCGGTTGCCCCGCGGAGCAGGTGTGGTGGGAGATCTGGGAGCAGATCTCCCCGATGCTCTTCAGCGTGATGGATACGGGCGTCGCGACCTGGTCCGACGACCTCATGTTGCCGCTCATCACCGGCGGTCAGTCCCAGGAGCGGTATTTCACCTTCACCTATAGCCCCATCATCGGCGGCGACGGTGCGGTCACCGCCGTTTTCTGCCCGGTGATCGAAACGACCGACCGGGTGTTGAGTGAGCGTCGGCTCCACCTGCTCAACGCGGTGGCGACCGCAGTGATGGACGCGCACGCCATCGACGACGCGGTGAGCAGCACCGTCGCGGTATGCGGTGCGCAGCCGCTGGACTTGCCGTTCATTGCCGTCTACGTCGCCGACCACGAGGCGGCGCGCGACAGCACGCTGCGTGGGGCGACCCCGTCGATTCGGCCGCTGCTGCCCCGCTCGCTGTCCGAGCTCACGGGTTGGGACACGACGCCACGCGCCCGTGCCGCCCGCGTCATCGACCGGCTCGAGGACGTAATCCCGGGCATCACAGAGTGTTTCGGTGAGAACTGTCCCCAGCAGGCCCTGGTGTTGCCGCTGGGAGAAACCTCGCCCGCCGGGGCGGTGGTGATCGGCGCCAGTCCGCGGCGTCCCCTCGATTCGATGTACCGCGGGTTCTGTCAGCTGCTGGCCGACCAGCTCTCCGCGGCGTTCGCCTCCGCCGTCTCCTACGAACAGCAGCGGCAGCGGGCCGACGCGCTGGCCGAACTGGACCGGGCCAAGACGGCCTTCCTGACCAACGTCAGCCACGAGTTCCGCACTCCGCTGACGCTGCTCCTCGGTCCGCTCGACGATGCGCTGTCCCAAGCGGCGCCGGGAAGCGTGCTGGCGGATCGGCTGAGCACGGCGGGCCGCAACGCGCGGCGCCTGCGGCGCCTGGTCGACTCCCTGCTCGACTTCTCCCGCATCGAGGCCGGCCGCGCGAACGCGAAGTTGGCGTGTACCGATGTCGGCGCGCTGACCGCCCACATAGCTTCGTCTTTTACCGAGCTGTGCCATCGGGCGGGCCTCGATCTCGCGGTGGACTGCTCCCCGGTGCTGGCCGACGTCGACCCGGGCATGTGGGAGACGATCGTCCTCAACCTGCTGTCAAACGCGGTCAAATACACTCTGCGGGGCTCGATTTCGGTCGAGGTGCGCGCCGAATCGGCACACTGCGTCGTCACCATGCGCGACACCGGGGTGGGAATCGCCGCCGACGACCTGGATCGCCTGTTCGACCGCTTCTACCGCGCCGACAACCTCCGGGGCCGCAGCGTCGAGGGCACTGGGATCGGGCTCTCGCTGGTGCGCGGCCTCGTCGAGCTGCACAACGGAACAGTGCAAATCGACAGCGAATTGGACTGCGGCACAACGGTGACCATCCGGCTGCCGCAATCTGCCGGCACGGCGGCCGAACATCCCCCTGCCGGCCCGCTGGACGAGACCAACCCGTACGTGGCCGAGGCCCGGCAATGGCTGGCCCCCATCTCGGAACGCACCGGGTCGGTGGCAGCAGCCGAGAGGTCGCGCCAGTTGGTGTTGATCGCCGACGACAACGCCGACATGCGGCACCATCTCGACCGCGTGCTGTCGCCCCTTTGGGAGACGGTCCTTGCCGCAGACGGCGAGTCGGCACTGGCGGCGACCCGGAACCTGCGCCCGGACGCCGTCGTCACCGATGTGTTGATGCCCGGGATCGACGGCTTCGGACTGGTGGCGGCCATCCGGGCAGACCCGGAATTGGCGGCCACACCGGTCCTCATGCTGTCCGCCCGGGCCGGCGCGGAGGCGATAGGCGAGGGGTATGCGGGTGGGGCCGACGACTACCTGCCCAAGCCGTTCCGATCCCAGGAGCTGATCGACCGGGTGAAGTCGCGGCTGTCCGCGGTGGCCCGTGAGCGTGACCGCCAGCGCCGGGCGGCGGCCTCCGATCTGGTCCAACTCGACTCCGCTCTGCAGGCCACCGACTCGGTCGCCGGAATCATGGATGCCTTGCTGGAGTCGCCATTCGGCTCGGCCGACGCCGCCACCGTCACGATCGGCGTCCTCGACGGCGAACGCCACATCCGGTTCGAATACGCCGGCGACCTCCCCGCCGAATTGCGCGACCGCTACCACGTGACCGGGCTCGACTCCCCGGTGGTCGGGGCTGACGTCGTGCGCACCGGCGAGCCGATGGTCGTCACGGACACGTTCGACCTGCCCCCGCGGTACCAGCACGCGGTGCAGGACACCGCCGACAGCGTCCGGGCCTGCGTCGCCCATCCGCTGCGGGATCACACGGGCCGCGTCATCGGCGTGCTGGGCCTGCTGTGGTCCGCACCGCGCCAGTTCGACGCCGCCGAACTCGACGCGTTCGGCCGGATGGCCGAGCTGACGTCCTCGGCGTTGGACCGGGTTCGCGTCATGGCGCGCGAACACCGCATCGCCGTCGACTTCCAGGAGCATCTGCTGGATCTGGACCGGGGCTCGACCGCAGCGGTGGTGGCCGCCGTTTACCAGCCCGCCGGTGAGGCGATGCGTGTCGGCGGCGACTGGTACTCGGTCACGCCGCTGGATCGCGGCGGCCGGGTCGGGATATCGGTGGGCGACGTCGTCGGACACGGGTTGGCCGCCGCGATCGTGATGAGCAGGCTGCGCGCCGCGGTGGCCGCCTCGGCCCTCACCGCGGGCGAACCGGGCGCGGTGCTGGGGGCGCTGGACCGATACGGGGCCAGCGTCGCGGGCGCCCGCTGCGCGACGGTGGCCTACGCGCTCGTCGAGACCGAACCTGACACCGGTTGCGCCACCGTCCGGTACAGCTGCGCCGGCCATCCCTATCCGCTGCTGGTCTTTCCCGACCATCGCGCGCTGTTCCTGACGGCCGGGCGGCGTCTGCCGGTGGCCATCAAGGAACACGATGCAAAAAGTTATCCCTCCGATGCCACCGCGACGGTGAATCTGCCACCGGGAAGCCTGATCCTGCTCTACACCGACGGGCTCATCGAGCGCGCCGGCGAGACTCTCGACGACGGGCTCGATCGCCTGAAGGCCGCGGCCGCGGAATGCGCCGACCTTCCGGTCGAGACGGTCTGTGCCGAGCTGCTGTCCCGGATGGCCCCGCCCGCCGGCTACCGCGACGACGTCGTCGTGCTCGCGTTGCGGCCCAGCCACGATTGCCCGCGCAGCTTCGCCACCGTGGTGACGGCCACGCCGGGGCAGATTCCCGTGGCGCGCGAGCGGTTACACCAATGGCTGGCGGGCATCAACGTCGACCCGAAGCGCGAAATGGACATCCTGCTGGCGACCGGCGAGGCCGTGACCAACGCGATCGAGCACGGCAGCGACGGCGAGCCGCGCCGAACGGTGTCGGTGGAGGCCTTCCTGCGCCGGCAGACGGTCGCGGTCACGGTCAGCGACACCGGGCGGTGGGTGGGCGATTCCTCGGCCAGCCTGCGCAGCCGGCGGCGCGGCCGGGGTCTGACACTGATCGGCGGGCTGGCCGATCACGTCGACACGCTTCGCACCGCGGCGGGCACCCGGGTCACGCTGCGGTTCGACCGTGTGGCCGGGACCGCTTGACCCTCTGTCAGGCCTCTTCCATCGCCTCGCCGAGCTCTTCGAGGAGCTTGTTGTGGTGGTTGCTGGCCAGGAGGTGTCCGGCGGCGATGACCACGGCCACCGGCCAGTCGATGAGTTCGAGCGCGGCCAGGGCGGCCAGGCCCCCGAAGTAGGCCAGCTGCTCCGGCCGGGGAATCTCCATTTGACCGAGCACCGGAAGGTTGACGTGGAACGTTTCGCCTTCGCGGATCTTTTGCACCGCATCGCGCTGCGATGTCCCCCTGCGTGTCTTCTTTTCCGCCATCATTTGCCTTTCGGTAACGAAGGGTTTGCCGACTCGCCGGGTGGCGGGACCACCGTCGGACTTATGTCGACGATGACCGACACCGGGGGCGATCCGCTAGTTTCCTCTATTGCTCTGGTGCTGAAGGTGCCGTTACTGGAACTCTATGCGCTGCTATGGCGGGCCGGGGTCGTCGAGGTTCGCGCACCTCAGCGGATGCATCATCCGATTTGTCCGGACCCGTCAGCGCACGATTCGCAACGCCGATCACGACGGTCGCCGCGACAGCGGATCCCAGCCCCTGCGCCCAGCCGACTGGACCCAGCGGTGTGCAGCCGAGCAACTGGCTGACCACCGGGATGCTGATCAGCGTCCCCATCGCCGCGAGCGAACCCGCCGCGGTGAACACCACCAGCGGGGCATGTGAATCCAGCAGCGTCTGACCCAGCTCGGCGCCCACCAGGGCGACCAGCGCGACCGTGGATGCGCGCTGCGGGCGCCCGGTGACGCTTCCCATCGCCCACGCCGCCGTCGTCGCGGCCGCCGTGGTGACGCCGCGGATGGCGACGGCGCGCCACAGGGCGGGCTGATCGGGGCCCCGGATGCCCGGGTCGACCGGGCCGCTGGGCTTGCTTACCGCGAGGGCCGCCGCGGGCAGCGCGTCGGTCATCATGTTCACCAGCAGTAGCTGCCTCGTATTCAGCGGTGAGGTCCCGGTGATCGCGCTGCCGATGACGGCGAACAACACCTCGCCGGCGTTGCCGCCGAGCAGGACGGACACGGCCGCCTGCACCCGCTGCCAGAGTTGGCGGCCCTCTTCGATGGCGTGCCGCAGGCCCTCGATGCGGGCGTCGACCAGCACCACGTCGGCCGCCATGTGCGCCGGGTCGCTGCCGCCGGCGACGACGCCGATCCCGACGGTGGCGGCCCGGATGGCGGCGGCGTCGTTGGCCCCGTCGCCGACCATCGCGGTGCGCACGCCCGCGCTTTCGAGCATCTGAACGACCTGGACCTTGTTCTCCGGGGTCATCCGGGCGAAGATCACCCGCTCGGTCACGACGCGTTCCTGATCCTTACGCGACATCGCATCCCATTCGGCGCCGCTGATCACCTGGTCGGCGGTCACGCTCAGCCCCAGCTCCTCGGCGATGGCTTTGGCGGTGATCGGATGGTCCCCGGTGATCAGCTTGACGCCCACCGAAAGCCGGCGCAGGTCCGCGAGCAGGCCGGCAGCTTCGGCGCGTGGGGTGTCGGACAAACCCAGGAACCCGGTCAGGGTCAGCCCGTCTCGGGCGAAATCGGCGATGTCGTCGGGCTCCCGCTGGATCGCCGCCGCCTGGGCGGGGCTCAGTTGCCGCCGCGCCACGGCTATCACCCGCAGGCCGTTGCCGGCCATCTCCGCGACCGTCTCCTCCAGGGTGGGGCTCACCTGCCCGCAGGCCGCGAGCACCACTTCGGGCGCACCCTTGACGGCCAGCTCGGTGTCGGTAACGGACGCGGAGAACGACCGGCCGGAGCGGAACGGCAGGTGCGCGACGGGTGCGTTCGAGTTGTGTCCGTTGACGGCCCCCAATGCGGCTGAGGCGGCCTCGACGATGGCGACGTCGGTGGCGTGTGCGTGCGGTCCGCCGTTGGACGCCGGCGCGGCGTGCGCGGCGCAGCGCAGCACCTCTTCGCGCGATGTTCCCGGCGCCGCAACGACCTCGGCCACCCGCAGCCGGTTCTGGCTGAGCGTTCCGGTCTTGTCGAAGCAGACGACGTCGATGCGGCCGAGCGCCTCCACCGAACGCGGAACGCGCACCAACGCGCCGAACTTCGTCAGCCGGCGCGCCGACGCCGCTTGCGCCAGCGTCGCCACCAACGGCATTCCCTCGGGAACCGCCGCGACGGCGATGGCGATGCCGCTGGCAACCGCCTGGCGCAGGACCGAGCCCCGCAACAGCCCCAGCACGCTGACCAGTGCGCCGCCGGTCATGCTGACCGGGAAGGCCTGGTTGGTGAGCTGGCTGAGCTGGTGCTGCAGACCGATGTCCGACGACAGGTCGCCGGACACCAGCTCGGCGGCGCGGCGTTCCTGCGTGTCTGCCCCGACCGCGGTCACCACCGCCACCGCGGTGCCCGCCACCACGGTCGTCCCGGCGTACAGCATGCAGCGCCGCTCGGCCAGCGCGGCGCCGGGCGTCGGCTCGACCTGCTTCTCCACCGACAGCGATTCACCGGTTAGCGTCGACTCGTCGACCTCGACGTCGACCTCCTCGATGATCCGGGCGTCGGCGGGCACCACCTCGTGGGTACGCACCTCGAAGACGTCGCCCGGCTGCAGCTGCGCCGCGATGACGTCGGCGTACACCCGGTCCCCGGCGCCGTTGGACATCACCTTGCGGGCCGGTGGGATTTGTTGTGCCAGTAAGTGATTGAGCCGGTTTTCGGCGCGCAGCCGCTGGCTGGCCGCGAGCATGGAGTTCCCGGCCAGCACCGAGAAGACCAAGACGGCGTCGACCGGCGAACCGAGTACGGCGCTGGCCGCCGAGCCGAGCGCCAGCACGGGGGTCAGCGGGTCGGTCAGCTCGGCGCGAACGGCGGCCACGAACTGCAGGAAGGCACGCGCGCGCGTTTGCGGTCGCGGGGCGCCGAGGGCGGCCAGCGCGAGTTGCCTTGGATCGCCGGCCGGCCCCGAGTCGGGCGGCGGCAACGCCCGGCGGACGTGCTCGACCGCCATCGCGTGCCATTCCTGCACGGGGGCCGGGCGCGGGGTGTCCGCCTTGAGGATGCCGCGCGCCAACAGATATCCCGACATCAGGCCGGCCGCCGCGCCGCTGGTCACCGGCCCGCGCCCGATGCCGCGGACACCGGGGATCATCAGCAACGAGCCCATTGCCGTTGCGCCGGCTGAGATCCCGACGCCGCGTTGGGCGGCGGCCCGCGCCGCCGGGAGCGCGTGCAGCACCCGCCAGGCGGCCGCCAGGTCGGGCAGCAGCAGGTCGGCGTACCACGGCGGCGGACCGTCCCCGGGCTCTCCCATCATGCCCAGCGCCACGTCGGCCGACCAAATCGCTTGTGCCCCCGGCGATGACAGCACGGCGACCGTGCGGCCCGCCTGCTGCAGATCCGCCACGGCCGCGGCCAGGGAGTCTTCGATGGAGCCGCGCTGCAGCGGCCTGATCTCGTCGAACGCCGGGCGCAGTTCACCCAGCGAATCGTCCTCGACCGAAACCAATTCGGATCCCGTCCGGTGCGCCTCGGCGACAACGGCCGACGCCAACGGATCGTGCCTGAAGCAGAAAAGGGCCTCCACTTTGGCAGTCGGCTCACTCGCCGAGATTCCGGACACCGGGTGCCAGCCCGGCCGCAACCGATTCTTTTCCAGCATCAGCTGGGCACGCGACCATGCCGCGGACAGCTCGGCTTCCCGGGCGCCGCGGATGAGCGACACCCGCAAGCTCTTGGTGCACAGCACCCGTGGATCGATGACGATGGCGTCCACCCGGTCCAGGCGGCGCAGCGCCTCCGGACGCAACGAGAGGACCGCATGCCGGTCGGCCAGCCCCTGGCCGAGCGCCGCCGCGAAGGCTTCGGGCGTGGTGCGGTTGGCCGCGGGGGTGGTCACCAGAACGGCCAGGGCCGCCTGGTGCAGGTTGCGGGTGGTGGCGCCGACGACTCCGGCGCTGATCGCCTGGACGAGCGCGAATCGGTCGCCGTGGTGATCGGCGGGGCGGCCACGCGGCGGCTTCGACCCCGCCGACGCATCGGTGTGCGGGTGATCAGCGTGACTGGCCAGCTGCGGCTCGTGCTGGACCCAGGCCCGCGCCTCGGCGCGGCATTCGGCCGCTTTCAGCGACTGCATCAGCAGACCCACCGACAGCGACGCGGGAGACAGCGTGAGGGTTTCCGCGGTCGTCACCGCCAGGGCAAGCACGGTGTCGGTCGCGGGCCGGCCGATGCGGTCCTCGAGCAGGCGGCGCAGCCGTGGTTGGTAGTCGACGGCCACCACGGCCGCCAGGACGCCGATCGGCATGCGTGGCCAGCGCAGCGCCCGCCCGGTCAGCGCTATGCCCAACCCCGCCGCGCTGGCGGCCACCGTGGCGGTCCGGGTCGCCAGCACCACACCGTCGGCCGGCAGACTCGTCGGGGGTGCCATCGGCTTCACGACTTTTTTTGGGGCGCAATGCTTCTCGGCGGCGCCGACGATGCGGCACAACTCGCGCAGCGACGTCTCCGCGTCGTTCACGGTGACCACCACACGCGACAGCGGGTAGTTCAGGGCCGCCGAGGCGACCCCGGGATGGGCCAGCACCGCGTCGAGCACGGCGCGGCCAAGCTCGTCGTCTGGAGCGCCGTCCAGCCCACGCACCTCGATCCAGGCGCGCTCCTCGCCGCGCCAGCAGCGCCGGCTCAGCGTTGCCGGTATGTCTTGGGGCAGTTCGCCGGAGATCGCCCGGGCGCCCTCGCGCAGCGGAATCGCGGCGATGGTGATGCTTGCCTCGACGAGCGAGGTGGTGGCCTGGAGGCCCGTCGCGACGGCGCGCAACGGGATGGATCGTCGTATCGCGGTCGCAATGCTCAAAGCGTTTGGGGGCAGTCCCGTTAGTTGGTGCTACGCAACTGGGTGCTGCCGGCCCGGCGCCCGGCGGCCTTCTTGGCCGTCGACTTGCCGGCCGCTTTCTGCGGTGCCGCCTTCTGCGGAGCGGCCTTCTGCGGCGCCGGCTCCACCGGTACCGCCTTGAGGCTCGCCTTTGCCGGCTCTTGCTTGCGGCTCAGCCGTTGCAGCAAAAGGGCGCTGCCGCCGACCGCCAGCAGCACCGGCCACTCGACCAGTCCCGCGACGCCCAGCGCGCCGAAGGCCACCGCGGCCGCCGGCGCCGAGTGGCTGCCGCTGCTCATTCCCTTCTTGACGCCCTCGGCGGCTCCGGTGACACCGCCGATGACTCCGTTGACCGCCGCGCCACCCACAGCGCCGGCGGCCGCGGTGGTCGTGGTCGCCGCGCGACTCACCGCCTGGCTCACGCCTCGTACCGCTCCGCCGATGACACTCATGCTGACTCCCTGGCTTTCTGCCTGTGCCGCTAAACCTGCGCCATAGCGAGGTATACCCGCTGAACGGTTCGTTAACGGCAAAAAAACATTGTATCCGCTTCTAACAAAAGCAAAGCCTGCCACCTTGCAAACCCGCAGACAACGAGCAGCCGCATTTAATTTGCCTGACCTTAACCTGGGTGTGGTCGGGGCGAGAATGCGCCAAAACGCCATTTAGGCATGGCTAATGTCGATCTGCACGGGCGCGTGATCGCTGGCGGCCTTCCCCTTGCGCTCCTCGCGGACGATCTGGGCGTCCGTCACACGTCCGGCCAATTCGGGGGAGGCGAGGATGAAATCGATACGCATGCCCTGCCGTTTCGGAAACCGCAGCTGCGTGTAGTCCCAGTAGGTGTATACGCCCGGGCCGGGCGCGAAAGGCCTTACCACGTCGGCGAATTGCGCGTCGACGATGGCGCCGAACGCCCGGCGCTCCGGCTCGGAGACGTGGGTGGCGCCGGCGTAGAACTCGGTGCTCCAGACGTCGTCGTCGGTCGGGGCGATGTTCCAGTCGCCGGCCAGCGCGATCTGCGCGGTGGGGTCGTCGCGCAACCAGCCGGCCGCCGTATCACGCAGCGCGGCAAGCCATTCCAGCTTGTAGGTGTAGTGCGGATCACCCAGCGCGCGCCCGTTCGGCACGTACAGGCTCCAGACCCGGATGCCGCCGCAGGTGGCCGCCAGCGCGCGCGCCTCGGCCGTCGCGGCGACCTCCGGCTTGCTGCTCCAGGTGGGCTGGCCGTCGAAGCCGATCTGCACGTCGTCGAGGCCGACCCGGGAGGCGATCGCCACGCCGTTCCACTGATTGAAGCCGACATGGGCCACCTCGTAGCCGAGTTCGAAAAACGGCAGGGTGGGAAATTGGCCGTCGGAACATTTGGTCTCCTGCATGGCCAGCACGTCGACCTCGGCGCGGGCCAGCCAGTCGACGACGCGGGGCAGGCGGCTGCGAATCGAATTCACGTTCCAGGTGGCCAGCCGTAGGACACCGTCGGGCATGGCTAGACCGTATCCCAGCCGAGTGAGCGGGCCGGAAAGTAGCGGCGGCGATGGTGCGCCCGGAAGCCGAGCGCGTCGGCGAGCGCCATGGAAGCCGTGCCGGGAACCACGAGGTAGCCGCGAGTGGCGCCGCGGGCCGCGGCCCAGGCCAACAGGGCCTCGCAGGCGGCCGCGGTCGCCGGGTCATCGGCGGTCCCCGTGGGCGACAGCCCCACCCACCGGGTGCCGTCCGGTGCGTCGGTCACGGTCGCCCGCGCGAGCGCCAGCTCGCCGCCGGTGGCGGGTTCCACCGGCGTCGAAGCGGAGACGTCGCGGACCAGAACGCGTTCGGTGTGTTGGGCGCTCACCCCCGGCGGCAGCGGCAGCAAGCGATCCGGGATCGCCAGTCGCGCCGTCAGACCGCGGCGCTCATACCAGGCCTCGATCGCCGGGATCGCGCCCGCCGTAGCCGAAACATCAAGTGGGACAGCGTAATTGACGCCCTCACCGGCGCGCAGCAGCCAGCCCTCGAGCCAGGCCCGTTCTCTGCCCGGCGTCGCCGCGGCGGCCGCGTGCTCGAGCGCCCGGATCTGCGAGGTGCGTACCGGCGCGTCGGTGAGCACCCGCAGCGCGACCACGTCGTCGGCGGCCACCTCGACCACCGCGCCCGTCTTGGTCCGAACCCGCACCGACGGTTCGACCGCCAGCAGGTGTCCCACCGCATCGGTCAGCGGCGGGACCGAGCCTTTCGCGCGCCGGTAGCGAAGCGTCACCCGCGTGCCCAGCTCCGGCCACGAGAACATCAGTGGCCGAAGGGGTCCGGCCCTTCGCCGGGCAGCCATGAGAGGCCCGGCACGCCCCAGCCGTGGGACTTGACGGCGCGCTTGGCGCTGCGGGCGTGGCGACCGATCAGGCGGTCGAGGTACAGAAAGCCGTCCAGGTGGCCGGTCTCGTGCTGCAGCATCCGTGCGAACAGACCGGTACCCTCGATTTCGACGGGCTTGCCGTCGGCATCGAGGCCGGTGACCCGGGCCCAGGTGGCCCGGCCGGTGGGGAACGACTCGCCAGGGACCGACAGGCAGCCCTCGTCATCGGTGTCCGGATCCGGCATGGTCTCCGGTACCTCGGAGGTTTCCAGCACCGGGTTGACGACCACGCCGCGGCGGCGGTCGGTCCGGCCGCGGTCGTCGGCGCAGTCGTAGACGAAGATCCGCAACGCGACGCCGATCTGGTTGGCCGCCAGGCCGACTCCGTGCGCGGCGTCCATGGTTTCGTACATATCGGCGATCAGCTTCGGCAGGTCCGCCGGCAGCGACCCGTCGGCGCCGACGCGCACCGGCTGCGTCGGGGTGTGCAAGACCGGATCCCCGACGATCCGGATCGGTACTACTGCCATGGTCGGCTAAGCTACCGCACGCCCGTGCACGCCGAAGCCGGCCATGTTCGCCCGGGCAATCTGAGGCAATCGGCCGACTCGCGGGTCTGGATGACGGCTTGAGGGTTTGCGCCGTGGTTCAATATTCGCCGAAACACGCCCTCAGGTAAGTCAAGTCATCTACAGCAGCCGAGAATCGCCGGAAGGGTCCAGGGGAAGCTATATGGACAGCGCCATGGCGCGGGCAAATCGATCGGGGGACGATGCCGAGATCGCAGATGGCCTCACCCGCCGCGAGCACGACATCCTCGCCTTCGAACGTCAGTGGTGGAAATTCGCGGGCGTAAAAGAAGAAGCAATCAAAGAGCTGTTCTCGATGTCGGCGACGCGCTACTACCAGGTGCTCAACGCGCTCGTGGACCGGCCGGAGGCGCTGGCCGCCGACCCGATGCTGGTGAAGCGGTTGCGGCGGCTGCGTGCCAGCCGCCAGAAGGCGCGAGCTGCGCGGCGCCTCGGCTTCGAGGTGACCTGACTCGCTACAGTGGGCTCGATGAAAGAGCGAGTCCCCGACTCCACGGGGCTTCCCCTACGCGCCATGGTGATGGTGCTGTTGTTCCTGGGGGTCATTTTCCTGCTGCTCGGCTGGCAGGCGCTGGGGTCGTCCGGCAGCTCCGACGAGGACTCGTCGGCCGCCGTCTCCACGTCGACCACCACCAGCTCGGCCACGCCGACGAGCACTAAGCCCGCGGGCAACCGGTCCGACGTGCAGGTGTACAACATCTCGGCCAAGGAGGGCGTCGGCGCCCACACCAAGGATCAGCTCACGACCGCTGGCTTCAACGTCACCAAGGTCGACAACCTGACCGTGCCCGAGGTGTCGGCCACCACGGTGTATTTCACCGACGCCGACGACGAGCACGCGACCGCCGACGCGGTCGGCAAGGCCTTGGGCGCGCCGGTCGAACCCCGCATTCCCGCGCTGGCCGGCCAACCACCCGGGGTCATCGTGCTCGTTGCGGGCTGACGACCGCCGAAGCGGTTAGGCTTCCGCTATGCCTCAGCTCGCTGGTCACCGCACTGCCGCCGTCACCATGTCCGCGCTTTCCGCAGCCACTTCCGTCGCCCTGCTGGGGGCGTGTTCGTCGCCCCAACACGCCTCGTCCTCGCTGGGCACCACGCCGGCGGTTTGGACCGGATCGCCGGCGCCGTCGGGAACCGGGACCCCTGAGGGCGGGCCCGTCGCCGCGCCGTCGGGGCCGAGCATCGTCACCCACCTGAAGGCGCCCGACGGCACCCAGGTCGCGACCGCGACCTTCCAGTTCAACAACGGCTACGCCACGGTCACCATCGAGACGACGGCCAACGGGGTGCTGACGCCCGGCTTCCACGGGGTGCACATCCACAAGGCCGGCAAGTGCGAGCCCAACTCCGTCGCTCCGACCGGTGGCGCGCCGGGTGATTTCCTGTCCGCCGGCGGGCACTTCCAAGTGCCCGGGCACGCCGCCGAGCCCGCCAGCGGTGACCTGACCTCGCTCCAGGTGCGTAAGGACGGGTCCGCGATGATGATGACCACGACGGACGCCTTCGCCATGGACGACCTGGTCACCGGCGAGAAGACCGCGATCATCATTCATGCGGGCGCCGACAACTTCGCCAACATCCCGCCGGAGCGCTACAGCCAGACCAACGGAACACCGGGGCCCGACCAGATGACGATGACCACCGGTGACGCCGGCAAGCGGGTCGCGTGCGGTGTAATCGGTGCCGGCTAACAGGGCCCACGCGCGCATCGATTTCGCCCGTTCACCGAGGCCGACCCTCGGCGTGGAGTGGGAGTTCGCGCTCGTCGACGCGCAGACCCGTGACCTGAGCAACGAAGCCACGGCGGTCATCGCCGAGATCGGCGAAAACCCGCGCGTACACAAGGAGTTGCTGCGTAACACGGTCGAAGTCGTCAGCGGTGTCTGCCGTTCCACGTCGGAGGCGATGGAGGATCTGCGGGAGACCCTGGGCCCCGCGCACCGGATCGTCCGCGACCGGGGGATGGAGCTGTTCTGTGCCGGCGCACACCCGTTCGCGCAGTGGTCGACCCAGAAGCTGACCGACGCACCCCGGTACGCCGAACTGATCAAGCGCACCCAGTGGTGGGGCCGCCAGATGTTGATCTGGGGCGTGCACGTGCACGTCGGAATTTCCTCGGCGCACAAGGTGATGCCGATCATGACGTCGTTGCTGAAGTACTACCCGCATCTGCTGGCGCTCTCGGCATCCTCGCCGTGGTGGACCGGCGTGGACACCGGGTACGCCAGCAACCGCGCGATGATGTTCCAGCAGTTGCCGACCGCCGGCCTGCCGTTCCAATTCCAGACCTGGGCGGAGTTTGAAGGCTTCGTCTACGACCAGAAGAAGACCGGCATCATCGATCATGTCGACGAAGTCCGTTGGGACATCAGGCCTTCGCCGCACCTGGGCACCATCGAGGTGCGGGTGTGTGACGGCGTGTCCAACCTGCGGGAGCTGAGCGCGCTGGTGGCGTTGACGCACTGCCTGGTCGTCGACCTGGACCGCCGGTTGGAAGCCGACGAGACGCTGCCGACCATGCCGCCGTGGCACAACCAGGAGAACAAGTGGCGCGCCGCGCGCTACGGGCTGGACGCGATCATCATCCAGGACGCCGACAGCAACGAGCGCCTGGTCACCGAGGATCTCGACGAGGTACTGAATCGCCTTGAGCCCGTGGCCAAATCGTTGAACTGTGCCGATGAGCTGGCCGCGGTGGCCGAGATCCCCAGGCTGGGCGCCTCGTACCAGCGGCAGCGCCGGGTGGCCGAGGAACACGACGGCGACCTGCGGGCCGTCGTCGACGCGCTGGTGGGCGAGCTGGAGATCTGATGGAGCTGGCGATGTTCCCGCTGGAGTCGGCCCTGCTGCCCGACCAGGATCTGCCGCTGCGGATCTTCGAGCCGCGCTACGGCGCGCTGGTCCGGCACTGCCTCGACACCGGCGACCCGTTCGGCGTGGTGCTGATCTCCCGGGGCCGCGAGGTCGGCGGCGGTGACGCGCGCTGTGATGTCGGCGTGCTGTCCCGGATCACCGAATGCGCCGAACGCGGCGCGGGCCGTTACTCGATGCACTGCCGGACCGGTGAACGGATCCGGGTGTGCGAATGGCTGCCCGACGATCCCTACCCGCGCGCGACGGTGACGCTGTGGCCGGACGAGCCGGGGGACCCGGTCACCCCGGCCCAGCTGCTCGACGTCGAGGACCGGGCGATGGCGCTGTTCGAGCGGATCGCCGACGCGCGCGGCGTGGCGCTCCCGGACCGCGCGGACCTGTTGGGCCCCGACACGGCCGACGATCCCGGACAACGCCTGTACGCGTTGGCGTCGCGCATCCCCATCGGCACGGCCGACCGGTACACGGTGCTGTCGGCGCCGTCGGCAGCTGAGCGCCTGACCGCGCTCCGCGAGGCCGTGGACGCGGTCGCCGAGGTGGTGGAGTTTCAGCTCTCCGAATAGTTCGACAGAGGAATACATGAAGGTACAGCTGCAGGTCAACGGCTCACCGGTGGATGCGGCGGCCAGCGCGGCCGACATCGCCGCGACGGGAGCCGACGGGCTGTTCACCTTCGAGGGCCAGCACGACGTCTTCTTCCCGCTGATCATCGCCGCCGGGGCGACCGACCTGGACCTGATGACGAACGTGGCGATCGCCCCGCCGCGCAGCCCGCTGCACCTGGCGCACGCGGCCTACGACCTGCAGCTCTACAGCGGCGGCCGGTTCCGGCTCGGCCTGGGCTCACAGGTGAAGGCCCACATCGAAAAGCGTTACGGCAGTAAGTGGGAGCGCCCCGCGGCGCGGATGGCCGAAACCATTTCGGCGATCAAGGCGATCTTCGCGGCCTGGGAAGGCCAGCGCCGCCTGGACTTTCGTGGCGAGTTCTTCACCCACACCATCATGGCGCCCAACTTCAACCCGGGGCCCAACCCGTTCGGACCGCCGCCGGTGCTGCTGGGCGCGCTGGGACCGGTGATGACGCGCACCGCCGCCGAGGTGGCCGACGGGCTGCTGGTGATGCCGTTCAACAGCGCCCGCCACTTTGCCGAACGCACCGTCCCCGCGGTCGCCGACGGGCTGCGCCGCGCGGGCCGATCCTCCGACGGATTCCAGATCATCGCCCAGGCCATGGTCGCCGTCGGCCGCGACGAAGCCGACCTGGCCGCCGCGGTAGACGGTGTGGCAGCGCTCATTTCGTTCTACGGCTCCACCCCGGCCTACCTGCCCGTGCTCGAGGCCGAGGGGTGGGCCGACGTCCAGCCCGAGCTCAACGCGCTGTCCAAGCAGGGCCGCTTCGCAGACATGCGCCGGCTGGTCGGCGACGAGATGGTGGCCCGGATCGGCGTCGTCGGCACCCCCGAGCAATGCGCCGAGCAGATCGCCGCCCGGTTCTCCGAGCACGCCGCCGAGGTGTGTTGCTACTTCCCGGGCTACACGCCGCGCGCCGCGGACATCGCCGACCTGATCGGCGCCCTGCACCGCGCCCCGGCCCTGCGATGAGCCCCGATCTGACGGTCGACGTCGACGCCGGCGTGGCGGTGCTCACGCTCAATCGGCCCGAGCAGCTCAACGCCTACACCGCCGAGATGGGCGCGCTGCTAAGCAGCGCGTACGCCGAGTGCGACGGCGACGACGACGTCCGGGCCATCGTCGTGACGGGGGCGGGCCGCGCGTTCTGCGCCGGGGCCGACTTCTCCGGCGACACAAGCCCGTTCGACGCGCCGGCCGCGGAGTTCTCCGCGTCACCGATCACCCCGGCCGCGTTCGAGTTGCGCAAGCCGGTGATCGCCGCCCTCAACGGCCATGCGATCGGCATCGGCCTGACCATCGCCTTGCAGGCCGACCTGCGCGTCGTCGCCGAGGACGCCAAATACGGTGTGGTGCAGGTCCGCCGGGGAGTGATCCCCGACTGCATGTCGCACTGGACGCTGGCGCGGCTGACCACCCTGGGGGCGGCCGCGGACATCCTGCTCACGGGGCGAACCTTCGGCGGGGCCGAGGCCGTGGCGCTCGGCATCGCAAACAGGGCGCTTCCGGCCAGGCAGGTGCTCGACCACGCGGTGAAGCTGGCGCGCGACATCGCCGTCAACGTGGCGCCGATGTCGGCGGCGCTGTGCAAGCGGCTGCTGTGGGACACCGCGATCAACAACTACACCCCGGGACAGGTCGCCGCGCTGGAAACCCAGCTGCACCGACGGGTGATGGGCAGCGCCGACGCGCGCGAAGGGGTGGCCGCCTTCCTCGAGCGCCGGCCGCCGTCGTTCACGTCGCGGCTGTCCCGCGAGTGGACCCCACTCCCGGAGACGTGAGCTTCTCCGAAATCTCCCACCACTGGTCCGCGCGCCGCTCGTCGCGAGCGTAGGGCGCCGCGGCCTCGCTGACCCGGCAGTCTTCGAGATACAGCCCCCCGCGGCCGGCGAGCTCCGGGCTGACGGCCGCCCATACCTGGGTAGCCGCGCCGCGATCGGGCGTGGTGACGTCGAGCCGCTCGCCCGTCGGTTTGCGCAGCCGCGAGAAGTCCGCCCGGGACATGTGCCGCGCGAGCGAGGTGGCCACGGTGCCGGGATGGACGGCGTAGGCGCGGATTCCCGCGTCGCGCAGGCGGCGGTCGGCTGCCACGGCGTGCAGGATGTTCGCCGTTTTCGACGCGCCGTAGGCGACGAACTTGTCGTACTCGCGGCGCTCCCAGTTGGGATCGTCGAAGTCGACGTCACCCATGATGTGGCCGGCAGACGACAGGTTCACGATCCGGGCCTCACCATTAGCCCGGCCGGCGGCCGCGAGCTGCGGCACGAGGCGCCGGGTCAGTTCGAAGTGCCCGAAATGGTTGGTGCCGATCTGCATCTCGAATCCATCGCGCGTCCTGCCGAACGGTGTGAGCATCACTCCGGCGTTGTTCATCAGAACGTCGATGGCCGGGGCGATGTCGCCGATCGCGGCCGCCGCCGCCGTGACGCCCGCCAGCGTGGTGAGGTCGAGCTCGACGGCAGCGGTCCGCGCGCCGGGCACCTCGGCCCCGATCCACCGCGCCGCCTCTGCCAGCGCCGCCGGATTGCGGGCGGCCAGGACGACGTGCGCGCCCGCGGCGGCCAGCGCGCGGGCCGCCTCGCGCCCCAACCCGGACGAGGCGCCGGTGATAACACAGACCTTGCCGGACAGGTCGATTCCGTCGACGACGTCCAGCGCGGTCGGTGGCTCGGTCACGCCGGTATACGCTGCCACACCGCGGCGCGCTTCATGAGCCGCGGCGCCACGGCCCGGTGCAGCGGGCCGACGAAAGCCCAGACCGTTCGGGCGGCGGTTTTGCGGCAGTACCGCACGCGAGTGGTGAGACTGGCCCGGCCGTCCTGGCGTCGCAGCGTCAGCTCGCCGCGCATGAGCGGTCCCCGCGCGGTCAGCACCAGTTCGTCGCGATCCGAACCCGCGATCGTCCAGCCGATGATGTGCTCGGGCGACGAATACGGCCCGAGGCGGAATCTCAGCACGTGGCGGTGGATCCACGGGACAACGCCACCGCCCGCGCCCCGCCCCACGGCGTCTCGGAACATCTGCTCGGCTGTGCGTGAGTCGCCTTGCGGCAGTGGGACTTCGAAGACGTCCGTGTAGTCGGCCCGCTCGGCGGCCGCCGCGATGCGTTTGAGCGTCCACCGGACGGCGACGCGGTGCCCGCCGGTGCCGATGACGAGCGCCCGGTAGACCTTGCCGTGCAGGCCCGGGAAGGCGGCCCAAGTCGCCGAGCGCACACGGGTCCGGCTGCCGGTCAGCGAGTCCAACTCGAACACCCATCGGTACACCGCGAAGGGGTGCCGGCCCTTCAGCGCGAACCGCGCGGGCGGCCGCGCCTCGTCCAGCGCGAAGCCGATCGGCACGGTCGACGGGTCACCCGGGTCCCGGCACATCACCCGCAACAGCGCCGACCAGGTGTCCGCGCGCTCCGCGTCGATGGTTATGGCATGCTCATCGATATAGGTTAATCGTTCCATATAGAAGGAATGTACTAGATCGTGGCACCTCCGCGGAAGCATGAAACCGATGTGATTCTCGACGCCGCCCGGACGCTGGTGCTCGGCGGCGGACCGCGCGCGGCGAGCGTCGCGGCCATCGCCAAGACCAGCGGCGCCCCCGCGGGCACCCTCTATCACCGGTTCGGCAACCGCGACGGCATCCTCACGGCGGCGTGGCTGCGCGCGCTCGAACGCTTCCAGGCGAGGGCGCTGGCCGCCGACGGCGAAACCCCGGCGGACACTGCGATCGCCATGGCCGTGGCCGCCGTCAGCTTCGCGCGCGAGCTGCCCGACGACGCCCGGCTGTTGTTGACGATCCGGCCCGGCGACCTGCTCGACGAGGAGCCCGACGCGGACTTCCAGCGGACGCTGGCGGCGATGAACGCCCCGCTGACCGAGCGGATCGCGGTGTTGGCCCGGCAGCTCTATGGGAACGACACGCCCCAGTCCGTCGACGCCGTCGCGCGTGCGGTGGCGGACCTGCCCTATGCGGTGGTCCGGCGCCACGCCCACGACGACCCGATGCCCGACTGGCTGGAAGGCGACGTCGCGGCGTCGGCGCTGGCCGTGCTACGGACCTTTGGCGAAGGCCCGTAGCGCCTCCACCTGCGTGGGATCCAGTGAAGGGCGCACGATTTGGCGTGCCGCCGCGATATCGGCCGCCGTCACGTCGGTGGCGTCGATGGACCGCCGCATCGCGGTCAGTGCCGCCTCGCGCAGCAGCGCCACGCAGTCGGCGGCGCTGTAGCCGTCGAGCCCGGCGGCCACCTCGTCGAGGTCGACGTCGTCGCTCAGCGGGACCGATTTGCCCGCGGTGTGCAGGATTTCGCGGCGGGCGGCGGCGTCGGGAGGTTCGACGAACACCCGCCGCTCCAGGCGGCCCGGTCGCAGCAAGGCCGGGTCGATCAGGTCGGGACGGTTGGTGGCGCCCAGCACGACGACGTCTCGCAGGGGATTGACGCCGTCGAGCTCGGTCAGCAGCGCGGCGACCACCCGATCGGTCACGCCCGAGTCGAAGCTCTGCCCGCGCCGGGGAGCCAGCGCGTCGATCTCGTCGAGGAACACCAGGGACGGAGCCGAGTCGCGGGCGCGCCGAAACAGTTCGCGGACGGCCTTTTCCGAGCTGCCCACCCACTTGTCCATCAGCTCGGACCCCTTGACGGCGTGCACGGACAGCTGCCCCGTGCTGGCCAGCGCGCGCACGACGAAGGTCTTGCCGCAGCCGGGCGGCCCGTACAGCAGCAGCCCGCGCGGCGGTTCGACACCCAGCCGGGCGAAGGTGTCCGGATGCTGCAGCGGCCACAACACGGCCTCGGTCAGCGCCTGCCGAGCCTCGGCCATGTCGCCGACGTCGTTGAGCGTGACGTTGCCGACGGTCACTTCCTCGCTGGCCGACCGGGACAGCGGCCGGATGACCGTCAGCGCGCCGAGCAGGTCGTCCTGGTTCAGCTCGGGTGGCCGGCCGTCGATGCTGGCCCGCGACGCCGCGCGCAGCGCCGCTTCCCGCAGCAGCGCCGCCAGGTCGGCAACCACGAAACCCGGTGTGCGCGAGGCGATCTCGTGGAGATCCAGGGCGCCGGCCGGCACCGATTTCAGCAGCGACTCCAGCAGCGCCTTGCGGGTGCCGGCGTCGGGCAGCGGCAGGCTCAGCTCCCGGTCGCACAGGTCCGGCGCGCGCAGCCGGGCATCGAGCTGGTCGGGCCGCGCGGAGGTGGCGATCAACGCGACGCCCTCGGTCGCCACCGCGGTTCGCAGCTCGCCCAGGATCAGGGCGGCCACCGGCTCCGGGGTGGCGGGCAGCAGGGCGTCGACGTCGGTGATAAGCAGGACGCCACCGCCGTCGCGGACGGCCCGCACCGCCGAACTCACGGTCTTGAGCCGGTCTTCCGGCGTCAGCGCGCCCACCTCGGGGCCGTCCAGTTTCACCAGCCTGCGGCCGTCGCACACCGCGCGCACCAGCGTCACCTTGCCGACGCCGGCCGGACCCGACACCAGCACGCCCAGGTTGGCGCCCGCGCCCAGGGTCTTGAGCAGGTGCGGTTCGTCGAGTGCGAGCTTGAGCCACTCGGCGAGCTTGGCGGCCTGTGGCTGCGATCCCTTGAGCTCCTCGACGACGGTCTCGGGGCTGGCGACGTCGACGAAGTCCTGCGACAGCGCGGCCCCGGACGGCACGCCGACACCCCAGGTGACCAGCGAGTTGGGCTGCACGCTGACCGGTCCCGCGGGGTCGGCGCCGGTGACCGTCAGCAGCTCCGATGTCCAGCTGATCCCGACCGAGGCGGCCAGCGCGCGGGTCGCGGCCGACGTTGAGGTGCCCGGGCCCAGGTCGCGGGGCAGCAGCGAGACGGCGTCGCCGACGGTCAGCACCTTGCCGAGCAGGGCCTGCCGCAACGTGACCGGCGAGATCGACTGGTGGGCCAGCGACGAGCCGGACAGCGTCACCGACCGGGCGCCGTAGACGGTGACCACGCCGACGATCACCGGGTTGCCCTCGCGCAGCCCGGCGTTGGACAACGTCACGTCGTCGAGCAGCACCGTGCCGACCGGGGTGTCCGGCCCGGCGAGGGCCGCCACCGCCGCCGTGGTCCGCGAGCCCGTCAGCGCCACCGCGTCCCACTCCCGAATGCCAAGCGCGGCAACGGCGCTCGGATGCAACCGGACGACGCCGCGGCGCGAGTCCACGGCGGAGGTGTTCAACCGCGCGGTGAGCGTGAGCTGACGGGCCGCATCCTCGCCCGGTCGGCTCATGGCAGGCGCCCGCCCGGTTTGCGCAGCCCCAGCCGCGCCATCGAGCGGCGGTTCGGCTGCGCCCGGCGGATCGCGCGGCGTGCGGCGCGGCGCTGCTTGGGCTTGTCGTCCCACGCCTCGGGGTGCGCGGCCAGCCAGCGCTGGTTGCGGACCGCGAACGGCACGTGGCACAGGTAGGCGATGATGATGACCCAGATCAGGACGTAGGGCGCCAAGACCGCCGCGGCCGCGCAGATCGCCAGCAGGGCCAGCAGCGGCGCGGCCCAGCTCGGCGGCACCGCCGCGGCGTGCATCTTGCGCATCGGGATTTTGCTGATCATCAGCACCGACGTCCCGGTGATCCAGATGCACAGGAACGTCGTCGAGGTCCACCAGCCCTCGCCGAACTGCAATTTCAGTCCGATCAAACCGATCATCGACACCGCGCCCGCCGGCGCGGGCATGCCGACGAAGAACTCGTGGGTGTAGGCGGGCTGGCTGCCGTCCGCCTGCAGCGCGTTGAAGCGGGCCAGCCGCAACACGACGCACACCGCGTAGAGCAGGATCACCACCCAACCGGCCGGCGACTTCCCCAGCAGCGTCACGTAGAGCACGATCGCCGGCGTCACACCGAAGTTCACCGCGTCGGCCAGCGAGTCGATCTCCTCGCCCATGCGGGACTGGGCATCCAGGATGCGGGCCACCCGGCCGTCCAGCCCGTCCAGGATGGCCGCCGCGGCGATCAACGCCATCGCGGCCTTCGGCTGGTGCTCGAGGGCGAACCGGATCGAGGTCAGGCCCGCGCAGATGGACAACACGGTCATCGCGCTCGGCAGGATCTGCAGGTTGACCGACGGCCTGCCGCGCGGCTTGCTGATCATCACAGCTCGGCCAGCACGGTTTCGCCGGCGATGGCGCGCTGCCCCACAAGGACAAGCGGCTCGGCGCCCGGGGGCAGATAGGTGTCGAGCCGGGAGCCGAACCGGATCAGCCCGTAGGTGTCACCGATAGCCAGCTTGTCGCCGACGCGCGCGTCGCAGATGATGCGCCGCGCCAACAGCCCGGCGACCTGCACCGCCACCACCTCCGCGCCGGTGGCCGTCCTGATCCGCAGACTCGTGCGCTCGTTCTCGGTGCTGGCCGCGGCCAGGTCGGCCGACCCGAACCGGCCGGGCCGGTGCTGCATGGCGATCACCTCGCCGCTCACCGGGGCGCGCTGCACGTGGGCGTCCAGCAGCGACAGGAAGATGCTGACCCGCGGGAGCGGCGCGTCACCCATCCCGAGTTCGGCGGGCGGGGCGGCGGAATCGATCACGCACACCACCCCGTCGGCGGGCGCGGCGATCGCGCCCGGCCGGGTCGGCGGCACCCGCGGCGGATGGCGGAAGAACCCCGCGCAGGCGCCGGCCGCCAGCAGGCCGGCCCGCCGGATCCATCGGTGCCTGCGGCCGGCCAGCGCCACCGCCAGTCCGCCGGCGATGAACGGGCGGCCGGCCGGGTGTACCGGCGGAATGGTCGAGCGCACCAACTCCAACGCGTGCTGCGGGCTGAAGCTTGGGTCCTCGGCGGTGGGGCCGATAGGGCGGGGGCGTCGTGCCACGCGGCCATCTTACGAAAGGCGCGGCCGGTTGGTTGGGGCCCGCAGGGGGAACGCCCACCTTCGATATGCATCCGAATGACGATTGGGCGCCACGGCTGCGCCCGGCGAAGATCGCCGTCACCGCCGTATTCATCGCCCACGCCGTGGGGTTCTCCTCGTGGGCGGCCCACATCCCGGCCGTCAAGGCCGACCTCGGCCTGTCCGACGCGGCGCTGGGAACGGCGCTGTTCGGTGCGCCGCTGGGGTCGGTCGTGGCCACGCTGGGCAGCCACTGGGCGCTGCCGCGCTGGGGGAGCCACCGGCTGATTCCCGTGACGGCCGCCGGCTACGCCGTCGCGGGCACCACGGTGGGGCTGGCCCGCTCCGGGCCCTGGCTGTTTGCGGCGCTGGCGTTGTGGGGGACGTTCCAGGGCGGGCTGGACGTCGCGATGAACACCCAAGCGGGCACGGTCGAGCGCCTGGCGCGGGCGCCGATCATGGCCCGCTTCCACGGCATGTGGAGCCTCGGCGCGTTACTGGGCGCCCTGATCGGCGCGGCGTGCGTCGGTGCCGGCATCGGCCTGACGCCCCAGCTGGCGGCGGTCGGGCTCGTGGTTCTGGTCGTCGTCGGGGCGCTGACCCGGCGGCTGATTCCGGACCGGGCGGGCGGCGCCGCGGAATCGCCCGCCGCGGGGGCCTGGCTGACGCCGACGGTGGCGATCCTCGCGGCGGTGGCCTTCGTGTCGTTCCTGTGCGAGGGCGCCGCCACCGACTGGTCGGCCAACTATCTGCGCAACGTCGTCGGCGCCGGTCCCGGGATCGCCGCGTTGAGCTACACGGCGTACACCCTGACGATGGTCGTCACCCGGCTGGGCGCGATACGCCTGCACGCGCGGGTGTCGGCCCGCCGGCTGTTGCCGGCCCTCGCGCTGTTCGCCGCGGCGGGCATGGGCGTGACGCTGGCGACCGCCAATTCCGTTGTCAGCGTTGTCGGATTCGCCTGTCTGGGGGTCGGCGTGGCGCTGCTGGTGCCCACCGCGTTCAGCGCCGCTTACGGCGCGGGCGGCGCGGGCTCGGCGATCGCCATCGTCGCGGCGACGGGCTGGCTGGGCTACCTGCTGGGGCCGCCGCTGATCGGCCACCTGGCCGACCGGGTCGGACTGGCCGCGGCCCTGGTGACCATCCCGGTGCTGATGACCGTTGTCGCCGTCGCCATTCGCTGCGCCACCGCCTTTGACCGGGCCGACGAGTTCCATCGACAGGTGGCCACCCCAGCGGCTTAGCGCTAGGCCAGATCCCACACCTGCAGCTCGGTCCCCTCGGCCACCTCGACGACGTCCTCGGGGATGTCCAGCAGCGCGTTCGCCGACGCCAGCCACCGCAGGTGGTGCGAGGCGGGCGGGCCGTAACTGGTGACGGTGCCGGCGTCGCGGTCCAGCACCGCGCGGCGGAACTGCCGCTTGCCGCGCGGCGAGGTCAGCGACTCGGTGAGCACGGCGGCCCGGTGCGGGCGTTCCGGGTCGGGCAGGCCCATGGCTCTGCGCAGCGCGGGCCGGATGAACACCTCGAAGGACACCAGGGCGCTGACCGGGTTGCCGGGCAGGGTGACGATCGTCGCGCCGGCCACCCGCCCGATGCCCTGCGGCATCCCGGGCTGCATCGCCACCTTGACGAACTCCACGCCCTGGTCGCCCCCGCGGCCGAACGCGTCCTTGACCACCTCGTAGGCGCCGGCGCTGACTCCGCCGCTGGTGATGATCAGGTCCGCCTCGCCGGCATGCTTCTGGATGAGCGAACTGAACTGTGCGACATCGTCTTCGGCGGTGGCCACCTCGATCACGTCGGCGCCCGCGTCGCGAACGGCGCCGGCCAGCATGATCGAGTTGGACTCGTAGATCTGTCCCGGCCGCAGCGGGTTGCCCGGCGCCACCAGCTCCGACCCGGTCGATATCACCAGCACGCGTTGGCGCGGGAGCACGGGCAGCTCGGCCATTCCCAGCGCCGCGGCCAGGCCGAGCACGGCCGGCGTCACCACCTGGCCACGCCGCAGGACGGTGGTGCCGGGGGCGACGTCCTCACCCGCGCGCCGGATGTGCTTGCCGGCCTCGCGCGGCGCGCGGATCGACACCACATCCACGCCGCCGTCGGTGTCTTCGACGGGCACGACGGCCGTCGCCCCGGCGGGCAGCGGCGCGCCGGTCATGATGCGGTGCGCGGTGTTCGGTTGCAGCGTCAACTCGTCGGTGCGCCCGGCCGGAATGTCCTCGGCGACCTCGAGCACCACCGGGTTCTCGGGCGTGGCGCCGGAGGTGTCCTCGGCGCGCACCGCGTATCCGTCCATCGCGGAGTTGTCGAAGACCGGTAGCGCCAGCCGCGCGACCACGTCGTCGGCCAGGACCAGGCCCTGCGCCTCGGCCAGCGCGGCGGTGGCCGCCGGCCGGGGACGGATCAATTCGGCTACGACGCGCTGATGTTCTTCGACCGACCGCACCCGGCCATTATCGGCGAAGTCAGATTGCGAAGCCGACCGCGGTGACCTGTTCGGACACCGACCAGAGCCGACGTTGCAGCTCCTCGCTGGGAGCCATGGCCGCCAAAAGCGGCCATCTCGTTGGGGGTGGCGGCGCTTCGACGTACAGTCGAGAACGTGATTACCGGTATGGCCCACACCGGGGTGTGTGTTCCGGATTGCGAGGCCGCCGTGGCGTTTTACCAAGACGTATTGGGCCTGCGTGTGCTCTCGCCGCCCTATGTGATGACCGGTAACGCCATTCGCGACGACATGGGCGAGCTAGTGGGTGACCCCAGCATGAAGGCGGCCATCGTGGGGTTGCCGGGCGACGGCGATCGCGTGCTCGAGGTGATCGAATACCTCGGCGCGCAACCGGTCGGGCGCGGCCGGGCCCTCATCGACCACGGACTGTCCCACGTCGGGCTCATCTGTGAGGACATCGACGCCACCCGGGCCGAGCTGGAGGGCAAGGGCGTGCGCTTTCTGGTCAAGGGAATCGCGGAGGTGGCGCGGGTTCGCACCACGTGGTTCGTCGACCCCTGGGGCGTGGTGTTCATCCTGGTGGAGAAGAGCCGCCCGCAGCGACCGTATTACGCGCAATGGGACTGAAGCCGACCGTCGCGATCATCGGCGCGGGCGCCGGCGGCATCGCCATGGGCATCCAGCTGGCCGAGGGCGGCTACGAGTTCACCATCTTCGACCGCGCCGACGGATTCGGCGGGACCTGGCGGCACAACACCTTTCCGGGCGCGGCGTGCGACGTCCCGTCGCACCTGTACTCGTATTCCTTTGCGCCCAACCCGCGGTGGAGCAAGACGTACGCCAACCAGCCCGAGATCCTGGCGTACCTGGAAAAGGTCGCCGTCGACCACGGGTTGGGCGCGCGCCTGCGGGCCAACACCGCGATCGTCGCCGTGCGCTGGTCGGACACCCGCCGCCGCTGGACGCTGACCGACGGCGACGGGCACGAGCACGAATTCGACATGGTGGTCAGCGCCGTCGGGATGCTCGACGTGCCCCACATCCCGGAGATTCCCGGCGCGCGGCGGTTCCGGGGGCGCCAATTCCATTCGGCCCGCTGGGATCACAGCAAGTCGACGGCCGGGGAGCGGGTGGCGTCCATCGGCACGGGCGCCAGCGCGATCCAGTATGTCCCCGCGATAGCGCGAAAGACCGCGCACCTGACCGTGTTTCAGCGGACCCCGATCTGGATCGCACCCCGATTTGACTTCCCGTTCACCCCCGAGCAGCACGAGCTGTTCGAGCGTGACCCCGCGACGGCGCGCAAGCTCAGGGACGAGGCGTTCGACGCCTACGAGTCGGCCAGCTTCGACGTCGAACATGCTCAGACGCGAGAGGCGACCGAGCTGGCCCGCAGTTACCTCATGCGCAAGGTCGCCGACCCCCAGCTGCGGGCCAAGCTGATGCCGGACTATCCCGCGGGCTGCAAGCGGCCGCTGATGTCACGCGAGTGGTACCCCACGTTCGCGTTGCCCAACGTCTTCCTGGAGACCACCGCCATCGCCGAGCTGACCGAGCGGGGGGTACGCACCGCGGACGGCGTCGAGCACAGCGTGGACACGATCATCTACGGCACCGGGTTCAAGGCCGCCGATTATCTGGCGAGCATCGACGTGTACGGAACCGGCGGTCGCCGCCTGGCCGATGACTGGAGCGGCGGCGCCGAGGCTTACCTGGGCACGCTGGTGGCCGGGTATCCCAACTTCTTCACGCTGTACGGCCCCAACACCAACGGCGTCAACTCGATCATCTACATCCACGAGGCGCAGACGACCTTCGTCCGCCACATCCTCGACGCGATGAACGGCCGCGGCGCGCGCACGGTGGAGGTGACGCCCGAGGCGCAGCGCCGCTATAACGACGAGATCCAGGCCGCGATGGCGGGCAAGGTCTGGCTGGCGTGCAGCAACTACTTCCGCCATCCCAGCGGGAAGGTGGTCACCCAATTGCCTTACAGCGGGCGGATTTTCTTCGAGCGCACCCGCGAGTTGGTCGACGCCGACTACCGCTTCGGTCGGTGACCGGTCGGCCGCCTGAGCCGCCGCCCACGGACCCTGGCGGACGCGGTCGGCACGCGTTTGAGGCCCGGGCGCCTCGGTCGTTTGACCCGCTCCGCGGTCCTGATTGGGGCGCTGAACGCCGTCTCGACCTTCATCCGCAACCACGCCGCAGCCCGCTTCGACCTCACCTGCACGGCCAAACCCTACGTCGCGCGCACGGCGCGCATCGCCGCCGAGCGCCGAATGTTTGCTCACCATTAACCCGGCGGATCTACTGCACCCAGTAGTTATCGTGGCGGACGAACCACTCCCTGCGCTCGTCGTCGGTCATGTCGGCGAGTGCCCCGAAACCCTCGAAGTAGGCCTCCCGCGGGGCACCCGGTGCGAAGAGCATCAGGATCGACGCCGGCTCGTCGGCCCCGTTGCGGAAGCCGTGGACGCCGCCGGGTGGGACATAGAGGAAGTCGCCCTGCCGGCCGTCGACCCACTGGGTGCCGTCGTAGAGCTTCATCGTCCCGGACAGCACGAAGAAGGCCTCGGACATCGCCCGGTGAAAGTGTGGGCCGGGCCCACCGCCACCGGCGGGGAGGTCGACCCGGTACAGCCCGTAGTCGCCGCCGGTGGCCTGTTGGTTGGCCAGGTAGTGGTATCTGACGCCGCCGGTTTCGTAATCGGGCGGCGAGTCGGCCCGCTTGAGCCAGGCGCTGACCTCCGGCTCGTCCTTGGTGTATCGGGGCGGGGGATAGGGCGGGACGACGAGGGACATGCCTCCAGTGTGCGGCTATAACATCGCGGGCGTGGCGGACGAAGAAGCTCGGGCGGAACGGCTGCTCGACGCCCAGGAGAAGGCGACGCAACTGTTCGCCGAGATCGAGCGGCGCGCCATGATCCGCCCCGGCGTCTCGGAAAAGCAGTTGTCCGACGAAATCAACCAGCTCGCCGCGGAACTGCTCGGGGTCACCCGGCACTGGCATCGTCGGATCGTGCGGGCCGGTGAGAACACCCTGCGGCCCTTCAGTGAGCGCCCGCCGGACCGGGTGGTCGCTGACGGCGACATCGTCTTCCTCGACCTCGGACCGATATTCGCGGAGTGGGAGGCGGACTTCGGCCGCACCTTCGTGCTCGGCGACGACCCGCACAAGACCGCCGTCCGAGACGCGCTGCCCCGGGTGTGGCAGGCCGGCCGCGAGTACTTCGACGCGCGCCCGGACATCACCGGCGCCGAGCTGTACGACTTCGTCGTGGGGCTGGCGCACGCCGAGGGCTTCGAGTTCGCCAGCGCTATTGCCGGCCACCTGGTGGGGGAGTTCCCGCACAAGAAGATCGCCGGCCCCGGCGTCCAGTGGTACATCATGCCCGGATCGAACAAGCCGATGCGGCGCACGGACCCGGCCGGCCGAACCTGCCACTGGATCCTGGAGATCCATCTGGCCGACCGGGCCCGCGGCTTCGGCGGCTTCTACGAGCAGCTGCTCGACCTCAGCCCAGGGGATACGTGACGCCGGTGAGCTCCTCCGAGACCGCCCACAGCCGGCGCTGCACGTCGACGTCGTGGGACTTCGCGCTGGACGCCACCAGCTTCGGGTAGCCGCGCGTCTCGGCGAAGCCGTCCGGCCCGAAGTACTGGCCGCCGAGGACCCCCGGGTCGGTGGCCGCGCGCAGCGTGGGGAGCGCGCCCATGGCCGCGTCCTGGGCGATCAGGTTGAAGAACACGTTGACGAGCGGCCGGAACGCCGTGGGCGTGTAGCGGCCCAGCTCGGTGTTCGACCCGCCGGGGTGGGCGGCGGCGGCGATGGTCGTGCCGTGCGGGGCGAGCCTGCGCTGCAGCTCGTAGGTGAACAGCAGGTTGGCCAGCTTGGCCTGCCCGTAGGCCGCGACCCGGTTGTAGCGGCGCTCCCACTGCAGGTCGTCGAAGTGGATGTCGGCGAGGATGCGGTGGCCCATGCTGCTCACGGTCACGACCCGCGAACCGGGGACCGCCAGCAGCCGGTCCAGCAGCAGGCCGGTGAGGGCGAAGTGGCCGAGGTGGTTGGTGCCGAACTGCAGCTCGAAGCCGTCCTTGGTGGTTTCCTTCGGCGTGTACATGACGCCCGCGTTGTTGATCAGCAGGTCGATGCGGTCGTAATCGGCCTTGAGTTGCTCGGCCGCGGCGCGGATGGAGTCCAGCGACGTCAGGTCGAGCTCTTGCAGCGCCACCTCGGTGTGCGGACTGCGGGCGGTGATCCGGGCGGCGGCGTCCTTGCCCTTGTCCAGATTGCGCACGGCCAGCACGACGCGCGCGCCGTGGTCGGCGAGCGCGGCGGCCGTCTCGTAGCCGAGGCCGGTGTTGGCCCCGGTGATGACGGCGACGCGACCGGTCTGATCGGGAATGTCGGCGGCGGTCCAGTTGGCCATGGTTTCTCCTAGAACGGATAGACTAAACGGGGCGAGCGCTCCGGTTGATTGAAACTATACGGAACGCGCGCCCCGGTTTGTCAACCTGGAAGGGATGAATAGATGGCGCAGCCCGCACGCCCGTTGCGCGCCGACGCGGCGCGCAATCGCGCGCGCGTGCTGGACGTTGCCTACGACACCTTTGCGGCCGAGGGCCTGTCCGTGCCGATCGACGAGGTCGCCCGCCGCGCCGGTGTCGGCGCGGGCACGGTCTACCGGCACTTCCCGACCAAGGAGGCGTTGTTCACGGCCGTCATCGAGAACCGCATGCGGGGCCTCGTGGACGACGGGCACGCCCTGCTGCAAAGCGAGGGGCCCGGTGAGGCGCTCTTCGCGTTTCTGCGCTCGATGGTGCTGCAGTGGGGCGCCGCGGACCGGGGCCTGGTCGACGCCCTGGCCGGCTACGGGATCGACATCGCCTGCGCCGCGCCGGAGGCCGAAGACGCCTTCAAGGCCATGCTCGGCGAGCTGCTGCTCGCCGCTCAGAACGCGGGGACCGCGCGCCGCGACGTCGATATGCGGGATCTCAAGGCGATCCTGGTCGGGTGCCAGGCGATGCAGGCCTACGACTCGGCGCTCGCCGGGCGGGCGACCGACGTCGTCATCGACGGTTTACGCCCGCCGCGATAAGGGCGGACTGTCCTTGCACTCGGCATAGGCGAGTGCTAAGAATGACGTTGGCACTCGCGACTGGCGAGTGCTAGGTCGGGACGGTGAGACCAGCAGACACCTGGGGTCGTCCGTCGCGGGCACTGCACCCGGCCAGCGTAAGTAATGGGGTGGCCACGCAAGGTCACCCGGTGTCATTCCCGATCCGGAGGAATCACTTCGCAATGGCCAAGATAATTGCGTACGACGAAGAGGCCCGTCGCGGCCTCGAGCGGGGCCTCAATGCCCTCGCCGACGCGGTAAAGGTGACGTTGGGCCCCAAGGGTCGCAACGTCGTCCTGGAGAAGAAGTGGGGTGCCCCCACGATCACCAACGATGGTGTGTCCATCGCCAAGGAGATCGAGCTGGAGGACCCGTACGAGAAGATCGGCGCCGAGCTGGTCAAGGAAGTCGCCAAGAAGACCGACGACGTCGCCGGTGACGGTACGACGACGGCCACGGTGCTGGCCCAGGCGCTCGTGAAAGAGGGCCTGCGCAACGTCGCGGCCGGCGCCAACCCGCTGGGTCTCAAGCGCGGCATCGAGAAGGCCGTCGAGAAGGTCACCGAGACCCTGCTCAAGCAGGCCAAGGAGGTCGAGACCAAGGAGCAGATCGCCGCGACCGCCGCGATCTCCGCGGGCGACCAGTCGATCGGTGACCTGATCGCCGAGGCGATGGACAAGGTCGGCAACGAGGGTGTTATCACCGTCGAGGAGTCCAACACCTTCGGGCTGCAGCTCGAGCTCACCGAGGGTATGCGGTTCGACAAGGGCTACATCTCGGGCTACTTCGTCACCGACGCCGAGCGGCAGGAAGCGGTCCTCGAGGACCCCTACATCCTGCTGGTCAGCTCCAAGGTGTCGACGGTCAAGGACCTGCTCCCGCTGCTGGAGAAGGTCATCCAGGCCGGCAAGCCGCTGCTGATCATCGCCGAGGACGTCGAGGGTGAGGCTCTGAGCACCCTGGTCGTCAACAAGATCCGCGGCACCTTCAAGTCGGTGGCCGTCAAGGCCCCCGGCTTCGGTGACCGCCGCAAGGCGATGCTGCAGGACATGGCGATCCTCACCGGTGGTCAGGTAATCAGCGAGGAGGTCGGCCTGTCGCTGGAGAGCGCCGACGTCGCCCTGCTCGGTAAGGCCCGCAAGGTCGTCGTCACCAAGGACGAGACCACGATCGTCGAGGGTGCCGGTGACACCGACGCCATCGCCGGCCGGGTGGCCCAGATCCGCCAGGAGATCGAGAACAGCGACTCCGACTACGACCGCGAGAAGCTGCAGGAGCGCCTGGCCAAGCTGGCCGGCGGTGTTGCGGTGATCAAGGCCGGCGCCGCCACCGAGGTGGAGCTCAAGGAGCGCAAGCACCGCATCGAGGACGCGGTCCGCAACGCCAAGGCGGCCGTCGAGGAGGGCATCGTCGCCGGTGGTGGCGTGGCCCTGCTGCACGCGGCCCCGGCACTGGACGAGCTGAAGCTCTCCGGCGACGAGGCGACCGGCGTCAACATCGTGCGCGTGGCGCTCGAGGCTCCGCTGAAGCAGATCGCCTTCAACGGTGGTCTGGAGCCTGGTGTCGTGGCCGAGAAGGTCCGCAACTCGCCCGCCGGGACCGGCCTGAACGCCGCGACCGGTGAGTACGAGGACCTGCTCAAGGCCGGCGTTGCCGACCCGGTCAAGGTCACGCGCTCGGCGCTGCAGAACGCGGCGTCCATCGCGGCGCTGTTCCTGACGACCGAGGCCGTCGTCGCCGACAAGCCGGAGAAGGCGGCCGCTCCCGCGGGCGACCCGACCGGCGGCATGGGCGGCATGGACTTCTAAGTCACGAGTCCCTTTACGAAAAAGCCCGGTTCCCTGGTGGGGCCGGGCTTTTTCGTGTGTCGCGCCCGCCTGCTCGACGCCGAACGTGAAGCTAGCCGCACATTCGACGCCGAGCGTGCGGCTAGCTTCACACTCGGCGGCCTAGGGTGAACACCGTGCCCCTTCCCACCCCCTCACCCACCGGCACCGCCGTCGTGACCGGCGCATCGTCGGGCATCGGCGCCGACATCGCGCGGGACCTGGCCGACCGGGGCCACGGCGTCACGCTCGTCGCCCGCCGCGAAGACCGGCTGCGCGAGCTGGCCGAAGAACTGGCGCGAAGCGTGCGTGTCGAGGTGATCGCCTGCGACGTCGCGGACGCGACGGCCCGCGCCGGCCTCCTCGACGAGGTGGACCGCCGCGGGCTGACCACCGACATCCTGGTCAACAACGCCGGTATCGGCACCATCGGATCGGTGACGAAGGCGCGTGTCGACGACGAGATCGCCCAGGTGCGCGTCAACGTCGAGGCCGTCATCGACCTGACCACCCGCGCGGTCCAGCAGATGGTGCCGCGAGGACGTGGCGCGATCCTCAACGTCGGATCCACCGCGGGCTACCACCCGTTCCCGGGACAGGCCGGCTACGCCGCCACCAAGGCGTTCGTGAGGACCTACACCGAGGGGGTGCGCGGCGAGCTCGCCGGCACCGGCGTCACCGTCGCGCTGCTGTGCCCGGGGCCGGTGCGCACCGAGTTCCTGAAGAACGCGGGCATGGACGAGCGGAAGTTCGCGGACGCGTTCCCGAAGTTCATGTGGATGCCGCCGCGGGAGGTGGCGCGCACCGGCGTCGACGCGCTCGAGCACGACCGCGGCACCGTGATCGCCGGGCTGCCAAGCCAACTGTCCACCCGACTGTTCCAGTTCATGCCGCGACGGCTGCTGGTCCCGCTACTGAAGAACCAGCATCCCGGCCTCAAACGGGACCGGTCAGCCGGCTGACGGCCAGGGTCGCATCCAGCCCTCCACCGGGAGGGCGAGCGCGTTACACAGCGTGCAGATGGTGCGATACCACCCGACGGCCGTGAGCAATTCGATCCGCTGCTCGTCGGTAAGGAAGTGCCCCAGCGCCGTCCACGTCTCTTCCGACCACGAACCGGTGCGCTCCAGCTCGTCCACCGCCCCGATCAGCGTCCGCTCGGACGGGCTCCACCGCGGGTCGGCGGGACCGCCCGTTACCAGCGCGCCGCACTCGTCATCGCTGACGCCCGCGATCGGACCCCAGAACGCCGCCTGTCCGCCCCACTCGTAGCGGCAGCCGATCAGCGCGCAGATGCGCAGGATCGCAATCGTCCTCGTACGGGCGGGCAAAAGCGCTGCGACATAGAGCGATTCGCCGAGCTTGCGCAGCCGGGTGGCCAGCGCCGGGTGGCGTTGCAGGCAGCGCACCAGAAGCAGCGGCTCATAGGTGCGGTCCGGGTGACCCCAGCTGTTGATCCCGGTGGCATCTTCCTCGCTCCACGGCGGGGCGAGCGGTGCGACGCGACTCACGGATCAGACTGTACGGCGCTAGGCCGGCAGCGAGAACACCACGCAGTCGTGCAGGCAGCCCTTGGCCGCGCCGGGGGAGTCGGAGTCGGCCTCGCGGTGCAACAGCGCGCGGGTGGGCACGACGCCCAGCCGTACGGCGTCCCCCGCATCCGTCACCTCGGCCGTGCCGTCGACGATCAGCGAATAGCCGCCGGGCTCGTTGGGCGGCCACAGCAGGGTGACGTCGCGGCGCTGGGCGAGGTTCTGCCGGGTGCGGCCGCCGATCAGGCCGACGTCGACGATCGCCTCGCGCAGCTGCGGCTCGACGGTCACGGTGTGCACGCGGTAGTCGTCGTCGACGGTCACCAGGTACGCGTACGGGTAATCGGGGAGCGCGGCGGCGAGCCGCTCGATGTCCACCTTCTTCTTCGTGCGCATGGTCTCAGGATAGGCGCGGGCCCGGGCCGTCAGAGCGTGCGCGGAACCCGCGCCGCGGGCAGGCCGAAGGTGAGCTGTCCGCTGCTGCTGAAGTGGAAGCCGAGGTTCTGCAGGACCTGTTGCCAGGGCGCCAGTTTCTCCACCGCCGCCGACGCGTCGGCGTGGTAGCCGTACATCGCTTCCACGTCCGACGCCCACATCTGGTCGTAGGCGGCCTCGATGTCGGCGATCGCGGGGGTGTTCTGGCCCAGCCAGTTCGTGGCCGACAGCGCTTGCGCCAGAGCGCGGTTGGCCGCGACCACCGCGGGCTGCACGGTGGCGGCCAGCGCCCCCTCGAACGCGTGCGCGACGGCCGACGCCTGGCTGGACACCGCCTCGGCCTGGGCCGCGGCCGCGCTGAGCCAGCTCACGTAGTGCGTGGCGAGGGCCATCATCGCCGCCGACGACGGGCCCTGCCAGGACCCGTTGGCCAAATTTGACGTGACCGAAGAAAATGACGATGCTGACGAGACCAGGTCCTCGGCCAGGCCGTCCCAGGCTTCCGCGGCAGCAAGCAGCGGCCCGGCTCCGGGACCCGCGAAGATTCGTGCCGAGTTGACTTCTGGCGGCAACCACGCAAAATGCGGGCTCGTCACCGGCTCAACTTACCCGGGATTTGGCGGTTTTGGAGGCGTTATTGCGCGGCTAGCGGACGCGGTTGCCGGCCGCGGACCAACTTGCCCGGGCGGGCTTCGGTGGGCACACCGTTCTCCGCGATCACTTGGCCGGCCACGATCGTGGCGACGTACCCGTCGGCGGTCTGGTCCAGCCGCCTCCCCCCGGCCGGCAGGTCGTAACTGATCACCGGTTTGTGCAGCCGCAACGCGGCGTGATCGATGACGTTGAGGTCGGCCTTGTACCCGACGGCGACGCGGCCCCGATCGCCCAGCCCGGCGATGCGGGCCGGCACCGAGGTGAGCTCGCGGACGGCCTCCGGGACCGTGAACCGGCCCGTCTTGCGGTCGCGGGCCCAGTGCGCCAGGAAGTACGTCGAATAGCTGGCGTCGCAGATCATCCCGTAGTGCGCGCCGCCGTCGCCGAGCCCCAGCACCACGTCGTCGCGGTGCAGCAGCTCCCCGACGGTGTCCAGCGAGTTGCCCTGCAGGTTGCTGGTGGCCACCAACAGCATGGCCCGGCCGTCGTCGTCGAGCAGCCGGTCGTAGGCCTCCTCCATCGGCTCCACGCCCTTGGCCCGGGCCCGGGCCCCGATGCTGGTCGCCGGGTCCGGCTCGTAGTCCGGGGTGTCGCCCAGCGGGAAGATCCAGTCCCACATCTGCGCCACGTACAGGATCGGGTGACCGACGCCGGGCTTGTCGGCCAGGATGCGGGCCCGCACCTCCGGCTTGCGCATCTCGGCGACGCGCTCGGCCAGCGGCAGGTGCGCGATCTCCCGATAGCTGGGGTAGAGCACGAACGGGTTGGCGGACAGCTGCAGCCCGATGATCAGACCGATCGGGCGCGGAAGCAGCTGCGCGGTGATGTCACCGCCCGCGGCGTTGGCCTTCTCGATCATGGTGATGGCGTCCGGCCACGTGGGGTCGCCGGCGTTGGCGACGACGAGGGTGAACGTGAGCGGCAGGCCGACATCCTCGGCGACGTCGAACACCGTCTGCAGCACGGGCTCGTAACCGCCGGCCGGGATGTCCGGCACGAACTGCAGCAGGCCGCCGCCGCCGTCGACGACGCCGCGGGCGATCTCCTCGATCTCCTCCCGGGCGGCGTCGTAGCTCGGGATGGGCGAACCGCTTTCGGTCTTGTGGATCGTCAGCCGGGACGACGCGAAGCCCAGCGCGCCGACCTCGACCGCCTCCTTGGCGAGCGCCCGCATCTTGGCGAGGTCTTCGGCGGTGGCCGGCTCGCGGTCGGCACCCCGCTGGCCCATCACGTAGACGCGCAACGGGGAGTGCGGCAGATACGCGGCGACATCGATGTCGCGCCGGCCGGCGTCCAGCGCGTCCAGGTATTCGGGGAACGTCTCCCACGTCCAGGGCAGGCCGTCGGTCATGACGACACCCGGAATGTCCTCGACGCCGGCCATCACGTCGACGAGCACGTCGTGGTCCTCCTGGCGGCACGGGGCGAAGCCGACCCCGCAGTTGCCCACGACCACCGTGGTCACCCCGTGCGCCGACGACGGAGTCAGGCGTTCCGACCAGATGGCCTGGCCGTCGTAGTGGGTGTGCAGGTCGACGAAGCCCGGGGTGACCAGCAGCCCGGCGGCGTCGATTTCCCGCTCGGCCCCTTCGCCGTTCAGGCGACCGACGGCTCCCACCTGTTGGATGACGCCATCTTTGACCGCTACGTCGCCGACATACGGCTCACCGCCGAGCCCGTCGACGATGGTGCCGTTGCGGATGATCAGGTCGTACGTCATCCAAACAATCTACGACCGTGCCGGTGGGTCGTGCCAGGATCTAGTGTCGCTGGTATGGCCAACAGCTCGAGCCCCGACGCCGCCGTCCAGGAACTGCTTCGCGACGCCTTCACCCGGTTGATCGAACACGTCGATGAGATCGCCGACGGATTGACCGACGACGTCGCCAACTACCGGGCGACCCCGGACGCCAACAGCATCGCCTGGTTGCTCTGGCACAGCGCGCGGGTGCAGGACATTCAGCTGGCCGACGTCGCCGGCGTCGAGCAGGTGTGGCTGCGCGACGGCTGGGTGGACCGGTTCGGCCTGGATCTACCGCGCAACGACACCGGCTACGGGCACAAGCCCGAGCAGGTCGCGAAGGTCAAGGCCCCGGCGGATCTGCTGTCCGGTTACTACCACGCCGTGCACAAACTGACCCTCGAGTACGTCGCCGGCGTGACCGCCGCCGAGCTGGAGCGGGTGGTCGACACCAACTGGGACCCGCCGGTGACGGCCAGCGCGCGGTTGGTGAGCATCATCGACGACTGCGCCCAGCACCTCGGGCAGGCCGCGTACGTTCGCGGAATCGCGCCCTAGGGTTCCCCCGGCGTGCGAATCCTGGCCGCCGTCTTCAGGGCGGTGCTGTGGCTGGCGACCACCGTCGCGCTGGCCGTGGCCATCCCGGCGGCGTGGCTGCAGCTGAACGCGGTCAGCGAGGGCGGGTACGTCGCGCTGGCGCAGCGGGCCGCCGGCGACCCCGCGCTGCAGTCCGCCGCCGCGGACGAGCTGGCCAACCGCGCGATGACGCTCATCGCGGAGCACAACGGCGGACGGCAGCCGGTCGAGGGCGCGGAGGTGCACCTGGCCGCCGTCGCCTTCACGGCCGGGCCCGCCTTTCCGGCGCTGTTCGCCCAGGCGAACCGGGCGGCACACCGCTGGTTGTTCACCGTCGACGGCACCGGCGAGTCGTGGGCGATCGACGTGGCGCCGATGCTCAAGGACGCTTCGATGCAGCGGATCCTCAGCCGCCACAACGTGAAAGTGCCTGCGACGCTGACGGTTCCGTTGACGGCGTCGCCGCCCTCGGCCCACGGTTCGCTGCGGCCGGGTCGGCTGAGCCCGCTTGCCACCTGGGGCCCGTGGGTGAGCGTCGGCGCGGTTGCCCTCAGCGTCGTCTGCGCCGTCCTGATGCTGGCCACCGCGCGCCGCCGCGGGAAGGCGCTCACCAGCCTCGGGGTCTCGGCGCTGCTGGTCGGCGCGGCCGGCTGGGCCGGCATCGAGGTCGCCGGCCACCATGTCGGCTTCGCGCTCAACCGCACCACCGACGGCATCCGCCGCATCGCCGAGGTGATGGTCGGCCACGCCGAGGCGGGCTTGCACGAATGGCTCAACCTGACGCTGCTCGTGGGCGTCGCGCTGGTGATCGGCGGTGTGCTCGTCGCGATGTTGGGCAGCCTGCGGAAGAAGCCGGAGGGCTAGCCGAAGGTGAACGAAAACACTTGCAGCCCAGGGCTGACCCGCATGTCGAGCTGGTCGCTGCGCGGCGCTCCAAGCTGGTCGGGGTCGGCCACGATCGGGTGCAGCGTGGGTGGCCCGCCGATCGCCGTCGTCGTCGTCTGGCCGTCCCGGGACACGGTCAGGGTGCCCGTGCCGCCGACGACGACGTAGACGTCCTTGGCGGTGTAGCGCAGCCGGATGCCGGCGTCATCGCTGTCCGCGGTGGCGCCCTGGTCGTCCAGCTTCCACCGGCCGCGCAGTGCGAACGTGTCACCGGCCAGCTGTGGCGGATAGCCGAACGCGCCCGACTTGTAATCGCCGCCGCCGCCATAGTTTCGGGCCCGGTCGACCCCCAGATATGTCTCGGGCGTGAGTCGGGTGTGCGGTGTGGTGTCCGCCGAATGCGTCGGACCGGGCAGCCGGGTGTCGGGATGGGCGTCGGTGAGCAGCTCGCGGATCAGCTTCTCGGTGCCGTCGTAGTCGCCCTCGCCGAACTTGGTGTGCCGGATAGTCCCGGTCGCGTCGATCAGGTATTCGGCCGGCCAGTAGAGGTTTTGGTAGTTGTTCCACGTGGTGTAGCCGTTGTCCAGCGCGACCGGGTAGGTGATGTGCAGCGCGGCGGCGCCGCTGGCCACGTTGGCCGGAACCCGTTCGAAGGCGTATTCGGGGGTGTGCACCCCGATGGCGACGAACCCGGCGTCGTGATACCGGTTGTACCAATCGATTACGTGCGGGATGGCGCGCTGGCAGTTGATGCACGAGTAGGCCCAGAAGTCGATCAGCACCACCTTGCCGCGCAGCGACGCCAGGTCGACGGGTGCGCCGCCGGGGGTGTTCAGCCATTCTGCGATGCCGCTGACCGCGGGGGCCGGCCCGCAGGCCTCGAGCCGCTCCGCGCCCTCGGTGCAGTCGCTCAGCGCGCCGCCGGCGGGCGCCCCGAGCTGCTGGCGGATCTTGTTGGCGCCGACCGCTTTCTGCATCGCCGCCGTGTAGTCGGGGACGGCGCGTTGCAGCGTCGCAGGCAGGTTGAACACCAGCGCCACGGCGAGCACGATCATGGTGATTCCGCCGGCGATCTGCACGATGCGCTGCCGCCGGCGGAACGCGCCGACGCGCTCGGCGACACCCCGCCCGGCCAACGCGAAGACCAGCAGTGGCAAGGCGGTGCCGATGGCGAACGCGGCGGTCAGGATCACAATGGGCAGGCCGATGGATGCGGTGCCGCCCGCGACCACGATCGCGGCCAGCACCGGCCCCGCGCACGGCACATACAACGCACCCAGTGTCAGGCCCAACCCGAAACCGGTTCTGCCCGTTCCCGTTTGACGCTGTGGCAGGCGGGCGAACGGCCGCTCGATCAGGTGCTGCAGCGGTGGGAAGATCAGACCGAGGCCGATGAGCGTCAGCACCACCAGCGCTGCCCAGCGAATCGCGTCCTGCGGCAGGTGCAGCGCAGACAGGATGGCCGAGCCGGCCAGGGTGACCACGCTGAAGCTGCAGACCAGGCCCGCGATGACGAGGTACGGCCGGGTTGCCCGGCGACGCGCGGGGGTTTCCTCGACTCCGGAGAAGAACACCACGGGAAGCACCGGCAGGATGCACGGCGAGATCCCGGTGATGAGTCCGCCGAGGAATCCGATGAGCGCGATGGTGTGCATAACTACTTACACCTCTACCTGGCCAGAACGGTTCATGTGACCCACACAAATCACGTCCCGTGCGTTATACAAATCACACAATGTGCGTTAGGCTCCACCGGTGGCGCAGTTAACCTTCCAACGCGCCCGCACCGAGGAGAAGAAGCGCCAACGTGCGGAGGCGCTCGTGGAAGCCGCGCGTTCACTGGCGCTCGAGACGGGCGTCGCCTCGGTCACGCTGACCGCCGTCGCCAGCCGGGCCGGCATTCACTATTCCGCCGTCCGTCGCTACTTCACCTCGCACAAGGAAGTTTTGCTGCACCTGTCCGCCGAGGGGTGGGTGCGCTGGTCGAACACGGTGTCGGAAAAGCTGGCCGAACCCGGGCCGAAATCGCCGTCGCGCATCGCCGAGACGCTGGCCAACGCCCTGGCCGACGACCCGCTGTTTTGCGACCTGCTGGCTAACCTGCACCTGCACCTCGAACACGAGGTGGACGCGGAGCGGGTGATCGAGGTCAAGCGGATCAGCACCGCCGCCACGCTCTCGCTCGCCGATTCCATCGAGAGCGCGGTTCCCGAACTCGGCCGCTCGGGGTCGCTCGACATTTTGTTGGCGGCGTACTCGCTGGCGGCCACCCTGTGGCAGGTCGCCAACCCACCCGAGCGGCTCACCGACGCGTATGCCGAGGAGCCCGAAGTGGTTCCCCCCGAGTGGAACCTGGACTTCACGGTCGCCCTCACTCGCTTGCTGACCGCCACGTGCGTGGGGCTCATCTCGGGATCGCAATGAACGCAGAGAGGAGGCCGGGGGGCTGTGGCTTGGCGAACTGCAACCGGTGGACGGGAAGGACTTCGAGCGCCCATGACGACGACTGAGCCAAGGACCGAGCCGCTGCAGAAGCAGGGCTCCGGCGGCAGGGAGGGCGAACAGGTCGCTCCGCAGCGCGCCAGGAAAGCGGGGCTGCTGGGGCGTTTCTGGTTGGTGCTCACGATCGCAGCGGTCGTCGCGGTGTCGGGATTCGTCGTGTACCGATTGCACGGCGTCTTCGGTGTTCACAAGGGCTCGTTCGGTGGCGGCACCTCGGGCGAGGTCCTCGATGAGTTCAACGCCAAGACGATCACGCTCCAGGTCTGGGGCTCACCGGGCAGCACGGCAACCATCAACTACCTCGACGAAAACTCCCATCCGCAGCAGGCCCTCAACGTGCCCTTGCCCTGGAGCAAAGTATTGAGTTCAACGAAGCCCGGCATCCCGGCAAACCTGGTGGCGCAAGGAGACGGCAGTTGGATCGCCTGCCAATTCGTCGTGAACAACCACGACGGGCGCGGTGACGTGATCAAGACTCCGAATCACTCGCCGCCCAACGAAACGGTGAATGCCTTCGTCTACTGCCTGGACAAGTCCGCATGAGCGAGGCAGGCGTGGCTGCGCCGCG
This sequence comes from Mycobacterium sp. 852002-51613_SCH5001154, assembly GCF_001667425.1. Classification (NCBI taxonomy): domain Bacteria; kingdom Bacillati; phylum Actinomycetota; class Actinomycetes; order Mycobacteriales; family Mycobacteriaceae; genus Mycobacterium; species Mycobacterium sp. 852002-51613_SCH5001154. Next base: position 16,199 of record NZ_LZII01000025.1, on the reverse strand, counting down.
CGTCGACCAGCCGCTGATCCCGCCGTTCCTGCCGCGGATGATCCATCGGCTTGCGCTGCCGATCGTCCTGGTGTGGTTGGGCATCGTATTTCTCACCAACACCATCTCGCCACAGCTGGAGGTCGTCGCCAAAACCCACTCGGTGTCGATGAGTCCGACCGCCGCTGCATCCTTTCAGTCGATGATGAAGGTCGGATCGACGTTCAAAGAGTTCAACTCCGACAACTCGGCCATGATCTTGCTGGAGGGCGACAAGCCACTCGGGGCCGAAGCGCACCGCTACTACGACGAGATCGTCAGGCGCGCAGAGCAAGACACGAAACACGTTCAGCACGTGCAGGATTTCTGGAGTGATCCGCTGACGGCGGCGGGTTCCCAGAGCCACGATCAAAAGGCCGCGTACGTCCAGGTCTACCTCGCCGGCAACATGGGCGGCGGCCTGGCGAACGAGTCTGCCCTGGCCCTCCGCAAGATCGTGGACTCGGTGCCCGCGCCGCCGGGGATCAAGGCATACGTCACCGGCGCGGGTCCGCTGTTCGCCGATCAGTCCCATGCGGGCGAGAAGGGCGTCATGCTCGTCACCCTTGTCACTTTTTTGGTGATCGTGGTGATGCTGCTGTTCGTCTACCGATCGATCACCACCATGCTGATCATGCTGGCGATGGTGTTCATCGAGTTGGCCGCGGCTCGAGGCGTCGTAGCGACGCTCGGTAACTACGGCGTCATGGGGCTTTCCACGTTCGCCAACAACATGCTGGTGCTGATGGCGATCGCCGCCGGGACGGATTACGCGATCTTCGTGGTCGGCCGCTACCACGAGGCGCGCGGTCTCGGCGAGACCCGCGAACAAGCGTTCTACACCATGTTCCACAGCACGGCCCACGTTGTGCTGGGCTCCGGGCTGACCATCGCCGGCGCGATGTACTGCCTGAGCTTCTGCCGCCTGCCGTACTTCGAGTCACTCGGCATACCCTGCGCCGTCGGCATGCTGGTCGCGGTCCTCGCGGCCTTGACTCTGGCACCGGCGGTCCTGACCGTGGCATCGTTCTTCAAGCTGCTGGACCCGAAGCGCAAGCTGCAGACCCGGGGCTGGCGTCGCATCGGCACCGCGGTCGTCCGCTGGCCCGCACCGGTTCTCGCGGTGACCATCGGGGTCGCTCTCGTTGGTCTGCTCGCCCTGCCCGGATACAAGACGGACTACGACAACCGCCACTTCCTGCCGGCAGATACCCCGGCCAATGTCGGTTATACCGCCGCGGACCGGCACTTCGACCAGGCTCGGCTCAATCCCGAGCTGTTGATGATCGAGACCGATCACGACCTGCGTAACCCGGCCGATTTCCTGGTCCTGGACAAGGTCGCCAAGGCGGTCTTCCACATCCCCGGTATCGGCCGGGTGCAGACCATCACCCGGCCGTTGGGCACGCCGCTCGACCACAGCACCCTCGGTTTTCAGATGGGTGCACAAGCCGCAGGGCGGATCCAGACCCAGCACTATCAGGAGGAGCAGGCGGCAAACCTGCTCAAGCAGGCGGACGAGCTGCGCAAGACGATGGCAACGCTGCATGAGCAGATGCAGGTCACCCAGGACCTCAGTAACACGACGCACGAAACCACCAGGCTCACCAAAGAAACCGTGAAGATCACCGAGGCGTTGCGCGACGACATCGCCAACTTCGACGACTTCTTCCGGCCGATCCGCAGCTTCTTCTACTGGGAGAGGCACTGCTACGACATTCCGGCCTGCTGGGCGCTACGGTCGGTCTTCAACGCGCTCGACGGCATCGACCAGGTGGCTCAGAACATCGTGGAACTCAGCGCGAACCTGGACAAGTTGGATCAGATCCAGCCGAAGCTGGTGGCGCTGATACCGCCGCAGATTGAGAGTCAGCAGCACAACCTGGACACCATCATGTCGAACTACGCGACCACGATGGGTCTCAACGACCAGGCGAAGGCGCAGTCCGACAACGCCACCGCCCAAGGTGATGCCTTCGATAAAGCGAAAAATGACGACACGTTCTACCTTCCGCCGGAGGCGTTCAAGAGTCCGGATTTCGCACGGGGTCTCAAACAGTTCATCTCGCCGGATGGGCGCGCGGTCCGGTTGATCATCTCCCATGAGGGCGACCCGGCGACTCCCGAAGGCATCAGCCACATCGAACCGATCAAGCAGGCCGTGCACGAGGCGATCAAGGGCACGCCATGGGAGGGCGCCAAGGTCTACCTCGGCGGTACCGCCGCGACGTACAAGGACATGCACGACGGCTCGAACATCGACCTGCTGATCGCCGGAATTGCCGCAGCCACACTGATTTTCATCATCATGCTGGTGATCACCCGAAGCGCCGTGGCGGCCTTTGTGATCGTCGGCACGGTGTTGCTGTCACTGGGCGCCTCATTCGGACTCTCCGTGCTCCTGTGGCAGTACATCCTGGGCTTGAAGTTGCACTGGATGGTGCTGGCGATGGCGATCATCCTGCTGCTGGCGGTCGGCTCGGACTACAACCTGCTGCTGATATCGCGGTTCAAGGAGGAAATCCACGCCGGGCTCAAAACCGGGACGATCCGCGCGATGGCCGGTTCGGGCTCGGTGGTGACCTCCGCCGGTCTGGTGTTCGCCGCGACCATGGCCACGTTCATGTTCAGCCCGCTGCTGGTGATGGCCCAGGTGGGTACGACGATCGCGCTGGGTCTGTTGTTCGACACCTTGATCGTGCGGTCGTTCATGACGCCGTCGCTGGCCACCCTGCTCGGGCGCTGGTTCTGGTGGCCGCAGCACGTGCGTCCGCGGCCGGCCAGCACAATGCTGCGTCCGTATGGACCGCGTCCCGCTGTGCGCGATTTGCTCCTGAAGAACGTCGAGGAGCACCCGGCGGGCGGATTGGTACAGCCGCGCTGATCTGACGTGCTGCGGTCGGCGGTGCGCCTACATGCGGTACCACGAGGACGGCGCCGGGACGACCCAACACAGACTGGTTCCCGGCGGCGTCACCGCATTACTTGAGCCCTACCGCGGAATTACTGAGCCCTGCCGCGGACGGGTCCCGGCCAGCCAGGAGGACCAGTTGGCTCGGCCCAGTCCCAGACCGCCATGTCGCCGGGCGGGTATTGGGCGCACACGTCAGTGGCCTTGGCCACGACGCCCTTGTTGTTGAAGAAGAGCTTCATGTGGTTCGGCCACGCGTACCAGAGCGGGTCGTTGTTGAAGAAGTTCTCGGAATACGTCCGGCGGTCCTCCGGCGACAGCGAGTAGAACCAATGCACCTTGTCGATCGTCGCCTGCTGGACGTTCGGGTGGTTGTCGAAGTCGATCATGTAGCGCTGGTAGTACACCGGACTGGTGTCGCGGGTGGCCGCCATGATCTGCTCCGCGTCGCAGGTGGTGTTGATCATCCTGCGCGGGATCGGGAAGTCCTCCGTGGAATCGGCCACGGCGGTTTTCGGGAACGCCGTAGCGGCGATCCCCAAAGCGAAGACAGCGACGCCTGCACGCAGGCCAGTGATTAGCCGGGACATAGTTGTTACGGTAACACTTTTTGTGCGCCGGGGGACAGGTTCCTAGTCCATCTCAGCATTGGCCCCGATCAGGCACGATGACGTGCGTGGGGTCGGGCCGCAGCTCCGGCGGGGCCTGGCTGTAGTCGCCGAATGGACCGTCGCGGCGCTCGACCGCGGCCCGAACGCCCTGGGTTTCGGCGGTCTTGACGAAGTCCAGGGCGTCGGGGGTGTTGCGCATCAGGCCGTCGAGGATGCCGCCGAGCGTCTGGGTGGACGCCAACCCCATGTTTTCGTAGGCCTGGTTCACGATCAGCTTCTGCGCCTGCAGCTGCGACAGCGGAATCCGGGCCAGCTCGCCGGCGATCTCGGCGACGCGGGCCTCGAGGCGCTCGAACGGCACCGCCTCGTTGATCAGCTCGACCTCGGCCGCCTGCACGCCGGTCAGCGGCCGCCCGGTCAGCGAATGCCACTTGGCCTTGGCGAAGCTGAGCCGATAGAGCCACATCCCGCTCAGGTATGCGCCCCACATCCTGCTGTACGGGGTGCCGATCACCGCGTCGTCGCTGGCGATGACCAGGTCCGCGCACAGCGCGTAGTCGCTGGCCCCGCCCACGCACCAGCCGTGCACCTGGGCGATGACCGGCTTGGATGCCCGCCAAATGGCCATGAACTTCTGCGTCGGCCCGGTCTCGCGGGAGGTGACCATCGCGAAGTCCTTGCCGGGATCCCACTTGCCGTCGGTCATCATCGACTCGCCCCAGTGCACGAAGCCGCCGCCGAAGTCGTAACCGCCGGAGAACGCCCGGCCCGCGCCGCGCAGCACGATGACCTTGACGGCCGGGTCCCGCTCCGCCAGCCCGACGGCCGCCTCGATCTCGTCGGGCATGGGCGGCACGATCGTATTGAGCTGCTCCGGACGGTTCAGCGTGATGGTGGCCACCGGGCCGGCCGTCGTGTACAGGAGCGTCTCGAAGTCGCTGGTCGGCATGGCTTCCTTACGGGTCGGGCTGACGGTTTTCCGGTAACGACGCGTAGATGCGGTCGCCGATCTTCAGATACGGCGTCGTCAGGTAAGCCGACAGGACGACGAGGCCGGAGAAGATCACCGCCACGCAGACGGCGTTGGGCCAGAGCCTGCCCGTGCCGGCCGCGAAGCAGACGGTGCCGATGATCGCGGTCGCCCAGTAGAACCGGCGGCCGGCACGGCGGTCACCGATGAAGCGGTAGCGTGCCTGCGCCGCCGAGACCAGGACGAAGATCAATCCGGTCGCCAGCAGGGTGAGTTCGATGCGTTGGGTCGCTGACACGCCGACGATCTTATGGCCTGGTCAGCATCCGCCACAGGAACGAGTAGGTCAGCGCCGATTTGAACGCGACTTGTTGGTTGTCGGCCGCCCCGGCGTGGCCGCCCTCGATGTTCTCGTAGTAGTAGACGCGATGACCCGCCGCCTCCAGCGCGGCCGTCATCTTGCGGGCGTGGCCCGGATGCACCCGATCGTCGCGGGTGGACGTGGTCATCAGCACCGGCGGGTAGTGACGCGTAGCCGAGATGTTCTGGTAGGGCGAGTATTCGGAGATGAACGCCCAGTCGTCCGGGTTGTCGGGGTCGCCATATTCGGCCATCCACGAGGCGCCCGCGAGCAGCAGGTGGTAGCGCTTCATGTCCAGCAACGGCACGCTACAGACCAGCGCGCCGAATCGCTCCGGGTACTGGGTCAGCATGATGCCCATCAGCAGACCACCATTGCTGCCGCCCTGCGCGCCGAGCTGGTCGACGCCTGCGATGCCGCGATTCACCAAATCGGTTGCCACCGCGGCGAAGTCCTCCGCCACCTTGTGCCGGTTCTCGCGCATGGCCTGGGTGTGCCAGCCGGGCCCGTACTCACCGCCGCCGCGGATGTTGGCCAGCACGTAGGTGCCGCCGCGGGCCAGCCACAGCCGGCCGAGCACGCCGCTGTAGGCGGGGGTATTCGCGGATTCGAAGCCGCCGTAGCCGTACAGCATGGTCGGCCCCGGCCCCCGCGCATCGGCGGGCCGCACCACGAAGTACGGGATCGGCGTCCCGTCCTGCGAGTTCACGAAATGCTGTGCCACCGTGAGGTTCCCGGCGTCGAAGAAGGCGGGCGCCGACTTGATCTGCTCGAGTGGGCCGGCGCCGGTGCCGCGCATGAGCCGCGAGGGCGTGACGAATCCGCTGGAGTCGAGGAAGAACTCGTCGCCGGTGTCGTCGGCGGCGACGACGACGGTGTTGGTCGCGTCGGGGATGCCGGCGACCGGCTCGCGCCGCCAGATACTCGGTGACGATCGCAAGCGCGGCGAAGCCGGGCGCAGGGGGTCGTCACGCGAGGGCGGCGTGACGATCTCCACCCGGCTGGCCACGTCGGCGAGGGTGACCATCAACAGGCGGTCGCGCGTCCAGGCGTAGTGGTTCAGCGCGGTGTGCTCGTCCGGCTCGAACACCACGCTCAATTCGGCCGTGCCCGATAAGAATTCGTCATAGTTGGCCGCCAGCAGGGAGCCGGCGGGATAGCTCTGAGCGCCGTAGAACCAATCGGTGCGCAGTTCGATCAGCAGCCACTCCCGGTGTATCGACAGGCTCGCGTCGGTGGGCGCGTCGATCCGGATCAGCTCGGGGCCGCGCAGTTCGTAGACCTCTTCGTTCCAGAAGTCGAGGGCCCGCCCCAGCAGGGTGCGCTCGAAGCCTGGGGTGCGGTCCACCGAGGCGGACACGCGGACGTCGCTGCGCGCGCCTTCGAACACGATTTCCGCGTCGGCCAGCGGGGTGCCCCGCCGCCACCGCTTGATCACCCGCGGGTAGCCCGAATCGGTGAGCGAGTCGGCGCCGAAGTCCGTTCCCACCAGGACGGTATCGGGATCCACCCACGCCAGTTGCGACTTGGCCTCCGGCAGCGCGAATCCGTCACGGACGAATTCGCATGTGGCCATGTCGAATTCACGCACGATGGAGGCGTCCGAGCCGCCCCTGGACAGCGCGACCAGGGCGCGCGTGTACTCCGGTTCGATGACGCCGGCGCCGGCCCACACCCACTTCTCGTCGTCGGTGCGGCCCAACTCGTCGACATCGATCAGCACGTCCCAGGCGGGGGCATCGGTCCGATAGCTTTCCAGCGTGGTGCGCCGCCACAGCCCGCGCGGGTTGTCGGCGTCGCGCCAGAAGTTGTAGAGGTACTCGCCGCGGCGGACCACGTACGGGATGCGGGCGTCGGTGTCGAGCACCTCGAGCGCCTCGGTGCGCATTCGCTCGAACTCCGCGTCGCGGAAGGTCGCCAGCGTCGGTTCGTTGCGTGCCCGCACCCAATCCAGCGCCTCCTCGCCGGTGACGTCTTCGAGCCACAGGTAGGGGTCACGGTCGTCGTCGGGGGCCGCAGGGGCTTGCGATGTCATGACCGCCATTGTGGCCTCCGGCGGTAGTGTGAGGTGTATTACACAGGTGAGCGAGGAGTGAGAGCAGATGACTGTTTTCGCACGTCCAGGTTCCGCTGGGGCGTTGATGTCGTATGAAGCCCGCTACGACAACTTCATCGGGGGCGAATGGGTCCGGCCCGCGCAGGGCCGCTATTTCGAGAACCCGACACCGGTGACCGGCCAGCCGTTCTGCGAGGTGGCCCGGTCCGACGAGGCCGATGTCGAGAAGGCGCTCGACGCGGCCCACGGGGCGGCAGGGGGGTGGGGCAAGACCCCACCGGCCGAACGGGCGGCGATCCTGAACAAGGTCGCCGACCGGATCGAGGAGAACAAGGCCGCGCTGGCGGTGGCCGAAGTGTGGGACAACGGCAAACCGATCCGCGAGGCGCTGGGCGCCGACATCACGCTGGCGGTCGACCATTTCCGCTACTTCGCCGGGGCGATCCGCGCGCAGGAGGGTTCACTGTCCCAGATCGACGAGGACACCGTCGCCTACCACTTCCACGAGCCGCTCGGCGTGGTCGGGCAGATCATTCCATGGAACTTCCCGATCCTGATGGCCACCTGGAAGCTGGCCCCCGCGCTGGCGGCCGGCAACGCGGTGGTGCTCAAACCCGCCGAGCAGACGCCGGTTTCGGTGCTCTACCTGATGTCGCTGATCGGTGACCTGTTGCCCGCGGGTGTGGTCAACGTCGTAAACGGGTTCGGCGCCGAGGCGGGCAAGCCGCTGGCGTCGAGCAACCGGATCGCCAAGATCGCGTTCACCGGGGAGACCACCACCGGACGGCTGATCATGCAGTACGCGTCGCAGAACCTGATCCCGGTCACCCTCGAGCTCGGCGGCAAGAGCCCCAACATCTTCTTCTCCGACGTGATGGCCAAGGGCGACGACTTCCAGGACAAGGCGCTCGAGGGCTTCACCATGTTCGCCCTCAACCAGGGCGAAGTGTGCACCTGCCCGTCGCGCAGCCTGGTCCAGTCCGACATCTACGACGAGTTCCTGGAGCTGGCCGCCATCCGGACCAAGGCGGTGCGGCAGGGTGATCCGCTGGACACCGAGACGATGCTGGGTTCGCAGGCATCCAACGACCAGCTGGAAAAGGTGTTGTCCTACATCGAGATCGGCAAGGACGAGGGCGCCAAGGTCATCACCGGCGGGGAGCGCGCCGAGCTTGGCGGCGACCTGTCCGGCGGTTACTACATGCAGCCGACGATTTTCGCCGGCAACAACAAGATGCGGATCTTCCAGGAGGAGATCTTCGGCCCGGTGGTGGCGGTGACGTCGTTCTCCGACTACGACGACGCGATCTCGATCGCCAACGACACCCTCTACGGTCTGGGTGCGGGGGTGTGGAGCCGCGACGGCAACACCGCCTACCGGGCCGGGCGGGACATCCAGGCCGGTCGGGTGTGGGTCAACTGCTACCACGTGTATCCCGCCCACGCCGCGTTCGGCGGCTACAAGCAATCGGGCATCGGCCGGGAGAACCACAAGATGATGCTCGACCACTACCAGCAGACCAAGAACCTGATGGTGTCCTACTCCGATAAGGCGCAGGGCTTCTTCTAGATGGCATCGGGTCCCGTAACAGGGGTGGTCATCACCGCGGACGCCGCCGAATTGTTGGAGCGACTGCAGGACCGGCACGGCCCGGTGATGTTCCACCAGTCCGGCGGCTGCTGCGACGGGTCGTCGCCGATGTGCTACCCCCTCGGTGATTTCCTCGTCGGCGACCGCGACGTGTTGCTCGGGGTGCTCGACGTCGGAACGGACGGGGTGCCGGTGTGGATCTCCGGCCCGCAGTATCAGACCTGGAAGCACACCCAGCTCGTCATCGACGTGGTCCCGGGCCGGGGCGGCGGGTTCAGCCTGGAGGCGCCCGAAGGGGTGCGGTTCCTGTCCCGCGGCCGCGTCTTCACCGACGACGAACAGGCCGGGCTGCGGGACGCCCGGGTCATCACCGGCGCCGACTACGAACGTGGCGAACGCCCTTGCGCGCGCGGTCAGGTGGTGACTGACGCGGCATTCCGAACGTGCCCTCCGGGTCGGTGACACCAGTAATGTCGAAATCGTGATCCCCCTCCCGCGTCCGCGGTTGTTGGCCGGCGCCATGCTGATCGGCGCCGCCGTCGGGCTGTTGGCGGGGGTGGGACTCGCCGGGACCGTCCATCCGAGCTACCGCCCGGTCTTCGCCGTCGCGCTGGTGGTCGGGATTCCGAGCGTCGCCGGGCTGCTGACAATCCTCTTCTCCGGACGTCGGTGGGTGACGATGCTCGGCGCGTTCATCCTGGCGCTGGCGCCCGGCTGGTTCGGTGTGCTCGTCGCCCTCCAGGTGACCGCCCATGGCTGACGACGACACCCCGTCGAGCCCGGGCACCCAGGCGTGGAAGCCCGACTTCTCCGATTCCGACGAGGACACCGGCACCCAATCGTGGGTGCCGGACTTCTCGGACGACTCCGAGGACGCCGGCGAGCAGCCCGCCGCCGCGAAGGACGAACCGGAAAGGGCCGAGCCGGCCGCGTCCGAACAGGGCGCCGACGCCGAATCCGCTGTCGCGCCGGTGCAACCCGTCACCGTTCCCGGGCGCTACCTCTACCTGAAGTGGTGGAAGCTGCTGCTGACGATCCTCGGGGTGTGGTGTGTGGCGGCCGTCGTCGGGTTCGGCCTGTTCTATTGGTGGTATCACTCGACCGACCAGACCGCAGCGCTCTTCGCGGTCCTGGTGTACGTGGTGGCGTGCGCCGTCGGTGGCGTGCTGCTCGCGATGGTCGAGGGCAGGCCGCTGGTCTCGGCGCTCTCGCTGGCGGTGATGTCGGGGCCGTTCGCCTCCCTGGCCGCCGCGGCGCCCCTGCACGGCTATTACCACTGCGCGCGGGTGGGCCACTGCCTCCTCGGCCTCATTCCGTATTAACGCCCCGCCCGGACGGCCACTAGGGTAGGGGCCGTGACCCATTTTGACGTCGTCGTCCTCGGGGCCGGTCCCGGCGGATATGTCGCAGCCATTCGCGCCGCACAGCTCGGCCTGAACACCGCAGTCGTCGAGCCGAAATACTGGGGCGGAGTCTGCCTCAACGTCGGCTGCATCCCGTCCAAGGCGTTGCTGCGCAACGCCGAGTTGGTCCACATCTTCACCAAAGAGGCCAAGGCTTTCGGGATGAACGGCGAGGCGACGTTCGACTACGGCGCCGCCTTCGATCGCAGCCGCAAGGTGGCCGAGGGTCGGGTCGCGGGCGTGCACTTCTTGATGAAGAAGAACAAGATCACCGAGATCAACGGGTACGGCCGATTCACCGACGCCAACACGTTGTCGGTGGACCTCAACGACGGCGGGACCGAGACCCTTACGTTCGACAACGCCATCATCGCCACCGGCAGCAGCACCCGGCTGGTGCCCGGAACGTCGCTGTCGGCCAACGTGGTGACCTACGAGGAACAGATCCTCTCCCGCGAGCTGCCCGAGTCGATCGTCATCGCCGGTGCCGGCGCGATCGGCATGGAGTTCGGCTACGTCATGAAGAACTACGGCGTGGACGTGACCATCGTGGAGTTCCTGCCGCGCGCGCTGCCCAACGAGGACGCCGACGTCTCCAAGGAGATCGAGAAGCAATTCAAGAAGCTGGGCATCAAGATCCTCACCGGGACCAAGGTCGAGTCCATCTCCGACAACGGTGCCGAGGTGACCGTCGTGGTCAGCAAGGGCGGTAATTCCGAGGAAATCAAGGCCGCAAAAGTGTTGCAGGCCATCGGTTTTGCGCCCAACGTCGAGGGCTATGGCCTGGAGAATGCCGGCGTCGCGCTGACCGACCGCAAGGCCATCGGTATCAACGAATACATGATCACCAGCGTGCCGCACATCTACGCCATCGGTGACGTCACCGGGAAATTGATGCTGGCCCACGTCGCCGAGGCGATGGGTGTGGTGGCGGCCGAAACCATCGCCGGCGCAGAGACTTTGGCGCTCGGCGACTACCGGATGCTGCCGCGGGCCACGTTCTGCCAGCCCCAGGTGGCCAGCTTCGGGCTGACCGAGCAGCAGGCACGCGACGAAGGCCACGACGTCGTGGTGGCGAAGTTCCCGTTCACCGCCAACGGCAAGGCGCATGGCCTGGGCGACCCCAGCGGCTTCGTCAAGCTGGTCGCCGACGCGAAGCATCTCGAGCTGCTCGGCGGGCACCTGATCGGCCACGACGTGTCCGAGCTGCTGCCCGAGCTGACGCTGGCGCAGAAGTGGGACCTGACCGCCAACGAGCTGGCGCGCAACGTGCACACGCATCCGACCATGTCGGAGGCGCTGCAGGAGTGCTTCCACGGCCTGGTCGGCCACATGATCAACTTCTGACCACATGCGCAGCGACATCGTTCTGGGGGCCATCGGCGGCCTCGCCGCGGGCTACGTCCTGTGGTTGGCGGCCTTTTCGATCGCCGACGACAACGCGGCGGTGGGGCAGTGGGCCCCGACGGTGTTGCTGCTGTCGCTCGCGCTGGCGGTCTGCGCCACGATGTGGGCGTCATTGCTGCGCCGGCGCAGGAAATACGCCTGGTCGGGATTCGGGTTCGGGCTCTCCGTGCCGCCGCTGCTGCTGACGCTTGCCGTGCTCGCCAGCGTCTACCTCTGACGGGCGCGGGTCTAGCGGGGGTTGTCCAGCGGAATGTCCAGGGCCGCCATCGTCGCGGCCAGGCCGTCGTATTGGCTTGCCAGCAAGCAGAATTCGATCAGCTGACGCCGGTCCAGGTGCTCCGCGAGCTGCTGCCACGTGGCGTCGGTGATGGTGCGGTCCTTGACGAACTCGTCGGTGGCCGTCAGCAGCGCCTGCTGGCGCACGGTCAGGCGCGCCTCGACGCGGTCCTGCCGTTCGGGCCACGCGAAGATGGCGGCCTGCAGGTCGGCGTCGAGCCCCTGCTTGGCGGCCATCCGGCGATGGTGCTGCAGTTCGTATTCGCAACCGCGCACATGCGCGACCCGCAGGATCACCAGCTCGGTGTCGATCGCCGGCAGCCGGCCCCGCAGCACGCGGCCGCTGTAAATGCTCCACGCCAAGAACAGCAGGCGGTGCTGACCCAGCGTGGTGAACAGATGCATCTCGGGCGCCCGGACCGTGCGCGCGGCCAGCTTCGCGAGAACCCAGTTGACCGGGCCCAGTTCGCGGAACCGCCCCGACGGGATGCGGCCGTTCGCAGCGCCGGTCACGGTTGCTTCACCAGATACGGGGAGACCGTGCTGCGGTGCTCGTCGAGATCCAGGGCGCGCCCCAAGGCCGGGAACGCCCGCTGCGGGCAGTTGTCGCGTTCGCAGACCCGGCAACCCGCGCCGATCGGTGTGGCCACTGTTCCTGAATCCCCCGAGACGTCGAGTCCTTCCGAGTAGACGAGCCGGTGCGCATGGCGCAGCTCGCAGCCCAGCCCGATCGCGAAGGTTTTACCCGGCTGACCATACCGGGCGGCCCGTCGCTCCACGGTCCGGGCCACCCACATGTAGTTGCGGCCGTCGGGCATCTGGGCGATCTGGACCAGGATCTTGCCCGGGTTGGCGAACGTTTCGTACACGTTCCACAGCGGACAGGTGCCACCGCTGGACGAGAAGTGGAACCCGGTGGCGGACTGGCGTTTTGACATGTTGCCGGCACGGTCGACGCGGACGAACGAGAACGGCACGCCGCGCATCGATGGCCGTTGCAGCGTCGAAAGCCGGTGCGCGATGGTCTCGTAGCTCACCGAGTAGAAGGAGGACAACCGCTCGACGTCGTAGCGGAAGTTCTCCGAGACGTCGTGGAATTGGCGGTAGGGCAGCACCGCGGCCGCGGCGAAGTAGTTGGCCAGCCCCAGTCGCGCCAGCGTGTGCGACTCGTCGCTGGTGAACTTGCCCTCCTCCACCAGGTGATCGATGAGGTCGCCGTACTCGAGGTAGGCCAATTCGGCGGCCATCTTGAACACCTGCTGACCGAGCGAGAGGTGGTTGCTGATCTCGAGCGTCTTGGTCCCGGGGTCGTACCGGTGCAACACGGTGTCACCGAGATCGATCCGCCTGTTGATGTGCACGCCGTGCACTTCGGTCAGCCGGCGGTTCAGCTCGCGGGCCAGGTCGCCGTGGTGCATCCGCATCTGGATCGTGAGATCTTCGGCGGCGGTGTCCAGCTCGTGCAGATAGTTCTGGCGTTGGTAGAAGTAGTCGCGCACCTCCTCGTGCGGCATGGTGATCGAGCCGCTGCCGCTGCCGTCGGAGAACCGCTCCTCGGTCGCGGCGGCCAGTTGCGCCGTGGTGATCCGGTAGCGCCGGTGCAGGTTGACCACCGCGCGGGCCAGGGTGGGGTGGGCGCTGACCATCTCTGCCACCTCGGTCGGGTCGACGTCGATGTCCAGGTCGCGGTCCATGGTCACCTCGCGCAGCTCGGCGACCAGCCGGGTGTCGTCCTGCGAGGCGAAGAACGTCGCATCCACGCCGAACACCTCGGTGATCCGCAGCAGCACCGCCACCGTGAGGGGACGCACGTCGTGCTCGATCTGGTTCAGGTAGCTCGGGGAGATCTCCAGCATCTGGGCTAGGGCGGCTTGGGAGAAGCCGCGCTCGTGGCGCAGTTGGCGGACCCGGGAGCCGACGAAGGTCTTGGACACTTCCCCCAGGGTACCGGGGTTGCGAAGTGGAGGTTGGCAGAGTTCGCAGCGGCGCGGATCGCGTCGCAATTGGTTTTTGGCCGGGGGCGTTGGCATGATTCGCAACGGAGGCCCCAGGGTTGGCCTGGGGTGCCCACGAGGAGGAAACGGGGAGCACAGCCGTGAGCCTGGACAAAGAACTGATGCCGGTTCCCGACGGCCACCCCGATGTGTTCGATCGCGAATGGCCGCTGCGGGTGGCCGACATCGACCGCACGGGCCGGCTGCGGCTGGACGCAGCGTGCCGGCACATCCAGGACATCGGCCAGGACCAGCTGCGCGAGATGGGTTTCGAGGAGACGCACCCGCTGTGGATCGTTCGCCGCACGATGCTCGACCTGATCCGTCCGATCGAATTCCAGGACATGCTGCGCTGTCGCAGGTGGTGTTCGGGCACCTCGAACCGGTGGTGTGAGATGCGGGTCCGCGTCGACGGGCGCAAGGGCGGACTGATCGAGTCCGAGGCCTTCTGGATCAACATCAACCGGGAAACCCAGATGCCGTCGCGCATCTCCGACGACTTCCTCGCGGGCTTGCACAAGACCACCTCCGTCGACCGCCTGCGGTGGAAGGGCTACCTGAAGCCGGGCAGCCGCGACGACGCGCAGGAGATCCACGAGTTTCCCGTCCGCGTCACCGACATCGACCTGTTCGACCACATGAACAACTCCGTGTACTGGAGCGTCGTCGAGGACTATTTGGCATCGCACCTGGCATTGATGGCGCGGCCGCTACGCATCACGATCGAGCACGAGGCGCCGGTGGCGCTGGGCGACAAGCTGGAGATCATCTCGCACATCCATCCGGCCGGTTCGACCGAGCAGTTCGGTCCCGGGCTGGTCGACCGCCCTGTTACAACGCTCACATATGTGGTCGGCGACGAGACGAAAGCGGTCGCCGCGCTCTTCAACCGCTAAACCGGACAAGCGTCCCGCTAAATTACCGCTGACCAGCGGATATTGGGTTACTGACCGGTAGTTTCTGAAACGGTTAAGTTCCCGTTCATCTTCGCAAGATTTGCTAATCGGGGCGGAGTCGTTGCCGAAATTGGCAAATGAAACGGGTGGACCTGCGCCAATGGCTGTGCCATCTTCGAATTAGCACACCAGCGAAGTTGAGCCGCTAGCTGCCGCCGGTGAAGCGTTTCATCCACCCAGTAGTGAAGATTCGTTAAGGAGCATGCCCAATGTCTGTCGTTGGCACCCCCAAGAGCCCGGAACAGATCCAGAAGGACTGGGACACCAACCCGCGTTGGAAGGGTGTCACCCGCACCTACAGCGCCGAGGACGTCGTCGCCCTGCAGGGCACCGTGGTCGAGGAGCACACGCTGGCTCGCCGCGGCGCCGAGGTGCTGTGGGAGCAGCTGCACGACCTGGAATGGATCAACGCGCTCGGCGCTCTGACCGGCAACATGGCCGTTCAGCAGGTCCGCGCCGGCCTGAAGGCGATCTACCTGTCGGGTTGGCAGGTCGCCGGTGACGCCAACCTGTCCGGCCACACCTACCCCGACCAGAGCCTGTACCCGGCCAACTCCGTGCCGCAGGTGGTGCGTCGCATCAACAACGCGCTGCTGCGCGCCGACGAGATCGCCCGGGTCGAGGGCGACACCTCGGTGGAGAACTGGCTGGCCCCGATCGTGGCCGACGGTGAGGCCGGCTTCGGCGGTGCGCTGAACGTCTATGAGCTGCAGAAGGCGATGATCGCGGCGGGCGTCGCGGGCTCGCACTGGGAGGACCAGCTCGCGTCGGAGAAGAAGTGCGGTCACCTCGGCGGCAAGGTGCTCATCCCGACCCAGCAGCACATCCGGACGCTGACCTCGGCCCGCCTGGCGGCCGACGTCTGCGACGTGCCGACCGTCGTCATCGCCCGGACGGATGCCGAGGCGGCGACCCTGATCACCTCCGACGTCGACGAGCGTGACCAGCCGTTCATCACCGGTGAGCGGACCAAGGAAGGCTTCTACCGGGTGCGCAACGGCCTGGAGCCCTGCATCGCCCGGGCCAAGGCCTACGCGCCGTTCGCCGACCTGATCTGGATGGAGACCGGCACACCGGACCTCGACCTGGCCGCCAAGTTCGCCGAGGGCGTCAAGGCTGAGTTCCCCGACCAGATGCTGGCCTACAACTGCTCGCCGTCGTTCAACTGGCGCAAGCACCTGGATGACGCCACCATCGCGAAGTTCCAAAAGGAGCTTGCCGCAATGGGATTCAAGTTCCAGTTCATCACGCTGGCCGGCTTCCACGCGCTGAACTACTCGATGTTCGATCTGGCCTACGGCTACGCCCGCAACCAGATGACCGCGTACGTGGAGCTGCAGGAGCGCGAGTTCGCCGCCGAGGAGCGCGGTTACACCGCGACCAAGCACCAGCGCGAGGTCGGTGCCGGTTACTTCGACCGCATCGCCACCACGGTTGACCCCACCTCGTCGACCACCGCGCTGACCGGCTCCACCGAAGAGGGTCAGTTTCACTGAGGACGAGCGGGCCTCGGCCCGCGAGGACGAAGTGAAACCGATGGCTTGAGGCACTGAGGACGAGCGGGCCTCGGCCCGCGAGGACGAAGTGAAACCGATGGCTTGAGGCACTGAGGACGAGCGGGCCTCGGCCCGCGAGGGGGCCAGAC